>CAVPWJ010000157.1:0-23560 GCA_963708955.1 uncultured delta proteobacterium
GTTATGTGGCTAACTCATTAGTACGTGTTGACTGCTTCAAACCCGAACAACTCTGGGTTCTTCGGATCAGTACCGCTCATCCTTGTACAACCGGGTCAGACTGTGCTAAGGGCATGGTGGAACGTCGGGTTGTACTACCTCTCCTCCGACGAAAATGTCTACCCTCCCGGCAATTCCATTCTCCGTACCGGTGTGGTATACGACGTGGCAGGCCTGATTCCGGCAGCGACGCCTACGCCTATCAGCAACGCAGACGCTGACTGGATGGCGATCACTACCATGAATCCGCACATAGTGCAACTGTCGCGCGCTACCAACGTCGCATGGCAGATCAACTGGGGTTTCCCGATCGATCTCAGCATCAAGAGCCAGCGCCGGAACGACACCGAGGACGACTACAGCCTGTACCTCGCGTACGAGTTCGGCCTCTCCGGCGAGATCTCGGGCTACACCCTGACCGGCTGGTGGTGCTCCATCGACGCCTACCTCCGGACCCCTTGACCGGTGCCCGCCCCTCCCCCAGCGGCGGGCACCACCAGGAGGACACGATGCCTGCCTACGTACCGAAGGAATGCCGCGCATGTAAGCGTGGAGACTGCGGGGACTGCATCCGATTCACCTTCGAGCAGGCGGGTTGCGAACATCGCTGCGGTATGCTACGTCAGCTCTCACTCTTCGAGCTGACGGAGGATCAGAATGGCGCTCTACCGGTTTGTGGCCAGCGGGACGACGCCCGGGGAGACGTTCTCCTTCACGATGCACGCGGAGGGGAGTCTGTCAACTGGTGACGCTGCCACCGCGTTCGCCGACGTCCGCTGCGGCGGGCCTCGGAAACCCGCAACCGGATCACCTTCCCCGCCGTGGTGATGAGCATGATCTGGTCTTCGTCGGTGACCATGAGGACGCCGACCACCGGGCCCGTCTTTTCGGCCACGCGCATGGTGATGATGCCTTTCCCACCGCGGTTGGTGATCCGGTACTCCTCCATCTCCGTTCGCTTGCCGAAGCCGAGCGTCGAGACCGCCAGCAGATTGGCGACGGGATCGACGATCGCCATCGCCACCACGGCGTCATCTCCTTCCAAAGTGACGCCCTTCACGCCGTAGGTATCGCGGCCCGTCGGGCGCACGGCAGTCTCGGAAAACCGGATCGCTTGGCCGTGGCGCGTCGAGAGGATGATCTCGCCTCGTCCGTCCGTCTCGTGAACGTCGATGACTTCGTCCCGGTCCTCGAGAGCGATGGCGATCAGCCCCGACGGCCGAGGGTTCGAATAGGCCATGACGTCGGTCTTCTTGATCAGCCCCCGGCGCGTGGCAAAGCAGAGGTACCGTCCTTCGCAAAACTCGCGCTTCGGCAGGATGGCGGAGATTTTTTCGCCGGGTCCGAGCGGCAGCAGGTTCACCAGCGGCTTGCCGCGCGCGGCCCGTCCGATCAGTGGCACCTCGTGGACCTTCAGCCAATAAACCCGCCCCGCGGAAGTGAAGAACAGGATGTAGCTGTGGGTCGAGGCAACGAACAAGTGCTCGACGAAATCCTCCTCCCGCGTGGCCGCGCCGATCTTACCGCGTCCCCCGCGGCGCTGGGCTCGGTACGCCGCGACGGGATTTCGCTTGATGTACCCCTCGTGCGAGATCGTCACCACCATGTCTTCCTCGGCGATGAGATCTTCGGCCGAGAACTCGGTGGCGGCTCCTTGAATCTCCGTCCGCCGCGGGTCGGCGTAGAGCTGGCGGATGACGCGCAGCTCCTCGATGATGATCTTGTCGATCTCTCGCTCGTCGGCGAGGATCTCGTGAAATCGCCGGATCTGGTCCTCGGTCTCGGTGATCTCTTGCAGGATCTTCTCGCGCTCGAGCGACGTCAGTCGCTGCAGCCGCAGGTTGAGGATCTCTTGAGATTGGATCTCGCTCAGCGCGAATTGCGCCATCAAGCCTTGCTTGGCGGCGGCGGGATCCGTGGCTCCGCGGATGAGGGCAATGACGGCGTCGAGGTGGTCGAGGGCGATACGAAGGCCCGCCAGCACGTGCAGGCGTTTCTCTGCCTCTCGCAGCTCGAAGATCGTTCGCCGCTGCACGACCTCGCGCCGGTGGTCGACGAACACCTCCAGCGCGGCCTTCAAATTGAGCACGCGCGGGCGCCGATCGACGATCGCCAACATATTGACGCCGAAGGAATCTTGCATCGGCGTGTGACGATAGAGCTGGTTCAGCACGATCTCCGCGACGGCGTCGCGCTTCAGCTCGATGACGATCCGCATACCGTCGCGGTCGGATTCGTCGCGAAGGTCGGAGATGCCTTCGATCGTCTTCTCGTTGACCAGCTCGGCGATGCGCTCGATCAGCCGCGTCTTGTTCACTTGGAACGGAATTTCGCTGACGATGATCGATTGCCGGTCGCTCTTCGCTTCGGTCTCGATCGTCGCGCGCGCGCGCACCGTGAGGATTCCGCGGCCCTCGTGGTAGGCCTCGTGAATCGCCTTGCGGCCGCAGAGGATCCCGCCGGTCGGGAAGTCCGGCCCCGGGACTCGCAGGATCAGCTCGTCGACAGAGATGTCGGGGCGCTGAATCAGCTCGATGGTGGCATCGACGATCTCGCCGAGATTGTGCGGCGGAATGTTCGTGGCCATGCCGACGGCGATGCCTGCCGCGCCGTTGACGAGCAGGTTCGGAACCCTCGACGGCAACACCACCGGCTCGGTGGTGGTGTCGTCGTAGTTCGCCTGAAAGTCGACCGTACCCCTCTCGATATCCGCGAGGAGATCGGAGGCCATCCTCGCCATCCGCACCTCGGTGTAACGCATCGCCGCCGGGGGGTCGCCGTCGATCGACCCGAAGTTTCCTTGGCCGTCGATCAGCGGGTAGCGTAGCGAGAAGTCCTGCGCCATGCGCGCGATCGTATCGTAGATCGCGGCGTCGCCGTGCGGGTGGAAACGGCCCATGACGTCGCCGACCACGCGAGCGGATTTCTTGTACGCTCGGTTCCAGTCGTTACCGAGGTCGTACATGCCGTACAGCACTCGGCGGTGCACCGGCTTCAGGCCGTCGCGAGCGTCCGGCAGAGCGCGCGCGATGATGACCGACATCGCGTAGCTGAGGAACGACTCCCGCATCTCGTCTTCGATCGTGATCGTCGAGCGAGGCTGCTTGATCTCGTCCATCGGGTGAGTTCCTTAGCGTGGGCGAAGCGGGCTCGGGCGTTCAGATGTCGAGGTTGCGGACGTTGAGCGCGTTTTCCTCGATGAACCGCCGACGCGGCTCGACTTCGTCGCCCATCAGCGTCGAGAAGATCTCGTCGGCTTCGTAGGCGTCCTCGATCCTCACCTGCAGCAATACCCGGACCTTGGGGTCCATCGTGGTCTTCCAGAGTTGCTCGGGATTCATCTCGCCGAGCCCCTTGAACCGCTTGATCTCGAGGCCCTGGCGGGAATGGTCCATCAGCTTAGCGACGGCCTCGGCCAGCCGTCCCGCCTCTTCTTCGCGGTCGCCCGAGCGCAAGCGAAACGGCGGCGTTCCCGCCTGGCCAAGCCCTCTTGCCAAGCGCCGTAATTCCTCGAACTCGGGCGATTGCAGGAACTCGGCGTCCACCACCGTCCGCACGCCGCTGCCGTTGGCGGCGGCCGTGGCGATCACCTGGTAGCCGCCGTGCTCGGGATCCGGATTCAGCTCGTACGCAAGCTTCTCCGCTTTCATCTCTCCGAGCCTGCGATTGACCTCGCCGAGCACCAGATCGAGCTCGGTTTCGGAACGAAGCGTCTGCGGCTGAAAGGCTTCCGTCCACGCGACGGCTTCGACGAGCTGGCGGTTTTTCCGCTTGCGTTCGACCGCCGTGAGAATGCGCTCGAAGCGATTTACGTGACGAACGAGCTCGCGCAGGGCTTCCCCGTGGAGCACCTTGTCGTCGGCCGAGCTCAGCTCCCAATGCTCGGTGCTGAGCTCGATCAAGAAGGTCTCGAGGGCGCCGTCGTCCTTGAGGTAGCGCTCCTTCTTTTGCCGCTTCACCTGGTAGAGTGGCGGGAGAGCGATGTAGAGGTGCCCGCCCTCGATGAGCTCGCGGTACTGCCGATAGAAGAACGTCAGCAACAGCGTGCGGATGTGCGAACCGTCCACGTCGGCATCCGTCATGATGATGATCCGGTGATAGCGCAACTTCGAGAGGTCGCGCTCCTCGTTGCCGATGCCTACGCCGAGCGCGACGATGAGCAGGCGGATTTCCTGGGATGAAAGCATCTTGTCGAAGCGCGCCTTCTCGACGTTGAGGATCTTCCCACGCAGCGGAAGAATGGCCTGGTACTTCCGGTCGCGGCCTTGTTTGGCCGACCCGCCGGCCGAGTCCCCCTCGACGATGAAGATTTCGGCATTCGCTGGGTCACGCTCCTGGCAGTCGGCGAGCTTGCCGGGAAGGTTTCCGGAATCGAGCGCGCCCTTGCGCCGCGCCAGATCCTTCGCCTTGCGGGTCGCCTCGCGCACGCGCGCGGCTTCCATCCCCTTGAGAACGATGCGCTTCGCCTCGGCGGGATGCTTCTCGATATACGCGGTGAGCCTGTCGTTGACCGCCGCTTCGACGAGCCCTTTGACCTCGCTGTTTCCGAGCTTGGTCTTCGTCTGGCCTTCGAACTGCGGCTCGGGAATCTTGACGCTGATGATTGCGGTCAGCCCCTCTCGGACGTCCTCGCCCTGCAGGCTCTCCGCGTCCTTCTTGATGAGCGAGCTCGTCAGCGCGAAGCTGTTGAGCGAGCGAGTGAGCGCCGACTTGAAGCCGATCAGATGCGTGCCGCCCTCGGCCGTTCCGATGTTGTTCGCGAAGGAGAAGATCGACTCGGTGTATCCCTCGTTCCACTGCATGGCGATCTCGACCGCCACGCCCTCTCGTTCTCCCGTCAGGTAGATGACGTTGGGATGGATCGGCGTCTTGGCGCGATTCAGGTGCTCCACGAACGAGACGATCCCGCCTTCGAAGAAGAACTCGTGGCTTCGACTCTCGCGCTCGTCGGAGATCGCGATGCGCAGCCCCTTGTTGAGGAACGCGAGCTCGCGCAGACGCTGGGAGAGAATCTCGAAGCTGAAATCGACGGTCTCGAAAACCTCTGGATCGGGCTTGAAGGTGACCTTGGTACCGCGCAGCTCGGTGTGCCCGATCTCGCGAAGCGGCGCCTCCGGGACTCCGCGCCGATAACGCTGAGAGAAGACCTTCTGTTCGCGACGGATCTCGACTTCGAGAAATTCCGAGAGGGCGTTCACCACGGAGACGCCGACGCCGTGCAGACCGCCGGAAACTTTGTACGCCCCCTTGTCGAACTTGCCCCCGGCATGCAGCTTGGTGAGCGCGACCTCGGTCGCGGAGACGCCTTCGCCCGCATGAATCTCCGTGGGGATGCCGCGGCCGTTGTCTTCGACGGTAACGCTGCCCTCCACGTGAATCGTCACCGAAATGGTGTCGCAGAAGCCGGCAAGCGCCTCATCCACGGAGTTGTCCACCACCTCGAAGACCAGGTGGTGCAGCCCACGCTCGGAGGTGTCTCCGATGTACATCCCGGGGCGCTTCCGCACCGCCTCGAGACCTTCGAGGACCCGTATGGACTCGGCGCCGTACTCGGTGGTCACCTGGCTATTCTGATGGTCCACAAACCTCCACAAAAACAGTTTTGTTCAAGGGGGAGAAACAGCTCCTCTCTCCCTTTCGGAATCTACGTGGAAAGCTGCTTCTAGTAAAGGTTTGTGGGTTGTATAAAATGTTATTTTATTTGTCCTACAAAAGCATCCCGACTGGGGCCGACGAAGCGGGGTGATGGGCTGCGTTAAATCCCTCGCCTGAGGCGAGCTGACCGTTGGGCTCAGAGGCGCATCGGCATCACGACGTAGCAATAGCTGTCGTCCCCTTCGAGACGCAGAACGCCCGGGCTGACGTCGTCGGTTACCATGAACTCCACTCGTTCTCCGTCGCGCATGGCCATCAGCGCGTCGATCAGGTACCGGCCGTTGAACCCGATCGACAGCTCTTCGCCCGTGTACGAGACCTCGGTCTCATAAGCGCCGTCTCCGACGTCTGGATTGTTTGCCTGGACCTCCAAAACCCCGGGCTTCACACGCACCCGAATCCCCTTGGCTCGCTCCGTCGACAAGACGGAAACGCAGCCCAGGGCATGAAGGAAGTCCGAACGTGCCAGGCTCAGCGTCACCTTGCTGTGCTTCGGGATCACCTGTCGGTAGTCCGGAAACTCCCCCTCGATGAGACGCATAAAGAGCTCGGCCCGGCCGCGAGCGATCTTGGCAATCGATCCATCGACGGTGAGCTTGACCAGGTCATCGTCACCCTCCTTCGCCTCGAGGAGCTTCTTGGCCTCCATCAGCCCCTTGCGCGGAAGGATGACTCCCTTGTCGGGAACTTGGCCGTCGACCTTGCGATCAATCATCGCCAGCCGGTGGCCGTCCGTGGCGACCATCCGCAACGCTCCTTGCTGGTTTTCCACGAACACGCCGCTTAAGTTGAGTCGCGTTTCGTCGAACGAAACCGCGAACAAGGTGCTCTCGATCATTGCCCCGAGCAACGAAGCCTTGGCGCTGAGCTCGCTCGCCCCCTTGCCCGGTTTGGCGCTGAGGCCCGGGATGCTCGGAAACTCCTTGGGATCGAGGCCGACGAGGTTGAGCCGCGCCTTGCCACTGACGACCTCGACGCGATGGTTGTCGAGACCGCGCAGCCGAATGGTTTCACCCGGAACTTCTTTGACGACTTCGAAGAGCTTCCGCGCGTTGACGGTCATCGCCCCAGAACCTTTGACTTTCGCGGTGCAGGAGCGACGGATGCCGACGTCGAGATCGGTGGCGAGGATCGACACGCCGTCTTCGGCGGGGTCGATCAACACGTTGGAAAGAATCGGGAGCGTGTTCCGCCGCTCGACGACTCCCTGCGTCAGTCTCAGGCCCTCGATGAACTCGCCACGGTCGATCTCAAATTCCATTCAACGCCCTCTATTTCCTATAGAAGACTATTATTCTCTTACGAAGAAGAAAGAAAAAGATTCATAGTAGTTGGGGCTGTGAATTTTGGGACGGCCACCCTATCTCACCGTCCAAACAAAGGAATTGGTTCGGACGGGCTGTGGACAAGAAAGTGTCAAAGGGTCTCGGGAAACTCAAGACGTTGGGGTAGGCTGCCGCGACCGCACCGGATCCACGGGTCTACCCACAGTGAATTCACAGCTTCGACTGGCTCGCGATGAGCTGCTCGAGGTTCGCCAGGGTGGCATGAAAGCCGGGATCCTCCTCGCGGCGTCTCTCAATGACTCGAACGGCGTGAAAGACCGTCGAGTGATCGCGATTGCCGAACTTTTCTCCGATGTTCGGTAACGACGCGCCCACGAGCTTGCGGGAGAGATACATTGCCACCTGGCGAGCGAAAGCGAGGCTGCGCGTGCGTTTGGGCGACTTGAGGTCGGCGAGCTTGACCGCGAACTGGGCGGAAATCACCTGCTGGACGCTCTCCACGGTGACCTGGGAGCTTCGATCTTTCACGAGATCCTTGAGGACCTCGCGGGCAAATTCGACCGTGATCGGCCGCTTTAAGAACGAGGAGAGAGCGCCGAGGCGGGTGAGCGAGCCCTCGAGCTCGCGAATGTTGGCTTCGAACTTCGATGCTAAAAACAAAGCGACGTCGTGGCTGAGCGGCAGACCTTCGACCTCGGCCTTCTTGAGCAGAATTGCCACACGCGTCTCGATGTCGGGTGCCTGGATATCGGCAATCAGACCCCACTCGAAACGATTCCGCAGCCTCTCCTCGAGCTGAGGAATGTCCTTCGGAAACTTATCCGAGGAGAGCACGATCTGCCGGTGGCTCTGATGGAGCGTGTTGAACGTGTGGAAAAACTCCACCTGCGTCTGCTCTCGGCCGGCGAGGAACTGAACGTCGTCGAGGATCAGCACGTCGAGCTTGCGAAAGCGATTCTTGAAATCATCCATCCGCTTCTCGCGAATCGCCGTGATCAGCTCGTTCATGAAGGACTCGGCGGAAAAATAGCCGACCTTCGCGGTCGACGAGCGCTCGAACACCTGGTGTCCGATGGCGTTGATCAAGTGGGTCTTCCCGAGACCCACGCCGCCGTAGATGAACAGCGGGTTGTAGTGATCACCGGGCTTGTTCGCCACGGACTCGGCCGCCGCGTGCGCAAACTTGTTGCTGGCCCCGACGACAAAATTCGCGAACGTATAACGCGACACCAACCCTCCGCGGCGTGTACCGCGCTTGGGGCTTTCGCCGCCGGGGGACTCGCTGTTGCGCGGCGCGGGAGGAAACAGCTCGCCCTGCGGATTCGGGTTGACGCGCAACGTGACGCCGGTCAGCTCGGAACCCAACACCTGACGCAGGCTCTCGACGAGCGCCGGCTGGTAGTGATCGCTGATCCAGTCGATGAAGAATTTGTTGGGAAGTTGCAGGAGCGCGCGTGACTCATGTACGCCGAGCAAGAGCGCGGGACGAAACCAGGTATCGAAGTTCTGACCGCCGATCTTCTCTCGCAGGATCTCCGTGACCCGCGACCAGGTCGCTTCCATTTCCTAATCTCCCGCGGCAGATGATCCGACGAGCAGGACTTCTCGAATACTTATCCACAACAGTGGATAAGACGAAAACCTCCCTTGAGACGAGAGCTTGACGCTCTCGTCCACAAAACAATCCACAATTGAGGGTGAGCGCGCCTTCCGCTGGAGCTCAAAGTCCGTCGGCAGACCGCATCGGAAAGCAATGCCCTTGACCACGCCACCACCACCTCCGGCCGACCTACGGCAAAACGATTTCCCCGCGAGCGGCCGACACGAAGAGGAACCGTGTAGACCGTTCGACCGAGCATTTCAAGAAAGATTTCACTTCGTGGTCGGGGCAGCGCGCGTTGCCGTGCGGGATTGGTGTCTTGCCGCCGATGTGGCAGAACGCCACCCTGCCATGAAGCGATCCGACAAGCTCTTTGCCGAAGCGCGCCGCGTGATCCCCGGAGGTGTGAACAGCCCCGTGCGCGCGTGGAAGAGCGTCGGCGGCACCCCGCGTTTCCTATCCCGCGGGCTGGGAGCGAAGGTCACGGACGTCGACGGCCGGACGTATCTCGACTTCGTCTGCTCGTGGGGACCGCTGATCTTCGGGCACGCGCATCCGGCGACGCTGCGCGCCGTGCAGGAGGCGGCGAGCCGCGGCGTCTCGTTCGGTGCTCCGACCGCAGGAGAAGTCGAGCTCGCGCGCGAGATTGTCTCCACGTTCCCATCGATCGAGAAAGTCCGGTTGGTGAGCTCCGGGACCGAGGCGACGATGTCGGCAATCCGCGTCGCGCGCGCGTTCACGCGAAGGCCGGGCATCGTGAAGTTCGCCGGCTGCTATCACGGGCACGTCGATTCGTTGCTCGTCCGCGCTGGTTCCGGTGCGGCTACGTTCGGCGTTCCCGACAGCGAGGGGGTTCCCGAAGCGTTCACGGCACTCACCCGCGTGGCGGAGTTCAACGACCTAGGGCAAGTCGAAGCGTTGCTGCGCGCGAACGGGCGCGAGATCGCGGCGGTCATCGTCGAGCCAGTGGTCGGCAACATGGGCGTGGTGCTGCCGAAAGCGGGATTTCTCGAGGGGCTACGTAAGCTCACGCGCCGAGCGGGCGCTCTGCTCATCTTCGACGAGGTCATCTCCGGATTTCGTCTGGCCAAGGGCGGCGTGCAGGAGCTTACCGGCATTGCCGCGGATTTGACCTGTCTCGGCAAGATCCTCGGCGGCGGGCTCCCCGTCGGCGCCTTCGGCGGCCGTGCGGAGGTCATGGACGTGCTTTCCCCTTTGGGTGGGGCGTATCAGGCGGGAACGCTTTCGGGGAACCCGCTCGCCGTGGCTGCGGGCATCGCTACGTTGCGCGAGCTCGGGCCGAAGACGTATGCGCGACTGGAAGCGCTCGGCGCACGGTTAGGAGAGGGGCTCCGCCGGATTGTGCGCGACCGGCGGATCCGCGCGAAGGTGAACCGAGCTGGCTCGATGTGGACGCTCTTCTTCGGCGTCGATCAAGTCACGAATTTCTCCGAAGCTCGCGCCACCGACACCAAGGCGTACGCACGCTTCTTCCACGGAATGCTCGAGCGCGGGGTCTATCTGCCGCCCTCGCAACTCGAAGCGGCGTTTCTATCCCTTGCGCACACGGAGGCGCAGGTCGACGAAGCCGTTGAGGCGGCCGCCGAAGTGCTCTCGAGAACATGACCGACGAGCCGCCGGGCCGCAACCCTTGGGTTCTCGCGGGCCAGCTCACCGCGATCGCCTGGGAATTTCTCGGCTCGATCGTCGCCGGCGCGGTAATCGGCTACCTGATCGATCGACAGTTCGGCTGGGCGCCGTGGGGCTTGATCGCCTGCACGTTGTTGGGTACCAGTACCGGGCTCTATCGTATGGTCGTGGCACTGAAACAGATCGAGCGAAGCAGGCGAAATGGCTAAAGACGTCGTCTTGCCGCGCGTCGCCTTGACGCACGCCGGCTTGTTGAGCGCGCTCTTGCTGGCGCTCGCCTTCCGCGGCTGGCCGCTGCGGGGCGCGCTGCTCGGCGGAGGGCTCGCCGGCTTCTCGTTCGTGACGTTTTGGATGATGGCTCGCTCGATCCTAGAGCCGCGGCGCAGAACCGCGGCCATGCTGCTTGGCGGCTTGAAGATCGTTCTCTATCTTTCGCTGAGCGCCGCCGTTCTCAGCGGCCGCCTGATAGCCGACGCGAGCGGATTCGCGCTCGGCGTGAGCTGCTTCGTGGCGGCCGTCCTGATCGCCGCGCAGAGCAGCAGAGTCAGCGCGGCGACGACCTTCGAAGGCGTCAAAGGCACCTAACCATGGAACACGGCTTCAGCTGGATCGGGGCGATCCCAGGACTCCGCGAGCTCCCGAACCACTCCGTCACGGGGACGCTGGTTGCCGTTCTCCTCGTCGTGTTGGCATGGCGAGCGCGGCGCGGATTGGCGATCGCCGCCGACCCCCTCGTCCCGGATGGGCGCTTGAGCGCGCGCGACTCGATCGAGATCATCACGGCGTTCGTGAACGACATGGTCACAGGGTTGATGGGACACCACGGTCGCCAGTTCGTTCCGCTGCTCGCCAGCTTCTTCACCTTCATCCTGTTCGCGAACCTGATCGGTCTGTTGCCCGGCTTCACGCCGCCGACGGACAATTTGGCGACCACCTTCGGGCTCGGGATCATCTCGTTCCTCGCCTACAACTACTTCGGGTTTCGCGAGCACGGCATCGCCTACCTCAAGCACTTCATCGGGCCGGTCGTTTGGCTCGCTCCGTTGATGATCGTCGTCGAGATGCTGAGCCACGCCTTCCGACCCGTCTCGCTGGCGATTCGTCTCTTCGGCAACATGTTCGCCGACCATCTCGTGCTCGGCATCTTCACGGATCTGACGAAGGTGCTGATCCCGGTGGCGTTCTACGTGCTCGGCGCTTTCGTGTCCGTGGTGCAGGCGTTCGTGTTCACGATTCTCTGCGCGGTCTACATCGCCTCGGCGGTTGCGCACGAGCACTGATCCCTAGGGGGTGCGATTTCTCGCTTCGACGAGAAGACAGGAGATCCAATACATCACTGGGCTAACGAGCAAGCTTCGAAGAAGCCGACGTCCGAACCGCAAACGGTGGTGGAGAGAGAAAAGAGAAGGGGGACGGGAACGTCGTCGGCAGAAAGGAGGAAACAACAGATGCGTACAATCACTTCCTTGCTGGCGGTCCTGGCGCTTTGCCTGATCGCCGGTCCTGCGTTCGCGCAGGAAGGTGCGGCGGTCGCCGACGGGGCCAAGGGTCTGATCGCACTCAGTGCCGGTATCGGCATGGGCATCGCGGCGTTCGGCGTGGGCCTCGGGCAAGGCCGGGCCACCGCGGCGGCCATGGAGAGCATCGGCCGGAACCCGAACTCGGCCGACAAGCTCTTCACGCCCTTCATCCTCGGCCTCGCATTGATGGAGGCCCTGGCGCTCTACACGCTGGTCATCGCTTTCGTCCTGCAAACCAAGATCTAGCCATCGTCCGACGTGGGCGAGAGGGAGCAGCGCCGCGGCGACCTCTCGCCCGATCCTCGGTCTTCGCCGCCGACAGGCACTCTTGTCCATTCCCGTAATCGACATCGCTGCCCGCGTCGAGGCGCTGTCGCGGCGCCGTCGCGTGCAAGCAATTTTGGCGTTGCTGCTGGTGCTCTACGGCGCGCGTCACGTCACGCGAAGCATGGGCGACTTCCAGGTGTACCATCGCGCGGCGAAGCGCGCGGTGGCGGGCGAGACGATCTATCGGCTCAGCGATCCCCATCGCTTTCTCTACGCGCCGGTCGTGACGCTCGTGTTCTTCCCGCTCGCGGTGCTGCCGACGCTCGCCGGCAAGATCCTCTGGTTCTCGGTCAACGTGGTGCTGCTGGCGTCGATCTTCCGAACGACGCAGCAGCTCGTCTTTCCCGATGGCCGAGCGCCGCCCGGCTTTCACGCGCTGCTTCTACTCCTGTCGTTTCGCTTCATCGACAACAACCTCGGCCACGGCCAGGTCAACATCGTGCTGCTGTGGCTCGTCCTGCGCGCCTATGCCTTGGCGGGACAGGAACGACATCCGTTGGCGGGCCTGGCGCTGTCGGCGGCGATCGTCACCAAGATCGTTCCGGCCGTTCTGCTCCTGCAGATCGTGCTGCGCCGGCAGTGGCGGTTCGCGGTCTGGACCGGGCTCGGTCTGTGCGCGCTCATGGTCGTACCGCTTCTCTGGTGGGGAAGCGCGTACCCGCAGCTAGTTCGCGACTGGGGCGCCGTGGTCGCGGACCAAGCCGGGCATTACGAGATGGGCAACAAGATCAACCAGTCGATCTCCGCGTTCGCCTATCGGTTGTTCCGCCCGTATCCGGGAGGCTCTCCCGCGGTCGAGTTGTCGGCGGCGACGGTCGAGGCGATGACGCTCGCGCTCCATGCCGCATTCGTCATCCCGCTGATTCTCCTGTCCCTTCGCCTCGGCCGGGAGGCACGGCATGAGCCACAGGGGCCGCACGGCGACGAGCTGTCTCTCTACCTGCTCTATTCGACGGTCGCCTCGCCGTATTCCTGGAAATACTATTTTGCCAACCTCATCTTCCCGCTCGGTGGCGCCATCGGTCGCCTGCGGACCGAGGGGCGCGCGCGCTTCGAGACTGGTTTGGCGATCGTGTTCCTGTTGAACCTGCTCGCCGGCCTCGAGCTGCTTGGGAAATCCCTCTCGACCACCTTTCAGCTCTGGTCATTCCATTTTCTTTCCGCGGTCGTTCTCTTCGCGCTGCTCGCCCGCGCGGCGGGCGGAATGCGTGCGGCGCGCCCGACTCGCTAGCTTCCCAACCTCCAGCGGGCTCTGTTAGATTCCGCCGATGCTCCGCCACGCGTTGCTGATCGTCCTGGGTGCGGCATTGCTCGCCGTTCCGGCTCGCGCGGGCATGAGCGTCGTTCCGCTCCCCGAGATCCTCACCGACCCGAACGAGGGCAACACCTACGGGTTTCTGCCGGTGATCTTGCTGCTCGACCGCAACGGGCGTCTGGAGCACATCATCGCCAACGACGTTCGCTACAACAAGATCACCGGCTGGTTCCCGGCTTTCCGGTTGTTCGGCTACCCGACGGTCGACCAGCGTTACTACGTGACGCTGCGCAAGTCCGAGAAGATCGACGAGGACTACATCGGCGAGTACCAGCGCGACGGCATGCTCGGGGGGTCGACGGACGTGCTGTTCAACGTGACGTATTTTCGCGATTCCCGCCTGCACTTCTTCGGCTTCGGCAACGAGACGAAAGACGACAGCGAGACCAACTACACGCAACGGAAATTCGCTACTCGGCTGCGCATCGGGTATCGGCCGATCGAGAGCATCGAGATCGCGTGGCAGACGCGGATCGAGCAAGTCTCCATCCGGCGCGGCGGCGTGACCGACCTGCCGTTCACCGGCCAGGCGTTCGCCGGTACCCAGGGGCTCGAAGGGTCCACCGTGAACGGACAAGCGTTCTCGGTCGCCTACGACGACCGCGATTCCCGGACCATCACCCGCCAGGGCACGCTCGGCGCTGCGCGGGTCGAGATCGTGGATCGCGCGCTCGGCAGCTCCGAGTCGTTCGTCAAGTACGGCTTCGAGCTCCGCCGCTTCATTCCCTTCCGAGAGCGCTTCGTGCTCGCGATCCATTCGGTGCTCGATTATTTGCCCGACGCCAGCCAGGCGCCGTTCTACGAACGCAGCGCGATCGGCGGCGTCAAGAGCCTGCGCGGCTTCGGCGACGGTCGATTCGTGGACTCGAACCGATTCTTCAGCTCCGTGGAGCTGCGCACGCGCGCGTTCCGCCGCCAGCTCTTCGACGTCATGACGGAGCTCGAGGTGGCGCCGTTCCTGGATGCGGGCGAGGTCTTCTCTTCCACTCGGACGGTACCGTTCGACTCGTTGCACTTCGTCGGCGGCGTCGGGTTCCGTGGAGTGGTACGGCCCCAGGTGGTCGGCTTCGTCGACGTCGGCTACGGCTCGGACGGGCCCGCCGTCTTCACCGGACTCGACTATCCCTTCTGACCGGGCTTCGCCACGGTGGCGGCGTCGTTCGGTGGCTTGACGAGCACGAAGACCAGCGGGTCTTCTCCCTTGGGCCCAGTACCGTTGCTGGTCAAGAGATGTTGCAGGCGGCTCTTCGACTCTAGCGGAAGGTTCTCCCAATCGCTCTTCCACATCAGCAGGTACGAGCGCTTGTCGGCGCTCGGCGGATCGCCGAACCCCTCGTGAAGCGGGCGAATGTGGCGGCGCCCATAGAACACCGCTCCGTAGTCGAACGCGTGATAGAAGGAAAGGTCGTCTCCTTCGGCAACCACGCCGCGAACGCTTTCCATGAACGGCTTGAACGAGCGTTGCTCAGCGAGCGCGGGGCGGAAGACCTCGTCGATCACCGCCTCGCCGCTGGCCACGAACGCAACCAGGGCGGCGAACAGCAGCGACCAGTTCTTCTGGCGCAAGCTGACGAGGAAGACCGCCATCATCGGTACGAGCGCGGCAGCGAACAGTGCGAAGCTCGCGAAGCGAGTGCGCAGCAAGCTCTCGAGAAGCGGGAGGTTCGCCTGATCCTTGGGATGGAGCAGCGAGCGAAGCCAGGCAAACGGCTCCGCGCCGAACCCAGCAGCCAGCAGTAGCAGAATCACGGCTACGATCACGACTGCCATCGCGACCGAGACGAGTTTCAGAACACGCGTCAGCAGTGGCGAGACGACGCCGGGATCTTCGGTGATTCGCCGCCACCAGTCGCCGAGCAGCAACGCCGCGGCGGGGTAGATCGGCAACA
The DNA here is from genome assembly GCA_963708955.1 of uncultured delta proteobacterium. Classification (GTDB taxonomy): domain Bacteria; phylum Desulfobacterota; class Binatia; order JACPRU01; family JACPRU01; genus JACPRU01. Next base: position 15,282 of record CAVPWJ010000157.1, read on the forward strand.
AGTACACGGTGCGTTTGCTCGCCGAGATCGAGTAGAAGACGAACACGACCGTGAACCAGACGACCGGATAGAGATAGCCGAGGGCCTCGAGCCGGTGGCGGTTCGCATAGAGGTAGATCCCGAGGGGGATCATGAAGAAGCTCCACGGGGCAAAGCCAGTGAAGAAGCCACCGATCATGTAGTAGAAGGGATGCTCGTGGCCCGCTCCCGTGGCCTCGGCGGCCAGGAAGCGACCGAAGTTCTCGACCCAGAGCTGCTTGTAGACGAACGCCCAACCGCCTTCGACGATCGCCGCCAGATACCAGGAGCCCGCCAGCGCCAGGGCCGCCACACCGCCCTGCAGCGCGCGCATTCGACCGAGCCGCGCGAGATCGCCGCGCAGCGCCAGATAGGCCACGGCGACGAGAGTGGGCAGCAGGAAGCCGACCGGCCCCTTGCCGAGCGTCGCCAGCGCGATCGAGAGGTAAAATCCGAGAAGCGCAGCCGGCGTGGGCGCCGGCGCCGTCACTAGTCGGTCGAGCGCCACGAACGCTCCGATCAGGAACGCAGTGAGCGTCATGTCGACCCGCGCTGTGGTCGCGGACCGCATCCACTCGAAGTTGGTGGCCAGGATGAACCCGGCAAACACTCCCGAGCGGATGCCCCACTTGCGAGCACCCAGCCAGAAGACCAGCAGCACCGACAGCGTGGCCAGCACCGCCGAGGGGAACCGCACGGAGAACTCGCTCACTTCGCCGAGGGCGAGCGAGGTCAGGCCGCCGAGCCAGTGAAAGAGCGGGGGCTTGGAGGGGAGGTCGTGCCCGTTGCGCATCGGCAGTACCCATTCGCCGCGGTGGACCTCCTCCCAGACCTGCACGGCCTCGCGCGGCTCTCCCTTGGTGTAGAAGGGCGTGCGCCCGAGTCCCCAGAAGTAGAGGACCAGCACGAAGCAGAGCAGTACTACCGCCCAAGGGAGCTCTTTCGATTGCATCATGAGGGTGCGCCGGTCAGATCGCGTGGCGCGCCGTGAGGCCGTATCGTTAGGAGATTTCGAAAGAACGGGCAAGCCCTTCTCGCGGCGATACGGCGATGATCTCCAGTTCGGCCGGGAGCACCCGCGTGATCTCGCGGACCAGCCTGCGACGGGCGGCTATGAGGGGTCTCACGCTTCGATGCTGCCGAAAAGGCCGATGCGGCGACACTTCGACGTGTGCCTCGTGGAGCGCGCTTGACGCCGGACGGCGCTAACGGCGGAGCTTGTGAACCGATCTCAGGGCTCGCTGAACCACGACGCGCGGGTTCACGCCTTCGGCCTCAGCCGCGAAGTTGAGTACCAGGCGGTGGTTCAGTGCGGGCACGGCGGCGCGGTCCACGTCCTGAGTGGAAATGTTCGCTCGCCCGGCGAGCAGGGCATACACCTTGGCAGCCAGGATCAGCGCCTGACCCCCGCGCGGGCTCGAGCCGAAGCTCACGTACTTGTTTACGAACTCGTCCTTGACGAGGCCCGGTAACCCCGGGTCTTGAACGAGCGAAGAATCGTCGGGGTGAGTCGCGCGCACGACCGCTGCCGCATAGTCTTCGACGTGGGGCGCGACCAGGACCTCCCGGACCAGCCGCTTCAAGCTCTCCAGGCGGGTGGAGGACTCCTCGCGCGAGAACACCGGATCGACCTTCGCCAGCGTCGCGCCCGTGGTGGCACTGAGGATGCGCCGCATCTCCGCATGGCCGGGATAAGGGAGGTGCACCTTGAAGAAGAACCGATCGAGTTGCGCTTCGGGAAGAGGGTACGTGCCTTCCATCTCGATCGGGTTCAGCGTGGCGAGCAGGAAGAACGGGGGACGCAAGCGGTAGGTGGTCCCGGCGACCGTCACCTGGAGCTCGGCCATGGCTTCGAGCAGTGCCGATTGCGTTTTTGGGGTCGCCCGGTTGATCTCGTCGGCGAGCAGCACGTTACTGAAGAGCGGTCCTTCGACGAACACCAGCTCGCGCCGACCGTCTTCGCGGTCGAAGATGATTCGCGTGCCGGTGACGTCGGCGGGCATCAGGTCGACGGTGAACTGGATGCGATTGAAGCTCAGGTTGAGCGCTTCGCCGAGCGAGCGGACGATCAACGTCTTGCCCGTCCCCGGCACCCCTTCGATCAGCACGTGGCCGCCGGCGAAGAACGCTACGAGGATTTGCTCGAGGACCTCCTGATGTCCGATGATTACCCGCGAGACCTGCTCGAGGATCTTCTGGAACGCTTCGCGGAACTCGACGATCAGTTTTTCCCCGACGTCCACCCGCCTGCCCTCTCTGCGCGCGAACGGCCGGTCAGGGCCGATCCCCCGCGTCCGCGGAACGGTTGAAGATGCGTTGTACGATCTTCTCGTACTCCGCGGGGATCTGCGCTCGTCGCACGGCGTCGTCGAGACGCGGGTCTTTGGAGAGAGCGACTGGCGGACGAAACGCTGGATCGGCTTTCTCGCCGTCTTCGTCGGGCCGGCTGCCGCGTTGCGCATCGAGATCGAGCGCGAAGGAGCCCGACGCCTTGGCGGGGGTGTTTCGCTCGCCGAACAGGCCGTCCTTGTCGCCGCCACCTCCGGCACCCGAGCCACCGCCGCCGGAGGTTCCCGTGGGGTGTTCCGGCTGCGACTTCGACTGCGGGGAACGCAACAGGCCGGGCACCGCCGCCAGAGCCTTTGGGCGATCCCCTCGTGCCGGCCGGTAGTTCGACTGGGCGGCGCTCTCGCCCTGCCGGCTCGAATTCGGCGCCGGAAGGGCGCCGCGCCCCTCCTTGCTCAGGCCGGCCGAGCTCATGACCTCGGGGCTGGCAGGAGCCGAACGCGACGGACCGCCGCTCTCCATCCGCCGGCCGATGGTGGCCGGTGCGCGCTGGTCGCGATCGAGCGGCAACGGGCGCTCGGGAATCCTTGCCGCGAACCGTTGCGAGGAGCCGGATCCCAGAATCGCCCGCTGCAGCACTTGGGGCAGGTCCGTCCAGAACGTCGACGAACCAGCGCCGCCGCCCGTCGCGCCAGTCTGCGAGCCCTCGTCGTCAGCCGACGAGGGCGGCTGATCGAGCTCGGCGCGAGGGTGGCCCGCCGCTGCGCGTGCGGGTGAGCCTGGCGGCGGAATTCGGCTGGCTGAGAGCACCGCCAAGAGCAGCGCAAAGGCGAAGAACCATACGCTTCTCGGCGTGAGGCGCGGTACGAGATGCCGCGGCTCCCAGGTCGGCAGCAGCCGAAGGTTTTCGTGGAGGAGGTAGGTCCAGAGCCGAGAGCGCCGCTCTCCCGCTCCCGCCGCGGCGAGCGTCGCCAAGCGGTCCGCCAGGCCGGCTCGATGGTCGATGACCACCGCAGCGCGAGCGCTCGGTACCCAGGCGAGGTGGAAGCGGCGCGCACAAGACAGAGCGACGATGACGACGGCGGCGAGGAGCAGCCAGGTGGCCACCGCGAAGCCCGGCGCCGGCAGTCGAAAGGCGAGCGCGACGAGGAGGGAGAACGCCGCCAGCACGGCGCCCGCGGCGACGAAGAAGGCGTGCTCGAGCGACCGCCGATTGAGACGCCGGCGCCCCTTAGACGTCTGCGTCTCGATACTCGCCAGCGCGCGGTCCACCGGCGTGAGCAGCCGAGGGCGAAAGGGAAGCGCGGAATCCGACATGGCCAATCCCCGTTCATAGGGAAGCCCCGCGAGCGGGTCAACGACGGGACATCATCGGCGAACCTCGAACGATTCATTGAAAGCGCCCGACCCCTGGGTTACGATCCGGCGCGAGCTGAGAGAGCCCGCGCCGATGTCCTCCGATAAAGCCATCACGGAGCGGATCCTAAACGTCCTTCGACCGTACACGTCGAATTGGAGCGGAACGCTCAGCCGAGGCGACTTGGTGATTCCGCAGAGCGAGATCCCGCGGCTGATCCGAGAGATCGTCGATGCCGTGCGCGAGATCGTCGAACGTCACGGTGAAGCCGGCGATCTCGATGTGTTCCAGACGCTGATGACCAACCGCACCTCGCCGTCGATCCAGGATCAGGTCGTCGAGCTGAAAAGACGCTTCCTGATCCTTACGCGTTGAGCGTGCCCAGGTCTTCACCCAAGACGCGCCGTTGGCTCACGCAGAGTCCCGGGGTCGACGCGGACTTCAGCGTGGCGCGCTATGTCCTGCACCTCGCGCGATCGAGCTTCGGTGCCACGAGAGATCCGCAGCCGCAGCCGCGCTTGCGAGTCGGCGCCGGCGAGATCGGCGTCACGTTCATCGGCCACGCCACGGTGCTGATCGAGATCGACGGGATCACGATCCTCACCGATCCTGTGCTCTCCGAACGGTTGTTCGTCGTCAAACGACTGGTGGCGCCCGGCCTGCCACGGGGCGGGCTGCCGGACCTCGACGTGGTGCTGGTCTCGCATGGCCACCACGACCACCTCGACGTGGCCACGCACCGCGGGCTGCCGAAGCGGGACACCGTGGCCGTGGTCGCGCAGAACCTAGGCGACCTGATCTCTCGCTCCGGCTATGCGCGCATCGTCGAGTTGGGGTGGGAGGAGCGATTCGAGCACAAGGGCGTGCGCATCACGGCGCTGGCCGTGAATCACTGGGGAACGCGCGGGTTGCTCCCGGACCGGCGAGGCTACGGGGGATTCTTGGTCGAGGGCTCGTCCGGCACGGTGTTCTTTCCCGGTGATACCGCCTACACGCCGCTTTTTCGTGACTACGGGCGGCGCTTCTCGATCGACGTGGCCATCTTGCCGATCGGCGCCTATCGTCCGGCCTCCTTCCGGCGCGTGCACATGAATCCCGAGGACGCGTTTCAAGCGTTCCTCGATCTGCGCGCCAGCTTCCTGGTGCCGATCCACTGGGGCACGTTCGCGCTGTCGTACGAGCCGCCGGACGAGCCGCCGCGTTGGATCCGCCAGTTGGCCGCCGAGGCTGGGCTGGGGAACCGTCTGGCGCTGCTCGAGCACGGCGAGGGCAGGATCTTCCCCGCGGCGAAGGCCGCGAAGATCGCTCGCTGAAGCTACTCGCTCTCCGCTTCCGGAGGTAGCGTCTCGTCGCCTTCGTGGCCTAGGGGCTGCGCCTGGGCCGGGTTCGCCGTTGGCGACTCCGGTGGTCCCGGGTCAGCCGCCGCGTCGTGGTCGGTGGTCGGCGGCGCGATGGGTGGTGGCGCAGTGCTCGGGACCGAGAAGCGTCGCCGCGACTCGCGTGCCGCGTTCTGGTCCGCCGACCCCGCTCCGGCCGTCGACTCCGTGGGTTCCGCGGCCGGCGGCGACTGCGCCTCTGGGGCAGGCGTGACGATCTCGCTCAGCATTTTCTCCAGGGTACGCACGTGATTGCGCAGCGCCTTGCTCTCACCGCGCCGCCTGTCGAGCTCACGACGCAGCGATGCCACGAGGGCGCGGAGTCGTTCGGTCTCTTGTGCGAGCTGTTGCGAGTGCTCATAGCTTCGCGCGATCTCCTCGCGGAGCGCGCTCACGGCGCCGGCGAGGATGTCGATCTGTTGATCGCGCACGTCCAGCATCGGCGGGGTAGTGGGGGGCGGCATGTTCTGCGGCGGAGCGGAAGAGTCATCGACGGTCGGCGGTAACGGCCGCTGTGGCGCTGCCCGCGCAACGCCCTGTTCCGCCCCGGGCGACACCCCGGACAAGGTTCCGCTGCAGGCGCCGAACGCCGACGCCGACGCCAGCGCCGCGACGATCTGCGCGATGTGGAGGGGCCGTGCCACGCGATCGGGGGAAGAGGTATGCGAATCCAGCGGGTTTATCCAGAGCGGCGAAACGTCCAGAGAAAGAGCCCCTGCGGCCTCCCGTCCTCGAACTCGCTCCGGGGACGGCGCTCGCCCCGAAAGCCGCGCCGGCACAGCTCGGTGAAGAAGCGCTCGGCGTCGGAACGAAAAGCGTCGGTCAGGTGGATCACGCCGTCGGCGTGCAGATGCCGCTCTAGGAACTCACAGAGCGGCGAGTAGCTCGACGGGTCGTAGACTACTTCGGCGCCGAGAATGACGTCGAATGAGCCGTCGAGCGCCGCGCGAGTGAAGTCGATCTCGATGACGTGAGCGTGCTCGAGACCGTTTTGCCGAGCACTTGCCGCGGCGAACTCGAGCGCGGCGGGCTCTCGGTCGGCGAGCCAGACCTCGGCCCCGAGCTGGGCCGCGACCAGACCGGGCAGGCCGAGGCCGCATCCGAGGTCGAGGACGCGTCGGCCCGCCAGATCCCCCGACTCGATCAGAAAGCGAGCGAGCGCACGGGCGCCGATCCATAGATGGGCCCAGTAGGGAGGCTCGGGCGGCGCGTCCTCGCGGAGCAGCGCCTCGCGGTCGACGAGCTCCTCGAGCCGCGCGACCTGAAAGAGACGCACGCGGAATTCGCGGTGCACGAAGTCAATGATCTCGGCGGGGTAGCCGGCGATCTCTCGCGGTTCGCTGCTCGCGCTTCGTTCCTTCACTCTCTCTCCGCCCGCCGCCTTACAAGGGCAGGTTCTAGCCCGCAAGCGGAGTATCCCGCGCGATCTTCGAATCGATCGAGCCCCATCAGCACGAGCGGACGGTGCCGCGACACCTCCGACGCGATCGGCGCGCCGAGCGCCCTGTTCTCTGGTCTGATGCTCCCCGGCATCGGCCGTTTCGATCTGGGCGAGCCCACCAGACGATTCCCGGGCCGACGGGCGCAGACGAGCTTGACCCCCGGTGGGGGCTGAGATAGCGACGCAAACGGTGTTCCGCGTGACTGATTCTGAAGACCCTGACCGTCGCTACGCCCGACGTGGATGCGGCGGTTGACGCGTTCCGCACGAGCTTCGGCTTTCCGATCACCCGATCCACCCAGGACGGGGCGGCCGAAACGCGCAGCGAGTTTCTCGCCATCGGCACCGCCGAGATCGAGATGACCGCGCCGACGGCAGCGGGCGGGCCGCTCGCCCGCGCTCTTGGCGAGCGCGGCGCCGGGCTGTACCGGCTCGAGCTCGAGGTCAACGACCTCGAGCTCGCCCGCGCCGAGCTCGAGGCCCGCGGAATCGAGGTGAGCCTCGGGCCTCGCCCCGACGGACGGCTGGTGGGGTCGCTCGATCCCCGCCACACCCATGGGGTACCGATCGCGCTCGTAGAGCGCTGATCTTCGCGCGCAGCGGCGCCGGCATGAACTCCGGGTCCCCTTCTCGAGATCCTCTTCGAGGTCGGCGGCGTCAACACCCTGGGGCGTACGCTGCTCGACCTGGGGCTGCTCGGATTGTCCGGCATCCTCTGGATCCTGGTGCATCGTCATCCCGAGCGCCGGCGGTTCGGCGGCGCGATCACGTTCTTCGCCGTCTCCTTCGCCGTCGAAGCAGTGATTCCGTGGCTGCCGGCGACTGGGAAGCTCGCCATCACGCTGCGCGCGGTTGCGCTGCTCGCGTTCCTGTTCGGCCTCGTGCGCGCGCTGGCGATCACCGCGGACCTGGCCGCGCGGCGGCGGCAGGGCGACTTCTCGACGATCTTCCGCGACCTGGCGACGCTGTTCGTCTACGGCGTGGTGATCCTTGTCGTCGCGCGCTTCGAGCTCGGCGTCAACGTCACGCCGTTGCTCGCCACTTCCGCGCTGGTGACCGCGGTCGTCGGCCTCGCGCTGCAGGAGACGCTCGGCAACGTCTTCAGCGGCCTCTCTCTGCAGATGCAGAAGCCGTTCGAGCCGGGTGACTGGGTGCGCTTCCAAACGCACCTCGGCCGGGTGCAAGGCATCGGCTGGCGCTCCACTCGGCTGGTCACGCGCGCGCTCGAGCTCCTCGAGGTGCCGAACGCCGTACTCGCCCGCGAGGTGATCACCAACTATCGCGGCACGGCCGTCGGCGACGATTTGTTCGTCGGCGTCTCCTACGACGCGCCGCCGAACCGCGTAAAGGAGATCGTGCTGCGCGTCCTGCACCACAACCCAGAGATCGCCAAGAGCCGCCGCGCCGGAGGTCTGGGTCGTCGACTACGGCGACTTCGCGGTCAGGTACCGCGTTCGTTTCTGGATGATCGACTACTCGCGGCAGGACAACGTGCGTGACGAGATCATGACGAGCCTCTGGTATGCGCTGCGCCGCAACGGCATCGAAATCCCCTTCCCGACTCGGACCGTGCGCCGAGCCGCCCCGAGCGAGCGTCGTCGGCGCTGGACCAGCGCCAGCGTGAATCCCGACGGCGGCGCTTCGCCAGGTGGATTTCCTTTGCGAGCTCGAAGACAAGGAGCTCGCCAGCCTGGCCCCGAGCCTCTTCGAGGTGGAATACGGTCGCGGCGAGACGGTCTGTCGCGAGGGCGAGGCCGGCGACACGTTGACGCACCCGGCGAAGGGCACCGTGGAGATTCTC
>CAVPWJ010000158.1:0-8785 GCA_963708955.1 uncultured delta proteobacterium
GCCACGTATTGCTAGCAGGCGACAAGGAAGCTCTTCGACACGCTCCTGTACTGGAATGCCCGGGTCCCCCTGGACAACAACGGGGAGGCGGAGGTCGAGATCCCGCTGAACGATTCCCTGACCTCGTTCCGCATCGTCGCGGTCGCCAGCGCCGGCGCGGATCTCTTCGGGACCGGGGAGGCATCCATCCGCACCACCCAGGACCTGATCCTCTTCTCCGGACTTCCTCCGCTCGTCCGGGAGGCAGACCGGTTCCGGGCGGTGTTCACGGTGCGCAACAGCTCAGGCCATCCGATGGAAGTCCGGGTCGGCGCAAACGTGAGCAGCGGCGTGGAGCTTTCGCCGCTTGTCGCGTCCCTTGCTCCCGGCGAGGCCAAGGAAGTGGGATGGGACGTCCGCGTCCCCGTCGGCATCGACGCCCTTGGTTGGGAGGTGACGGCGAAAACGGGAATGGAGGGGACGGGCGACCGGATCAAGGTGAAGCAGAAGGTCGCGGTGGCCGTGCCGGTCCGTACGTTCCAGGCGACAATTACACAGCTCGCTGCGCCGGTGGCCATGGAGGTGGAAAAACCTTCGGATGCGGTCCCCGGCAAGGGGGGCATCGACATCTCCTTCCGGGCAAAGCTCTCCGAAGGGCTGGGCGGGGTGAAATACTTCATGAAAGAGTACCCTTACACCTGCCTGGAGCAGAAGGTGTCCCGGGCGGTAGCATTGCGGGACGCGGCCATGTGGAAGGGGATCATGGAAAGCCTCCCATCCCACCTGGACCGTGATGGGCTCGCGAAATATTTCCCCTCGATGACCCTGGGAAGCGACGGACTCACCGCTTATCTCGTCTCCATCGCAGAAGAGGCAGGGTACGAAATCCCCTCTTCGGTGAAAAACCGAATGGAGAACGCGCTAAACGGGTTCATCGAAGGGAGGATCATTCGTCACAGCTCCCTTCCGACAGCGGACCTCTCCATCCGGAAGATGGCCGCCCTCGAAGCTCTCTCCCGCGTGGGGAAGGCGTCCCCTTCCCTGCTCGGATCGATCACCATCGAACCGAACCTCTGGCCCACTTCGGCGGTCCTCGACTGGACGAACGTCCTCCTCCGGACGCCCGCAATCCCCAACCGGGAGAAGCGCATGAACGAGGCGGAGCAGGTCCTTCGGTCCCGGCTGAATTTCCAGGGAACAACGATGGGCTTCTCCACGGAGCGGACGGACTACCTCTGGTGGCTGATGGTTTCGGGGGACGTGAACGCGGTAAAGGGAGTGCTCACCTTCCTCCGCATGAAAGGATGGGAGCCGGATATGCCGCGAGTGGTGACCGGCTCGATCGGAAGGCAGCATCACGGGGCATGGAACACGACGGTCGCCAACGCCTGGGGCGTCCTGGCGATGGAGAAATTCTCGCAGAAGTACGAGTCCGCCGCCGTGACCGGGTCGACGCAGGCGGCGCTGGCAGGATCGACCCGTTCCGTGGACTGGGGGAAATCCCCGGGCGGCGACAAAGTGTCGTTCGGGTGGCCGAAAGGAAAAGAGACCTTGGCACTCTCCCACAGGGGGACGGGGAAGCCTTGGGCAACGATCCGGAACATGGCGGCCATCCCGCTCAAAGAACCGTTCTCCAGCGGCTACCGGATCGTGAAGACCCTGACGCCGATGGCGCAGAAAAACAAAGGCTCGTGGGGACGGGGGGACGTGGCCCGGGTCACGCTCGCCATCGACGCGCAGGCCGACATGACGTGGGTCGTGGTGAACGACCCCATTCCCGCCGGCGCGAGCATCCTCGGAACGGGGCTGGGGAGGGATTCGCAGCTCCTCACCCGCGGGGAGAAGCGGGAAGGGCTTGCCTGGCCCGCCTTCGAGGAACGCGCGTTCGACTCCTTCCGGGCGTACTACGAGTTCGTCCCGAAGGGGAAGTGGACCGTGCAGTACACGGTGCGGCTCAACAACGAGGGAACATTTCTCCTGCCCGCAACACGGGTGGAGGCGCTCTACGCGCCGGAGATGTTCGGGGAGCTTCCCAACCCGGCGTTCGAAGTCCGGCCGTAACAGAGCGATGTCCGCGCGGAAGAGAAGAATCGCCATCGCGGGATCCGTTACGGCGCTATGCCTGCTCCTTGCCGCCGCAGGGATCCTTGCGCTTCGCGCGGCACCGCGCCGCCCCCTCCCCTCTTTTCAAGAGGTTCGGGAGGGGCACCGTCCCTCGGAGGCGATCCTTCTGGACCGGCACGGGGAAGTCCTCGACGAACTCCGGGTCGACCCGACGCGGCGAAGCCTCGAGTGGACAAGCCTCGCGGACGTGTCCCCCGCCCTCCGGAAAGCAATCATCGTTTCGGAGGACCGTCGGTTCCTGCGCCACCATGGTGTGGACTGGATGGCGCTCGGCCGTGCCCTCCGTACCGGGATGGTCTCCGCCAGGCCCCGGGGCGCGAGCACGATCTCGATGCAGCTCGTATCCTTCCTTGATGGAAAGCTCCGCCCGAAGCGATCGCAGCGGACACTGCGCCAGAAATGGGAGCAACTCGTCGCCTCACGGGAATTGGAAAAGCGCTGGTCGAAGGGAGAGATCCTGGAGGCGTACTTGAACCTCGTCTCCTTCCGGGGGGAATTGCAGGGGGTCTCCGCCGCCGCAAGGGGCCTGTTCGGCAAGGAACCAAGCGGGCTCGACGAGTCGGAATCGCTCCTTCTGGCTTCCCTCATCCGCGCCCCGAACGCCCCGGCGGGGGAGGTCGTCCGGCGTGCGGTTGTCCTCGCCGGACCGCTGGGGTGGCCCGCATCGCGTCAAGACGTGGCGGTCCTCGCCGGGAGGCTCTCCGCGCCGTACGCCGTACGGCCCCGCTCCGAGGAGGCCCCGCACGTCGCACGGCGGCTGCTTCGAAACGGAGGCGAGAATGTCCGATGCACACTCGATGCCAGGTTGCAGCGGTTCACCACGGATTCCCTGACGCGGCAGCTTGCCTCCCTGCGAAGCCAGAACGTTCGCGACGGGGCCGTCCTCGTCGTGGAGAACCGGACCGGGGAGATCCTCGCTTATGTCGGCAATACCGGAGCCACGGCAAGTGCTTCCTTCGTCGACGGGATCACGGCAAGGCGCCAGGCCGGCTCGACGCTCAAACCGTTCCTGTACGGCCTGGCGATCGAACAGCGGCTGCTCACAGCGGCATCCCTCCTGGACGACTCCCCTCTCGACGTCCCCACGGAGACCGGACTCTACAAGCCGAAGAATTACGACCGGGAGTTCCGGGGGCAAGTCACCGTCCGGAACGCTCTCTCCTCTTCCCTGAACGTCCCCGCCGTCCGGACACTCAAGTTTGTCGGCGTGGACGCCTTCGTGCACGGGCTGGCGGATTTCGGATTCAAGGACCTCCGGGAGGGGGAAGACTACGGCTTCTCCGTTGCCCTGGGCTCCGCCGATGTGACGCTGTACGAGCTCGTCAACGCGTATCGGGCGCTGGCCAACGGAGGCAAGTGGAGCGAACTCACCCTACTACCTCGTGACAGGAAACCGTCGTCGAAGCGTTCGCTCGCCAAGGAAGCGGCGTTCATCGTCTCCGACATCCTCTCGGATCGGGGGGCCCGCGCGGCGACCTTCGGCCTGGAGAACCCGCTCTCCACCCCGTACTGGAGCGCGGTCAAGACCGGGACGAGCAAGGACATGCGGGACAACTGGTGCGTCGGCTATTCGAAGAAGTTCACCGTTGGGGTCTGGGTCGGTAACTTTTCGGGGCAGCCGATGTGGAACGTCTCCGGCATTTCCGGGGCCGCCCCGGTGTGGGCGGAGATCATGGACGAGTTGCACCGCGGGGATCTCGCCGACGCTTCCGCTCCGCCTCCCGGCGTGATCGCTCGCCGGATCTCCTTCCCGGAAGGATTGGAGCCCGAACGGACGGAATGGTTCCTGGCGGGGACGGAACCTGTCCTTCCGCTCCAGGAACGGGCTGTGGATCTTTCCCCCCGCATTGCCTACCCTGCGCCGGGCACAATTGTCGCCATCGATCCGGACATCCCGGAAGGACGGCAGGCGCTGTTCTTCGAGGCACAGCCCGCCGCCGTGGGCCTATTCTGGGTGCTGGACGGGGAGAAGATCGGACCCGCCAGTGTGCCCGCCCCTTGGACACCGCGGCCCGGGAAGCACGCTCTCACCCTGATCGATGCGAAGGGAACCCCACTCGATACGGTCGACTTCAGCGTCCGGGGAGCCCTGCCTCCTCCATAGTCGTGCTACCCGCATCGCCTAATCCGGACCTACCGGTGGGCGCGCTTGGCCGTCGCGAAGGATATTTCGCGGCGCATCAGGAAAGATCTCGAACACGGTGAACATATATGCAATAAGGCGCAAAATTACATATCGGTTGGCGAACAATTACAAAATAAGGTGTAAATCACTACCAATAGATTCTCCTGATAACTAAATTGTTTTCATTTTCAACGTGCTTCAATAACCACATCCGTTGGCGTTAATATTGCTGCAAAATCCATTGGGTCCAAAAACGGGGGGCAGGTCGATTACATTACGCGAATCTATAACTTATCTGTCACTCGCTCCGGCGGAAAGGAGGACATGATGTCAAGCAAAGGTTCCAGAACCTCCGGATACGGAAAACTTATAGCGGGGTCGGTTTTCCTCGTACTCATTGCGCTACCGATGCTCGCCGTGATCGCGGCGGCGGAAGAGCCCCCGACTTTCCTCCTGAAATTCGGGACGCTTGGAACAGGCGACGGGCAGCTCGATGCTCCAGCAGGTGTGGCGGGGTGGACTCCGCGGGCAACGTCTACGTGGCGGATTATTCCAACAATCGAATACAAAAGTTCGGTGGGGAGATTGACGGCGACGGCGATGTTGACGGCTTTCCCAACAGCAGGGACAACTGTCCGACCGTGTACAATCCGGATCAACTGGACGCCAACGGCGACGGGTACGGGGATGCCTGCGTGGCCCCCGGCGTCATTATCCCGCCAGGAACAACCATCGGCGGTAATCCCGTAATTGGAGCCGGGAGTGCGATCAACAAAGGTGTCGTCATCGGCGACAATCTCAATGTCGGCGTGAATTCCACGATCAACAAGGACGGCAGGGTGGGCAACAACCTCCAGGTCGGGAACGACACCGTAATCAACAAGAATTTCGCAATCGGCAATGATGTCGTGATCGGATCGGACGTGATCATCGGCCAGGGCGTGACCATCGGGTCGAGAGTGACGATCGGGAACGCGACAGTAATCGGAAAATACGCAACCATCGGGAACGATGTGACGATCGGCCAGGGGGTCGTGACCGGCAAGTATGTCACCGTGCGGAACTGCGCGATCATCGCCGATTTCGCCGAGATTAATGCGTTCACAACCGTAACCGGAACCTGTCCGTAACCGCGGGGAGGGGCTGCCGCACGGAGAATGCACATTTAATTTTTCCGATGGAGGGGATCAGGAACAAGAAAAAGGGAGCACCGGTTGTGTCCGGGCTCCCTATGGTCGCGTCATGGTGCCGAAGGCGGGATTTGAACCCGCACGGGTTTCCCCACCACCCACCGGTCAAGTTCAGCGAATGGTTATGCTGCGCCCCGTTTCCCAGTCGCAGCTTATTCACTCTTCATGAACTCAGAGACCGAAGATTCTCACTTCTTAAGACGACATACACGGTTCGTAATGTCTCTCGTGTATTTCCACTGGCGGAGGACGCTCGACTGGCGTCCTTTATTTCCACTACTCCAGATGCGTCAAGATCTTGCGGACAACATCGGTTTCGGTGATGAAGCTAACGAATTTCATCTCGCCTCCCCACCTGGGACAGAGAAGTGGATCGACTTCCAAGAAAAACGGGGCCAAAAGGCCCCGTTTTCCTGCTGTCCGCGAGCAATTATTTCACCTTGAACACACCGTCGAGATTTTCGGTGACAGAGATAAGCTTGTAGCCATTGGGATACAGGATCGCATCATTGTCATCCTTCATCGCGTAAATACGCAACTGGTAATAACGGCCGGGCTGTAATGCTGGTCCTGCATAAGGGATTGTATAGGTACCTCCGGAAACGGTCACCGCGGGAACACCTTCAACCGGATCGAGGCCACCAAATCCGCCCCAGACCGCGTCACCGGATTCATTGATGACTTCGATGGCAAAGCCACTCGCGCTTGAATAACTGGACTCCGAATGCCACGTGAACGTAGGTGTTGCGGTCAGCTCCGGAACCACATTGTTGGCCGGAGTCGAGGGTGTATCCATCACGACGGCTCCAGTGATTTTGAAACTTCTTGTGGAAGGATCGACAACCCCATCAGTGACCGTGACCAACGGATCGCCTTGGGTAACTGCTTCATCCGGATCAATAACATTGCCGTCGTTCAGCATCGACGCGATGATTTCGAAATCGCCATTGGGCAGACCGCTCATCGTGTAGTTGTTGTTCGCATCGGTGTATACGCGCAATCCCGGTATAACCTCGCGCGTCTCTCGGTCGATCAGCGTGATATCGGTGGCTTGAGCAGTCCCCCCAGCGACGAACTGGATGTTGCCGCTGATTGTTCCGTTAGCCACACCGCTGGCAACGAGATTCTGGTTGGTCGTGGTCGTATCGGCGGTGACCGTAACCGCGCTCAGGGTCGGGAAATTCAGACCCTTGATGTAGGCGGTAACGTCGACGTTGCCTTCCACGACATTGTACAGGACGTAACTGCCATTGGCGGCGGAGATCGTGGTGTAGGAAACCCCCGCACCCATGGCAATGACCAGCGCGCCAGCAACCGGGTTACCGCCCGAACTGACCGTTCCGCTGATCGCGCCGACAACGAGATTGTTATCTATCGGGAAGAGTTCAATGGTAGCCGTCGTGGTCTCATCCTGTTTCACCTTCACCGGCAGTGGAGGTATCCGCGGCGGCGGGGAAGAATTGTAGCCCTGGGCACTGATCTTCAGCTGGTAGTCACCTATTGGCAGTGCTGATTGAGAGACGATACCAGTGTTGTCGGTAACGCAAGTCTGAACCGGTTCACTTTCGACATCGAGCAGGATGACACGGGCGTTAGCAATACCCTTCTGCGGATTTGCTGTCGTCCCGTCGACGATGGTGATCTTGAGCGCACCTGTGGGCGGCGCGCTGCTTCCTCCTCCACCACCGCAGCCACTCAGCCCCAAGGCCACCAGAAGAGCCAGAAAAAGAATTATCAGCCTGGTTGTTTTTCCCATGATACACCTCACTTGTTAGGTTTTAGATTCACTAGGTTTTATCGGCAAAAACGCCTTTCGACTTAAATTGCCTGTTAAACCATTTAATCTACACATGAATGCCTCGTCGGGAACTCCCTCCCACTGGCACCGCACACCGTATTTCGAGGCCCGCTCGAACCCGAAGTGGGGGTAATACTCGTGATGGCCCAGCACGACTACGAACGTGCACCCTGCACTCCGCATCCTGGCCAACCCTTCCTCCACGAGACGGGAGCCGATTCTCTGCCGCTGCAGCGATGGCGACACCGCCATCGGGCCGAGTCCCATCCCGCTGTGCTCCCTCCCCTTCGACTCGAGGACCACAGGGCTGAAGAGGATATGCCCCACGATGCGCTCATCCAAGACGACGACCAGAAATAAGATACGATCGCAGGAGGAGCGAAGTCTGTCGACGATGTTCGCCTCCGTGGATTGCCCGAACGCTTTCTCGTTCAGACGGCGTATGGCAGGAACGTCGGATGCTATTTCTTCGCGGATCACGACCACAGATATCTCCGTGATAATCCTGAGGGACCCAAATTGGACCCACGGGCCGAAAAAACGAAAAAAGGGACTTCGGCGGAATGCCGAAATCCCTTTTGGTATTACGATGGTGCCGAAGGCGGGATTTGAACCCGCACGGGTTTCCTTGCCTACTCGAACACACCTGCGGACACAAATAATTCCTTCCCGGGAATTCTATAAACATATGCCAATTTCTTGGATAATTTCCATGGTTTCGGTTTAGCTAATTCTTCGGGTTTGGGATACATATACTCAATCCATCCCTCACCTTTGGTCTTGGCAATCTCGATGAGCTCTTTGACGAGAAATCTTCCATCAGGGAGCTTCGCTTCGAGAAAGTTCTTTCCGACCGAATCCGGACGCAGCGGATGAGTAAGATGTGTCCCGGTAAAATCCATAACATACACGTATGAGTCCTTCCATACGAACTTCCCGTCCTTTTTTTGGAGTTCTTGAAATGCCGCATCCATGCCTTTCTCGGTAATCAATTGGGCGGCTTCCTTGCATTTCGCAATACATTCTTCCTTCGTCGCACTCTCCGCAATTTCGAAGAACCCTGCAATCACCATGAGGTCTTTACCGGGGATCCGATACACGAAGCTGATTTTTTTCGAGGATTTCTTTTCCTTGAACGGGATGGGCTTTTTCAATTCCTCCGGTGTCGGATACATGTATTCGACCCATCCCTCTCCCTTGGTTTTGGCTACCTTGATGTATTCCTGGACAAACAACTTCCCGGTCGTATCTTTAAAATCGTATAATTTCAAGACATTCCTCCCCGACGCCGTCACCGCGCTGAAGGGGGAGCCTGTCATAGCGTGATAGGGATGGGCAAGCTCGTTCCCTTCTAAGTCCATGAGAAAAACGTACGTGTTTTTCGTAACGAACTTACCTTCTTTGTTGCCAATCTCCGCGATGGCCGCATCGACTCCCTTCTCGTTGATGAATTTGGCCGCGTCCTTGCTCAAGACGACGCATTCATCTCTTACCGCACTCTGCGCCATCACGCTTGAGGTAAGGAAAACGCCCGCCATCACAACCAACGCGATCACAGATACCTTCCTC
>CAVPWJ010000159.1:0-18389 GCA_963708955.1 uncultured delta proteobacterium
CCGCGCTCCACCAGTCGCTCGAAGGCCGCCTCGTCGCGGTGCGCGACTCGCTGGCAGAGCACCTCGTCGGAAAGCTCCACGCTCGGTCATCTTCCCATTCGCCGGGCGGCATCGGCAACGAGCGGGAAAGGGGTCGGGTGTGCTTTCCTCACGCGGAAACGACTCCCGACCCCTTTTCTCCTCTCTCTCCTCGCGGTGAGTCAGTGAGCGTCCCGGTAGAGGTCGCGTCGATCCCGCCGGTAGTCGCGCCGATCGGCGCGCAGGTCGCGACGGTCGCGCCGGTAGTCCCGTCGGTCGGCACGCAGCTCACGCCAATCGTGAGCGGCGAGGTCGTGATGGATCTCTCTGCGGTCGGCGCGCAGCTCGCGTCGGTCCGCGCGGATCTCGTGGCGGTCATGCCGGATGTCGCCGGCCCGTGCACCGCTCGCAGCCAGCACCGCCATCAACGCAACGGTCGAGGTGAATTTCGCGAGATTCGTCATCGGGTATCCTCCGTTGGGTAAATCGCAGTTTCACCTCTTCGACGGCGCCTCCAGCGAAACCGTTTACAGGCGCGGGAGATCGAGGCTATCTAGCCGGAGCCCAGAGGCTCTTCCGCACCCGACCATGCATCGCCGCGCGCTCCTGCCGAGACCCGCCAGCGCTCGCAGCCGAGATGGCTGTCTCCTCCACTGGACCGAGCAAGGCTCCGGCCCGACGCTGCTCTTGATTCACGGATTCGCCTCGACGCTCGACCGGAACTGGGTCGGCACCGGCTGGATGGAGGCGATCGCCGGGGCGGGATGGCGCGCCGTCGCCTACGATCAGCGCGGCCACGGCGACAGCGAGAAGCGCTACCAGCCGGCAGACTACGCGCCCGACCGGCTGGTGGCCGACGCGCTGGCGGTGCTAGATGCCGCCAGCGCGGAGCGCGCGGTGGTGATGGGCTATTCGATGGGAGCGCGGGTCGCGCTCGAGGTCGCGATCACCTACCCCGCGCGCATGCTGGCGCTCGTGCTCTCCGGCATGGGCGAGGGCTTTCGCGACTTCGGCGGCGGTCGCGGCGATCGCGAGACCGTCGCTCGCGCGCTCGAAGCCGACGACCCGAGCGCGTTCTCGGCCGCGGCGCGCTTCTACCGCAGCTTCGCCGACCAGACCCGGCAGGATCGGCGCGCGCTGGCCGCCTGCTGGCGACGGTCGAGCCGCGTCGTCGAGCCGCGCGACCTCGCCGCGATCGCCGCACCGACGCTGGTGGTGGTCGGCGATCGCGATCTCGTCGCCGGCGACGCCGAGCCGCTGGCGCGCTCGATTCCCGGCGCCCGCCTGGTGCGTCTGGCGGGCAAGGACCACATGAACGCCGTCGGCGCACGCGAGCATCGGCGCGCCGTCCTCGACTTCCTCTCGACCGTGGCGAGTCGCCCAGCGAAGGGGTGACGCTCGCCGGCCGCCGCGTCCGGGATCTTGAAGAAGATCGCGAAGCCGTCGACCACGAACGACCGCTCGAGCAGCCATTCCTCGCTCCAGCCCGAAAGCCGCGCGGAGAGAACCACCGACAGCGCGGCACGGAGAACGCGCGGATCGTTCACGCGACCGGCCCGCTTACTCCCGCCGACGCGAACGAGGCCATCTCCCGCAGGACGCGCGCGGCGGCATCGAGCACGGGCAGCGCCAGCATCGCGCCGCTACCCTCGCCGAGGCGCAGGCCGAGATCGAGAATCGGCTCGAGGCCGAGCGCGGCGAGCGCCGCGCCGTGGCCGGCCTCGGCCGAGCGATGTCCCGCGAACAAGTAGGCGCGGGCCGCCGGAGCCATCGCCGTGGCAACCAGCGCCGCCGCCCCGGCGATGAAGCCGTCGAGCAGCACGGGAATACGCGCGGCGGCGCCGCCCAGCACGACGCCGACCAGGCCGGCAATCTCGAAGCCGCCGAGCGCCGCCAGCGCCGCCAGCGGGCTCTGCGCAGCGGCGGCGTGGCGATCGAGCGCGCGCTCGATGAGCGCGATCTTTCGCGCCAGAGCCTCGTCGGCGATTCCGGTGCCGCGACCCGTCACCTCGGCGGCGGGCCCCCCGGTGAAGAGCGCCGTCAGCGCCGCGCCAGCGGTGGTATTGCCGATGCCCATCTCACCGGTCACCACCAGACGGCAGCCGTCGCGCACGAGCTCGGCGACGATCGCCGCGCCGGCGTCGATTCCCGCCTGCGCCTGCGCCTCGCTCATCGCCGGGCCGACGCTCAAGTCCCGCGTGCCCGAGCCGAGCGCGCAGCGCCGCACCGCCGGCGGCCAGCGGTTGTCGCCGGCCACGCCCATGTCGACGATCACCGTGCGCGCGTTCATCTGCCGCGCCAGCACGTTGATCGCCGCGCCGCCGGCGGCGAAGTTGTGCACCATCTGCGCGGTGACGGCCGAGGGGTACGCGCTCACGCCACGCCGCGCCACGCCGTGGTCGGCGGCGAGCACCGCCACCGCGCGCGGCGAAGTGACGAAGGCGACGTCGCCGTAGATCGCCGCCAGCCGCACGGCGATCTCCTCCAGCCGCCCGAGACTGCCGAGCGGCTTGATCTTGCCGTCGATCTCCTTCTGCGCCGCCTCGGCGGCCCGCGCATCCACCTCGCCGATTCGTGACACCAGCTCGTTCAGAGTCATCACCCCGCCTCAGCGAATGCGCAGCGGCTGGCCGGCGACCAGCATCTGCATCTCGTCGGCCGCCTCCGCGACCGATCGGTTCATCGCTCCCGCCGCGTCGCGAAACGCGCGCGCCAGCGGATTGTCGGGAACGATGCCGAGGCCGACCTCGTTGCTGACGGCGACGACGGCACAGCGCCTCGACGCGAGGGCATCGAGCAGATCGCGGACCGCCGGCCTCGTGTCGCCGTCGGCCCGGTCGCCCATGCAGTTGGCGAGCCAGAGCGTCAGGCAGTCGATCAGCACGACGCCGCCCGCCTGTCGTCGGACGACCCCGGCGACGTCGAGCGGCTCTTCGATCGTCCGCCACGCGCCGCTCCGCTCGGCGCGGTGATGAGCGATGCGCGACGCCATCTCCTCGTCGAGTGCCTCGGCGGTGGCGAGAAACACCCGCGGTGCCGGAAGCGCCTCCGCGCGGGCGAGCGCGAAGCGGCTCTTGCCAGAGCGCGCTCCGCCGAGCACCAGGATGACCGGCAGCGAGGAATTCGCGCTCATGCCGACGCCAGCAGCCCCAGGGTCACGAGCTCGCCGAGCTTTCCGGCCGCGCCGAGCACGTCGCCGGTGATGCCGCCGAAGGAGGCCGCGGCCAGGCGGCGCACACCCGCCGCGGCCGCCGCGGCGAACAGGGCAGCGATCCCTCCCGAGAGCCCGGTCAACAACGCGAGCGAAGTCGCGGTGATCGCCGTCGCCGCCGCTACTTCGGCGGCGGTGAGGCTGCGCGCGAAGCCGGCGCCGAGACCTTCCGGCCGAGCGCACGGGGCGCCGAATGCCGCCAGCACCATCGTCCACCGGCCGACCGCCGGCGCGACGAGGAGCGCCCGCCAGCGCGCCGCGTCGTGGAGCAGCGAGAGCGCCGAGAGCTCCGCCGCCACGACCAGCACGAGGCCGAGCACCGCGTACGAGCCGACGGCGCCATCGCGCATGATGCGCAGCCGCTCCTCGGGAGAGCGGCCGCCAAGCGCGTCGAGCGAATCGGCGAGGCCGTCGTAATGAAGCCCCCCGGTGACGACCGCCCAGCCGGCGAGGATGCCGACGTTGCGCAGGCTCGCCGGCAGCGCGCCCGCCAGCGCATCACCCGCGACCGCCGCGGCGCCGAGCAGCAACCCGACGAGCGGAAACGCCGCGGCGCCGAAGTGGACGGCGCCGTCCGGGGCTTCTGCGGCGCGCGCCGGCAAGGGCAGGCGAGTGAGAAAGCGCAACGCGGCGCCGACGTCCCCACCACCCATCACGTCCTCGATTCCGCCTTCACGCTGCCGAGCGGCAGAACGTTCAGCTTTCCCGTCAGGTCGTTCCGATGCACGTACACGTCGGTCTCGTAAACGTCGCGAATCGTCCGGTAGGTCATCACCTGTTCGGGCGGGCCGCAGGCGTGCAGCCGCCCGCGCTTCAGGAACGCCACGCGCTGTAGGTAGAGCGCCGCGAGGTTCAGATCGTGCAGCACCACGACGAGCGTCATGCCTCGTTCCTGCGACAGCGTCGACAAGAGCTCGAAGATCTCCACCACGTGGCGAATGTCGAGGAACGTGGTAGGCTCGTCGAGCAGCAGGAGGTCGGGCTCCTGGGCGAGCGCGCGGGCGATCACCACGCGCTGCTTCTCTCCGCCGGAGAGCTCGTGAAAGAAGCGGTCGGCGAGATCGCCGACGCCCGTGCGCGCCATCGCCCGCTCGGCCGCGGCGACGTCGCGGTCGCCCTCGAAGCCGAAGCCGCCGAGATGCGGCGCCCGCCCCATCAGCACCACCTCGAGCACCGAGAACGGGAAGTCGAGCGCGGTCTCCTGCGGCACCACGGCCACGCGGCGCGCAAGCTCCGCGGGGGCGTAACCGGCGAGCGGCCGACCGCCGACCGAGATCCGTCCCGCCAAGGGACGGAGCACGCCCGACAAGATCCGCACCAGCGTGGACTTCCCCGAGCCGGTCGGTCCGAGCAGACCGAAGCGCTCGCCCCGCTCGACGTCGAAAGAGACGCCGTCGAGCACCGGGCGGTCGCGATAGGCGAAGCGCACGTCATCGAGGCGGAGGAAGGGCTCGCCGCTCATATTCCGCGCCCCTGCTCTTGCCGGCGCAGCAAGAAGATAAAGAACGGGCCGCCGCAGAGCGCGGTCAGCACGCCGACGGGAATCTCGGTCGGCGCCAGTAGGGTGCGCGCCGCGGTGTCCGCCCAGACGAGGAAGACGGCGCCGCCGAGGAACGACGCCGGGACGAGCAGCCGCTGGTCGGAGCCGATCGCCAGCCGCAGGCAGTGCGGCACGATCAGCCCGACGAAACCGATCACGCCGCTCACCGACACGGCGGCGCCGACCAGCAGCGCCGAGGCGAGAAAGCTCACCCGGCGCACGCGGGCGACGTCGGCGCCGAGCTGCGTCGCCGTCTCCTCGCCGAGCGCGAGCAGGTTGAGGCTCCGCGCCTGCGCCCAGAGCACGAGCGTCGGCACCACCGTGAAGACGGACACGGCGGCAACCAGCGAATAGGGACGCTGCGCCAGGCTACCGGTCAACCAGACCAGCACGCCCTGCGCGCGCAGCGAATCGACCATCGTGGTCACCAGCATGATCACCGCGGCGGCGATGGTGTTGGCGATCACCCCGACCAGCAACAGCGAGTAAGGGTTCAGCCGTCCGTGCACGGTCGAAAGCCGGACGATCGCGCCGAGCGTCGCCAGCGAAGCGGCGAAGGCCGCCGCCGGCACGAGGATCCACGCGGGGCCAGCGACCCCGAGCGCGAGCACGACGATCGCGCCGATCGACGCCCCGCCCGAGACGCCGATCACGTCGGGGCTCGCCAAGGGGTTGCGCAGCAGCGCCTGCAGCGCGGCGCCCGCCGCGCCGAGCCCACCGCCCACCGCCGCGCCGAGCAGCACCCGCGGCAGCCGCGCGCGAAAGAGGATCACGAAATCGGGGTTGTCGGCATGGGCGAAGTCGAGCGCGCGGGAGAAGTCGATGCGCACGCCGCCGACCAGGGCCGTGAGCACCAGGGTCGCGCCGAGCAGCGCCGCGAGACCGGCGAGCACGGTTCGTGTCCGCTCGCGGGTGAGCCGAGCCTCGCGGGCAGCGGGGCTCAACGTTCTGCTCCCGCGGGCCGCGTGGAAAGCGCCGGCTCGCCGAACGCTTGCGGATGGAGCAGCCGAGCGAGCCTCTCGAGCCCTTCGCCGAGCCGCGGCCCCGGCCGCAGCACCTCGTCGAGGCGAACCGCGTAGATCCTACCCCGCTTTCCGGCCTCGAGGCGGAGATCCTCGTAAAATGACAGGTCCGCGGCTGCCTCGTCGCCCATGATCGAGTCGATCACCACTGCCGGGGCGCTCTTGACGACGAACTCGACCGACAGCCGCGGCCAGCGGCCGAGGCTCGCCGCCACGTTGTCCGCCCCGGCCTCGCGCAACAGCTCGTCGAGCAGATTGCCGTCGCCGACGGCGACCAGCGGATTCTCGCCGACGACCATCAACACCCGCACGCGCGGCAGCGGCGCCACGCGCCGGCGCACGGCGGCAATTCGCTCGCGCAGTTGCTCGACGAGCCGCCGGCCGGCTTCGCGGCGACCGCACTCGTCGGCGACGCGAGTGATCGAAGCCAAGACGTCGCCGATCGTCGATCCCTCCTCCACCACCAGAACGCGAAGGCCGAGCGACATCAGCGCCTCGACGGCTTCGCGGTTCCCCGGGCTCGGCACGGCGATCACCAGATCGGGCCGATGGGCGACCACTACCTCGACGTTCGGCTTCATGTACGAGCCGACTCGCTCGATCGAGCGCGCCTCGGGTGGAAAGTCGGACAGATCGGACACGCCGACCACCTCGGCACCCGCGCCTAGGGCGAACAAGGTCTCGGTGATCGACGGCGCGAGCGAGACGATGCGTAGGGCCGCGGCGTCGACGGGGGGCACCAGGGCGAAGGCCACGATGGCGACAACCATCCACGAGCGAGCGCTCCCAGGACGACGACGCAAGTTCTCGATCCCCGCTTCCGCCGCCACTCTCGGCCGATGATCCGTCGCAAAGCGCGACGAGAGCAGCGCCATCCGTAGCCGGCAGCTCCATCGGCGAACCGGGCGGATGAGCCGCGGGCCGCAGGATGCTCGTATCGAGACGATTCCCCGTTGGCCCGACAGCTCCATCCGCATTCGCGCCTAGAACTCCGCCGCCATCCCAACCAGGAAGTTGAGCGGCCGAGCGCCGAAGCCCAGCACCTCCTGGTAGTGGCGGTCGAAGAGGTTCTCGACGCGGGCGAAGACCTTGAGGCGCTTGACGATCTCGCCGGGCAGCGGCCACGAGTAGGCGGCCGCGAGGTCGGCTCGCTGGTAGGCGCGGTTTCGCCGCACGTCGAAGCTCACCGGATCGAAGTCCGGGCGGTCTCCGACGAGCAGCAATCGCACGTCGGTCGAGATCCGATCGCCATCTCGCCACAGCGAGGAGCGCTCGGCGGAGACGTGCAGCCCGCCGCCGTGCTTCGGCCGGTGTACCCGGCCGTTGAGGCTCGCGTCGACGTCGAGGTAGGTGTAGTCCCCGCCTGCCCGCACGCCACTCAGCACCTCGAAATCGAGCGCGGCCTCGGCGCCGTCGACCGTCGCCCGGCCGACGTTCTCGGCGAGAAAGAGCCCGTTGTCCTGCGGCACTCCGGCGATCAGGTCCTTCACGCGCCGGTGGAAGTAGTTGGCCGCGACGAGCATCCGCCCGTCGAGCAGCGGCTGATCGAAGCCGGCGTCCACCTCCCAGCTCCGCACGGCATCGAGATCGGGGTTGCCGAAGCCGGGGAAGAAGAGCTGGTTCAGGGTCGGTGCCTTGAAGGCCTCGGCATACGTCGCCCGCAGCCGGGTCCCGGTCGCCGCGAAGGTGTAGCTCGCGCCGCCCGACGGGCTGACGGCCTCGCCGAAACGCTGGTTGCCGTCGGCGCGGACACCAGCGTTCAGCACCAGACGGCGCTCGTCGAGGAAAAGCTGATGTAGCGTGTAGCCCGCGATGTTCCGCACGTCGCGATCGAACTTCGTGCGGAAGTCGCCGAACGTCGGATCCCGGCTGAGCGAGTCGGCGTTCCCAGATTGCACCTCGTACTCGAAGCCGACGATGCTCTCGATCCGCTTCTCCCACCAGGTGAGCGTCGCGTTGGCATCGCCGGCGACGGTCTGGGACAGGAAGTCGGAGTGGAGCGAGCTGGTCTCCGCCGCGTCCGCCGGATCGTCGAACTGCTGGTCCTCGCGCGCGTAGGAGAAGCCGACCCGGTAGCGCAGCGCCGAGCCGAGCCCGTGGCTCCACTCGGCACGGGTGAAGTCGACCTGGTCTTTCTGCCGGGCGTTCGGATCAGGGGCGGCGAGGAAGTTGTTGTTGAAGAAGTTGCCGAACTCCGAGTCGCCGACGCGAAACATCAGCCGGGCGGTGCCGTCGGGCACGACCCGAGCGTCGAGCCGGCCGGAGACCGCCGTGTTCTCGTAGTCGTCGTTCTCGGGCTTGAAGCCGTCGCTGTGAATGTGCGAGGCACTGCCCGAGAACGAGAAGATTCCGCTCTCGCCGGAGACCTCTCCGACCTCTCGGTCGGTGCCGCCGTTGCCGCCGGAGACCGAGATCGAGCCGCGCGGCGGGCCAGAGCCCCGGCGGGTGAAGATCTGGATCACTCCACCCACCGCCTCCGACCCGTACAGCGTGCCGCCCGAGCCGCGCAGCACCTCGATGCGTTCGATGTTCTCGGGCGTGAGACCCGCGAAGTCGAACGAGCCGAGCGTGGTGCTGTTCACCCGCACGCCGTCGATCAGTACCAGCACCTGATCGGCGTCGGCGCCGCGCATCAGGACCGAGACGTTGCCTCCCCGCGAGCCGCCCTCATTGACCTCGAGGCCCGGCACTTCGCGCAGCGCCTCGGCGACCGACGGCACTTGCTTGCGCTCGAGATCCTCGCCGGTGATCACGGTGATCGCCGACGGCACCGCCGAGATCGGCTGTTCCGACCGGGTCGGCGACACGACCATCGTATCCATCGTCATCTCGGCCGGAGGCATCTCCGCCGCATCTTCCGCCGCGGCCACGGCCGCCCACAATGCTACGGCGAGACTCAACCAACCGATCCCTGCTCTTCGCTCCATGTTTCCCCCTCGGGTCGTTCGCCAAGAGCGAAGGCCGCAGAGCGTCGCGCAGGGGGAGCGGCAGCGCGGGCGTGGAGCCCGCGACGATGTGGCAGCGTCGGGTTTTCCCGGATCACCTTCTGCCCCCTTCCCCTTCGGAAGGCTCGCCAGCCCGGGAGCGACGAGGGTCGTCTCCGAGCTCTTGGCAGCGCCGGTCGGGCAGGTCTCCTGGCTCGGGCATCATCCGAGGCCGAGCGGCCTTCCCATCCCGCACGCGGGACAGTGACCCTTCCTGCTCGCCTCGTCCGCCCTTACAGTTGCGGGGCAGCGCCGGTTTTCCACCGGCTTCCCTTTTCTGCCGTGCGCGATTCCCACCGAATCGCGCACGGCAACCCAACCGCTATGTCGGCCGGTTGTTTAGGGTCCGCCAAGAGACAAAGTCAAGTCAGGCGCCGGCGCCAAGTGTGGCGAACCTGCTCGGCCCGCTCAGCGCTTCCCTCCGCCGAGGATCGAGCCGAGCACGCCGCGCAGGATCTGCCGCCCGATCTGGAAGCAGCAGGAGGTCGTGCTCGCCCTTGGCGACGAGGATCGGATCGGCCATCTCGACTGTCCCTCTGCGGAAAAGCCTCAGAACTCCGCGTATCCCGGCACGCGCGGGAACGGAATCACGTCGCGGATGTTCTGCAGGTCGGAAAGAAGATCCTTGACCCGCCTGTCGAATCGCATCGTCAGTTCGCGCGCCCGAGGGCGTGATCCTGTGCCGATGAGATCGCTCGAACGCCTTGCCTTTTCAATGGCGCGAAGAACTCGAGCGCCTTTTCGACGACGAACGCGGGCTGCGTTTCGGGAATGAAGTGATCGGCTTGCCGTCCCGAGCATCGCCAGAACCGCGGATTGATTTCCACCGGCTGATCTGAGAAACCGCCGGGGATGATCCGAAAACTCGGAACCCTCGTGGCCACGCTCACGCTCGCCATCGGGGCATTCAGCATGGGGTACGCCATGGCCGAAGACGGCAAGCCACAGAATCCAAACAACCCAATCGTGCTGATGTCGACCTCGATGGGCGACGTGAAGATCGAGCTCTTCAAGGACAAGGCACCGAAGACGGTGGAGAACTTCCTCGGCTACGTGAACGACGAGTTCTACGACGGGACGATCTTTCACCGCGTGATCCCGCGCTTCATGATCCAGGGAGGCGGCTTCGCGCCCGACATGAAGCAGAAGCCGACCAAGGCGCCGGTCAAGAACGAAGCCGGCAACGGGTTGAAGAACGATCTCGGCACGCTCGCCATGGCGCGCACCTCGGACGTCGACAGTGCCACCGCGCAGTTCTTCGTCAACGTCAAAGACAACGACTTCCTAAACCACAAGAACGACTCCCTCCAGGGCTTCGGGTACTGCGTGTTCGGCAAGGTGATCGAGGGCCTGAAGGTCGCGCAGAAGATCGCAGGCGTGCAAACCGGCACCAAGGGCACGTACGAGGACGTCCCGGTCGAGCCGGTGGTCATCAAGTCGATGCGCGTGGTGAGCGCCGGGAAGTAGCTCTCCTGGATTTCACGCGCTCCGCCGAACGTGCTCTTCGAGCAGACGGTGAATCAACGTCTGGTAGCCGACACCTTCGCGAGTCGCCTCGAGGCGCAGCGACCTCAATACTTCGGGGTCGACGCGGATCGCGATCAGCTCACGCGCCGAGCGGCCGAAAGGCGGGCGACCCACTCGCCGGACTCGCTTCAACTGCTCGTCCGTCAGCTCCGCAACGTCCGAGAAGTCAATCTTCTCGGCTCGCGTATTCCGCCCTCTCTTTGCCGCTCGCCCGCCGCGCGCTGATAATGCGGATCGTTTCGCCATCTCGAGACCTCCTGACCGTGTAGACAACCGTGAGCACTCGACCCTCGTCCGACAGGCCGATACGCCAGGCTCTTTCCTCCTCACCGGAGTGCGTCTCGTCGGCGAGGTCCAACGCCTCGGGATCCGAGAAGATCGACGCCGCCTCGAAGAAGGTGACGCCGTGCTTTTCGAGATTCCGTGTCGCCTTTTCGGGATCCCAGCTGAACACGGTTCTGTATATACCAAAAGGGAGACTGGGTCCACGGCCGGACCAACGAAGCCTTGAGGTCGGGGGATCGGAGTACTATCTCGACATGACGGCCCCCCAACCCAGCATCGCCGAGGAGATCGAGCGGTACCTCCGCACTGGCGAGACCGATCCGCACCACGCGGCGTGGTCCGGCGGCTTCATGGAGCGCGCGAACCGCGCCCACGACGACCTTCGCGGTGCGCTGGTTCGCGAGGTGAGGCGGCGCGCTGAGGGGCGGGCCCACCGGCCGCTACCAGAGGCCGACACCGTCAAGCTCACGCGCAGGAAGGTCCAGCCCATGGTGCGCGGGCTCTTTCCGCGCACCGAGCAGGATGTGGTGCTCGCGACGATCGACAGGAGGTCTTCCACCTCGATCACCTCCACCACGCGCTCCAGCTTGCGCCGACGGGTCAGCGGAGGATCACGACACGATGACCCCGAACAGGCCGTAGCCGCCGACGGCGTGCCTGGTCGGTTCAGGATGCTCGCGGCGACTGCACGTGCCACGTTTCCGCGTCAGCCACGTCGGTTCTCGGTCCGAAGCAGACGCCGCGCTTGGAGGCGCGAATGAAGTCGACGATCTCCTTCACCTCCGCGGTCATCGGTCCTGCCTCGACCTCGGCGAGCGCCTGCTTCAGGTTTCGCGGCCGGAGGAAGAGCGTCTTGAAAGCGTTGCGCACCGCGCGAATCGCCTCGGCGGAGAAGCCGGAGCGGCGGAGACCCACCAGGTTGACGGCGCGCACGGTGTGTGTGCCGTCCATGATGCAGAACGGCGGGACGTCGCGACTAGTGCGCGAGAGCCCCCGCAGCAGCGCCAGGCGGCCGATGCGCACGAACTGGTGCACCACGCAGTTCCCCGAGACGAACCCGCGGTTGCCGAGCTCGACGTAACCCGAGAGCAGCGCGCCGCCGGCGACGATGGCGTCGTCGCCGATCGTGCAGTTGTGCGCCACGTGGCTGTTCTGCATGAAATAGTTGCGGTTGCCGACGACGGTCGCGGAGCCGAGCTTGGTGCCGCGATGCACCGTCGAGTGCTCGCGGAAGACGTTGCCGTCACCGATGCGCAAGAAGGACTCGGCGCCGGTGAAGGCGACGTCTTGCGGCACGTCACCGAGCACCGCCCCGTAGTGGACGACGTTGTCCGCGCCGAGTACGGCGCCGCCGGTGATGACCGCCCGGGCCATCACGCGGGTGCGCGCGCCGATCCGTGCCGGGCCCTCGATCACCGCGTAGGCGCCGATCTCGGCGCTGGGATCGATCTCCGCGCGCGGGTCGACGATCGCGGTCGGATGAATCATTCCTCGTCCTCTTCCTCTTCTTGCTCTTCCGGAAGAACGCGCTCCCCGGGGATGCCATAGCGCTCGCTCGCCCAGTTGCCGAGATCGGTGAGCTTGCATCGCTCCGAGCAGAACGGCCGAAGGGGGTTTCCCGCCCAAGGAGTCGCTCGCCGGCAGGTTGGGCAACGGATGGTGTCGGGGACGCTCACCTCATCGCTCCCATGCCGGGGCGGGGCAGAAAAGTCGAGTCTCATCGGCGATCCAGCCAGCGTAAGCCGATGAGGCCGAGCGGAAACACCCATAGCCCGACCGCCATCCCCCAGACGAACCAATGCAGCTTGCCGATGACTCCAAGGAAGAAGAACAGGTAGGCAAACTCACGATTGCCGAATAGTTCGAAGAACGTGAGCAGTCGTCCAGACGGCCGCCCGCGCACGACCAGCGCGTAGACGACCGTCCACGTGAACAGCACCCCAACCACCGCAACCGCGCCGAGCCAGAGATACGGGCCCCGCGGATCGCCGAAGTAGGCCCGCTGCGCCACACAGGAAAAGAGAAACGCGTGGACGACGTTGTCGCCGACGACGTCGAGCTTCGCGCCGCTCACCGACTCTTGGAACTTGAGCCTCGCGATCTCGCCGTCGCAGCCGTCGATCACCGTCGAAACCAGAAACAGGAACGAGCCGAGCAATCCGAAGCCGTAACCCGGCCGGAGCAGGCAGAGCGCCCCGATCACGCCGAGACCGATCGAGAAGATCGTGATCTGATTGGGCGTCACCGGATACGGCGCGAGCCTCCGGGAGATCGCTCGAGACATCGCCCGATCGATGCGGCGCGCGAAGAAGTTCGTGGTGTTGCGAGCCAGGCTCTGGAAGAGCGCGTCTTCGGCGGCGGCCACGGCGGTGGCGGCTGCCACGCGGACGTAGAGCGACGGCCGATCGATCGGCCGCTCCGGCGCAGAGCGCCGGGATGGAGGCGTCCATCCTCCGGAGACGAGCGCGGCGAGCGCCGAAGCGTCCGCGGCCAGCGGGCCATCCGGCTCGGCCGAGACCATCGCGCCGCGGGTCTCGGCGAGCTCGCGCAGATGGGCCGCGTCGACGACCCAGCGGTCGTCGAACGACACCCATCGGCCGCCGGCCTCGTGGAGTCGCGCGTGCCACGCCTCGCGCGCGTGAGCCACCTCCCAGTGCCGGCCGGCGAGCCGGGGATCGCTCGACAGCGCGCGGCGCACGCCACCAACGTCGCCGTCGACGACGATCAGCAGACGCTCGAAGCCGGCGCGGCAGGCGGTATACACCGCGCGCCGCCATGGCTCGACGCCCGCTACTCGTGCCCCTCCCCCGCCGCACCAGATCACGATCTGGCTCTCCGGCAGACGCTCGGCGAGGCCGCCGCTTAAATCGAGCGCCATCAGGTGCTCCCCGCCACCTCGAACGAGATCCTCCGCCCCTCGGAGCGATAGGCCGCCGCGAGCATCTCGGACACGCGCACCGCCTCGACGAAGCTACGGCCGCGCTGGTCGGGATGCTGCATCTCGGCGCGGAAGTCCTCGAGCAGGGCCGGGAACCACTCGGGATGATAAGAGCTCGCGGAGAGCGCCGGCGAGAAGCGGGTCTCCCGCTCGGGACGATCGGCCGCCACCACCAACCGATCGTCCTCGATGCGGATCTCGCCGAGCGAGCCGCGGACCACGCCGCCGGTGCGGCGCTCGGTGGCGCCCCAGCGAAGCGTGATGCGCGCGACCAAGCCGCCGAAGTCGATCTCGCACTGCGCGCCGTCCTCGACGCCGAAACCGAGCGCGGTGGTGAGGCGAGCAACGATCGAGCGCGGCGGCTGCCCGGTCAGGAACAGCATCAGGTAGAACGCGTGCCAGCCGTGATCCATGAGAATGCCACCGCCCGCTTGCTGGCGGTCGAGCCGCCAGCCGGCTTCGGCGGCGCCCTGCGGCGGGCTCGGCCGCAGCACCTGCCAGTCGATCTCGCTCGCCTCGCCGACCGTGCCGGCGCGCACGAGGCCGTGCAGGCGGCGAAACAGCGGCGCGTACTTCCAGTTGTGCACCGTGAACAGCGCATGCCCGCTGCGGCGGACGGCGCGGCGCAGCGTGGCAATCTCCGCGAGATCGAGCGCCAGCGGCTTCTCGCAGAGCACGTGCAGACCGCGATCGAGGGCCTGCAGGCAAGTGGGCGCGTGCAAGCGCGGCGGCGTCGCCACGTCGAGAAAGTCGAGCCGGCCCTCGGCCTCGAGCGCGGCGGCGAGATCGGCATAGCCGCGCGCCGCGGGGAGCGCCGCCAGCGCCTGCGCGCGGCGCTGCTCGGCGGGATCGATCACGGCAACGATCTCGAAGCCCGGCGCCTGACGAAAGCCGGGTAAGTGCGCTTCGGCGGCCACCTTGCCGAAGCCGGCGATTGCACCTCGGTACGTCTTCACCGGTAGCTGCGGTCGCGGGCGATTTCCGCGAAAACCTCGTCGAGCACGCCGAGCCCGTGGTCCATCTCCTCCCGCGTGATGGTGAGCGGCGGATTGATGCGCACGCGGGGCACGTAGCCCATCAGCAGGAGGCCGCGGCGCAGGCACTCGAGGAAGATCCGCTCGGTCACCTTCTTGGCGAGCGGCTCCTTGGTCTTGCGGTCGCGGACCAGATCGACGCCGATCAGCAGCCCGACGCCGCGCACGTCGCCGATGAACTCGTACTTCTCCTGCAGCGCGAGTAAGCGGCGCTTCATCTCGGTGCCGAGCTCGCGCGAGCGCTCGACGAGATTCTCGTCGAGCACGGTCTCGAGCGTGGCGAGCGCCGCGGTCGCCGCCAGCGGGTTGCCGCCGTAGCTCGACGAGGCGCCCGAGGGCTTGGCCCATGGCTCGGCGTGACTGATCTCGTCGGTGGAGATCACCGCCGTCACCGGATAGCCGCTGGCCATCCCCTTGCCGGTGGTCATGATGTCGGGCACCACGCCGGAGTGATTCACTCCGAACATCGCGCCGGTGCGGGCGAAGCCGGTGATCATTTCATCGGCGATCAGCAGAGCGCCGGCCTCGTGGGCGATGTCGCGGATGGCGGGCAGGAACTCGGGCGGCGGCACGACGTTGCCGGCCGTGCCTTGCATAGGCTCGATCAGCACCGCCGCCACCGCTCCCGAGGTCGCGTTCTTGATCGTCTTGCGCGCGAACTCCGCGCAGGCCACGCCGCAGCTCGGGTAGTCGAGACCGATCGGGCAGCGGTAGCAGTCGGCATAGGGCGTCAAGAAGCGGCCGCCCGGCAGCGGCCCCCAGCCGTGCTTGCCCTCGTCGCCCATCAACCCCATCACGCCCGTGGTCTTGCCGTGAAACCCGCCCCAGAACCCCACGACCTCGTAGTTCTTGGTGTAGGATTTGGCGAGGCGGATCGCCGCTTCGACCGCCTCGGCGCCGCCGCTGTAGAGCTGCGCGCGGTCGAGCTTGCCGGGCGTCACCTCGGCGAGCTTCCGCAGGAAGCGCAGGCGGTTCTCGGTGGTGAAACTGCCGACCGAGAGCTTGCGGATTTGCTCCTCCATCCGCGATACCCAATGCGGATGCGAGTGGCCAAGGCTCGCCACCGCCACCCCCGCGAAGAAGTCCACGTAGCGGTTGCCGTCGGCGTCCTCGACGGTGGCGCCGTTGCCACAGGTGAGCGTCAGCTCGGAGAGCAGCGCGATGCGCTGCAGGCCCGGCGCGATCACCTTTTGCTCCTCGGCGTGGATCTGTCTCGACCGCGGTCCGGGAACGCTCGCGGGCGGTTCGGTCGTCTTCTCAACTTTCATGGGACGTTTCGTTCTCCAAGAGCTGCATGAGGCGCCGGCCGATCGCCGCTCCCGCGTCGTCGCGGCAGCGCGAGAAGCTCGGCCAGTCGTTGACGTCGATCAGCGTGAGCGAGCCTTCGGCAGCGGCGATGCCGTCGCCGCCGTAGACCTCGAGGCCGAGCGCGTCGGCGGCCTGCTCAGCGAGCGCCGCGGCCGCCTCCTCTCGCCCGCCGGGCAGGCCGAAGGCGCGGAAGAATCCGCCCTTCACGCCGTAGAACTTGTACACGGCTCCGTCCGCGTGCTGCTGCAGGATCGCCCGGCCAATCCCCCTGCGTCGGAAATCGACGGCGATCTCCGTCCACTCCGCGGCCGTGAACACCCGCCGCACGTCGCCCGGCTCCATGGCATGCACGTCTCCGCGTTTCAACCAGGGGCCGGCGCCGAGATCCTCGGGAAAGCGCTCGGCGGCGAGCGCCCAGCGGGGCTGCGGAACGCCGCCGCGGGCGAGGCGCTCGACGAGGTTCACGCGGTAGCAGCCGCGAATCGCCTCGGGGTGGTTCACTACCGGCGAGCGCTTCGCCGCTTCGTCGAGCCAGGCGAGCGCCCGCTCGCCCTGGCACATGGCGAAGACCAGCGCCGGCGGTCCCTCGAGCGGGGGCAATCGATCGCCGTCGACCATCCGCACGGAGACCGCGGCGCGGCGGAGCGCGGCGGCGGCCAGGTCGATGATCGCCCGATCGTCCTCGACCTTGCCGGGCGAGAACCGCGCTTCGCGGTAGACGCCGATGGCGACGCGCTCAGCCATGAGCGGCGAGAAACCTCTCCGCGGCCGCGACGTCCTCGGGGCGGTCGACGTCGATCGAGTCGCCGGCGGGAAAGCCGTGCAGCCGGCATCCCTTCTCGAGCAGCAGCGCGAGAAGGTGGCGAAAGGCCGTGAGACCTCGGCGGCGCGCTTCGGCGACGTGCTCGTACACCGCGGGAAAAAAGAAGTAGCCGCCGCTCGTCACCCAGCCGCTGCCGGCCGCGCCGGCGCCGAGCTCGACGATCTCCTCGCCACTTCGGCCGAGCCGAACCCACAGCGGCTTCTCGTCGTCGACCAGGTGGGTGATCGCCAGCGTGCCGGTCGGCCCCGCCGACCGGCCGGCTTCGGCGAGCCGCGCGAGCGCCCCGCGCTCGCCGATCGAGTCGACCGTGGCGAGCAGGAACGGAGAATCTCGCAGTTGCGGCTCGAGCGTGAAGAAGCTCTCCATCGAGCTCGGCGTCGTTTTCACGGTGAGCCGCACCGGCACCGGCCAGCGCCGCTCTTCTACGTAGCGCGCCACCGCGGGCCACTCGGCGTTGACGATCAGCGCCACTTCCAGCGCGCCGGCCTCGGCCGCCGACTCGATGGTACGCTCGATCAGCGTCTTGCCGCCGACCACCAGCAGCGGCTTTGGCGTGGTAATGCCCGCGGCGTGCAGCCGCTCGCCGAGCCCGGCGGCGATGATCCCGGCCTTCACCGGCCCGCCGGCTCCTCGCCGAGCTCACTCAGCGCCGACACCACGCGCTCGGCCACTCCCGCCTCCGGGGCCGGGGCGTCGCCGCGGCGGAGCCAGATTGCGCGCAGCCCGGCCGAGCGCGCCGCCCGCACGTCGCGGTCGAAGTTGTCTCCCACCATGACGATCTCGCCCGCACGTAGGCCGAGACGTTCGGCAGCCAGCCGGTAAATCCGCGGGTCGGGCTTCTCGAGGCCGACGTGGGCCGACTCGACCACGGTATCGAGCAATGCGGACAGGCCTGCCTCTTCGAGCAACACCTGCAGGTTCCCGTAGAAGTTGGAGACGACTCCGAGCCGCGCCGTGCCGTGCAGGCGGGAGAGGGCCTCGCGCGAGCGCCGCCAGCCGTCCTCGGCCATCGCGCAGAAGCCCTCGACGACCGCGGGGGCGAACCGGCGGGCGCCCTCGCCGAGCACGGCCATCTGCAGCGCGACGTGGCGCTCGACCAGCGGCCGCAGGCGATAGCGGTCGCGCAGCGCCTCCTCGGCGATGATCAGCTCGGCCGTGTAGAAGGCGCGCTTCAGGAGCGGCTTGGCCACCTCGCAGCCCGCACTCCGATAGAGGTGCACGGTGCGGTCGAACCAGTGCCAGCCCTCGCCGTCGAGCGTGCCGCCGTAGTCGAACAAGTACCCCCCGGGGGTCATTCCGGCATCAATATCCGAACTCGCGCCGTTGCCCAACCAGGGCGAACCAGGGGGGCGGAGGAGGATCGGCAAAGTGGACGGCGCCGAGTCCGGACCGGACCTCTCCGCCGCCTTCGCCGCTATTGCGCCCCTTGTTCCCGAGCCGGGCTGCCGCCCGTACCTGAAAACATCACTTCGGCGAGCGGCGCCTGCCGATAGCCCGCGGGCGGCTCGAACTCCCGGTCCGGAATGTCGCGCCGCTCGATCGCGCGGATCTCGCTCTTGGGCGCGGCCTTTCCCCCCGCGTAGGAAACCGCCTTCAGCGGCCAGCCGTGCGGGTAGAGCTCGCGGTAGACCTCGCCCTCGTCGACCCCCCGTGCTCGGTCCAAATCCGGGTTGCCGGATTCCGCGCACGACGAAACCCG
>CAVPWJ010000160.1:0-12975 GCA_963708955.1 uncultured delta proteobacterium
AAACCGATCGCGTCCCGCCACGGTCCCAGGGTCCGCGGCAAACCCGTCCACCAGCAGACGCGGCTCGCCGAAACTGGTGGTCTTGAGGGGCTGATAATGCAGGTTGGCGCCGTACAGCCCGCGGTCCACGTGCGCCAGGGCGGTATCGGTATACGCGATCTTGAAGTTGCCCCAGAGCCCGTACGTTTTATCTTTTTTCGCCTTGACGAAGAACTTGCCGGTGGTCGGCGCGTCTTCCGCGACGGTGCCGTCATCGCCGAAGGTAGGGTAGTGGTAGTCCGGGTCGATTCGTCTGAACAGCGCCTCGGGGGACTTGTCCATGAAGTTGGAAAAGATGTCGTCCAGGGGACCTTCGCGCGTATCGGCGCTCGCCGTCAGCGACCAGCCGTTTGCGAATTTGCCGTGCGTATAGAAGGCCAGGCGGCCCTCGAGGCTCATGTCTTCGCCGTACCGGGGTTTGTCCGGCGCGAGGAGTTCGGCCGGCCCGTCTGTCTTGTTTCCGGACAGGGTCAGGTCGGCGATCCCCACGGTGAACCAGTCGCTCTTTTTCAGCTCCAGGTCGCGCAGAAAGAGCTCGCCGTTTCCGGATTTGTCGAGGACCGCCACCTCCACGGCATGCATGCCCTCCGGCAGGATCTCTTCCGCCACGAAACTGCCCTTCTCGTCCACGGGCACCGCATAGCCGGCCATCCACACCCCCTGTCCCTTGGGGATCGCGGTGCCGTAGGCCTGCACCGTCCCGCCGTGAAGGAGGATATTCCGGCTGGCGATGCGGCCCTCGCCATAACCTGCCCGCAGTTTTTCGTCGACATTCGCTTCGGCAACCGACGGATCGATGCGGTCCGCCACCCACAGGGACTGCGGAGTCGTCTCGTCAAAGAGTCCCTTCCCGTCATACACCCGCACCAGGTATTTCAATTTGCGCACAGGCGCGGAGAAGGACTCGAATTCGGACTGCCATTGGGCCATGCCGTCGGCGTCCATCTCGACGACCGCGAGGGGCGTGTCGCGGACGGACTGCTCCTCTTCGAAAATCCTGACCTCCGCCCGCTCGATGAAGCTGCGATAGTTGGCGTACAGGCGAAAATGCACCAGGTTTTCGGCAAACGCCGTATCCGGCAAGTCCTGATAACGGATGGTCGTCGGCCATGCGGTCACGTTCAGCCGCGGCGTAAGCGTAAGGCTGTCGTTCTTGAACTGGATCCGGGCGTTTTTCAGGGCCACGTCGGTGCAGCGCTGCACGTCGGAACTGCACTTGGACGGATCATCGACCGGCTTTCCGTCCACCGTGATGCGCATGAGATTCAGGGCGAAGGGATCGGCTGTGCTCACCTCGCGAGTCAACGGGGTGACCTCCACGCCCTCGTAGTCGTCGCGGACGCGCGGTTCATCGTAGACCACCTGCACCTTGACTTTCGACGTGTCGGACTCGACAAAACCGGCGTTTACCACTTCGTCGGACTGAACATAACCGCGGCCGTCGAACTCCGCCTGCCTTGCCGTTAATCCCATCTGCCCGCCGACGGCCGCCATGGAACGGCGTGCACGCGCCATGGACAAGCCGATGTCGTCTCCGTACACCGCGGCCGTACGCCGGTCGAGGCGCTTGTTGGCGGTATAGCCGACAAACCGCAGGCGGACGCGGGTCCTGTCGCTGATCTCGTCCATGATGCGGCGCAGACGTTCGGTGTACCCATCGGGTATGACGGGTTTTCCGTTTTCAAACAGGATCGGGTCGATGCCGCCCGACGGCGAATCGTAGACGCGGGTGACGGTTTCGGCGCCGGGGGCGTCAGGGCACAGCTGGGGCTTGTCGGGGAGATCCTGAAGCGGATCGTCGTGCCAGAACTCCACCTCGACGCGCCGGTTCAGCGCGCGCCCCCGTTGCGTATCGTTCGAGGCCAGGGGCTGCGACGCACCGCGGCCCTCGGTCTCGATGGCGGCGTTTGACAAGCCCAGATTATCCTGAACGGCGAGGGCAACGCGCCGGGCAACCGCCTTGGTGAGCCCTACGGGGTCGCCGTAGATGCGTTCGTCCCGCCCCTGAAGCGGGATGTCATCCGTATAGCCGATGAACTTGGCCACGAGGTTCTGTTTGCCGCCGAGATTTTTCTGCGCCTGCCTGACCTGCTGCAGAAATTCCTCCGGCACGCTCAGCATGCCTTTGTCGTAATGAAGGGGGGAAGTCAGGTTCTTGACGCGCGCGCGATGGGAGTGGCCGTCCTTATAGCGCAATTGACAGACGATCTCGGTCCGGCAGACCTTGATGCGGTTCCTCTCGCGGGGAACGACCACTTCCTTCGTGACCTGCTTTTGACCGATCTCGTCGTACCAGACCTGCACTTCCACGCGCCGGTTGAGCTGACGGCCTTCTTCCGACGCATTGCCGGCAACCGGCCGGCTGTCACCAAGTCCTTCGTAGGAGATGGCTTCGGGGGGGAGATTCAGCGCGCGCTGGCAGTATTCGGCGACCGTTCCCGCCCGTTCCCGCGACAGCCCGAAGTTGTCGCCGTAGATATTGATCAGCTCGCCCCTGAGCGGAAGGGAATCGGCATGACCGACGAAGTGGAGTCGCACATTGGCGCGACCGCGCATTCCGTCGAGAACCTCGCGAAGGATCTTGAGATAATTCCCGGTAATTTCGATATCGCCCAGGCCGAAATGGATGGGCGGGACCAGGTTGTCGAGTTTGATGGTTGTGACTTCCTTCTCGGCGACTTCGCGCAGTTCCGTCCTGTCCCCTTCGTCCTTTTCAAATATGGCGGGGTCATGGACCCATGGGGTCAAAGGCTGGTCGGTCGGCAGGTGCATCTCGGCCGCCTCTCCGCGCACATGGGTCTCCCTGACCCCCGTTTCCCCGGATAACGCAACCCCGGTTCCCGCCGAAGTGACGCCGCACACGCACAGGACGGCGATGCCGTACCTCGGAAAGAAGCCCTTCACCATGCGCAGGGGACGTACCATGGATTTCATCATCCCGTCATCGGTGGCCGGCAACCGGAGCGCCGCGTCGCCAGAAGATTTCGGTCTCAATGGTCAGCTGGTATCCGGCGCCCGACGGCTTCCACCGTGCGGTGATTTCCTTTTTCAGGGCCTCAAGACGTCTCAGGGCCAGGCTTTTGGGTTCGACGTCGCCAAGATAGGACAACCTGAGCACGGACGGCCCCTTCCTGAGCTCCTCAAGCAACTGGTCGATTCTTTGAGTCCACTGCATCCTGATTTCGGTGGTATCGGGCTCGAAGGCGCCGTCGGCGATATCCATGCGCACCACGCGATGGATCGTCGCGCCGAAGTTTACGCGCAGCATCTTGCCGCGAGTGGCCCGCTGCACGCGCGGATTTTCGGTGGTCAGGCGATAGCCGCTGGGCAGGCTGCGCTCGTCCAGCTTGAGGATGAAGTTGCTGCCGCGGTCCTCGTCCGGGACTACCGCGCAGGTGATGTGAAAGCGTCCGTTATTATCGGTGGAGACGATCAGGCCGCGCGCCGTCACCACGCGAACCCCGGGAAGCCCTTTCTCGCCCTGATCCTGCCACCCATCCAGGTTGCCGTCGTCGAACACCTTGCCGATCACATCGGTGCAATCGAAGTCCGGGTCGGCGATGACCCTCACGGTGGCCGTCGCTTCCCCCGAGACGGTGCCGCCGGTGGCGGGATTGAGCACGGCGGCCCGGTTGACGTATTCGCCTTCGGAGACGCCGGAACCCACCACCAGCAGCAACCGGATGGTGCGTCTCTGGTTGAACTGCAGGTCGAGGCCGTTCCAGACAAGCTCCCGACCGTTGATCAGCGGTTCGGCCGGATTCCCGTCCAGGCGGGCGGAACCGGCC
This sequence comes from uncultured delta proteobacterium, assembly GCA_963708955.1. Taxonomy (GTDB): domain Bacteria; phylum Desulfobacterota; class Binatia; order JACPRU01; family JACPRU01; genus JACPRU01. Next base: position 3,828 of record CAVPWJ010000160.1, read on the forward strand.
ACGTATTTGAATCCGGCCGGAAATCGGTCGACGATGCTGATACCGGACAGCGGCGCGCCGTACACGTTGGTCACGGTCACCGTATAGGGCACCAGCGTCCCCTTGGTCACGTTGGTTAAAGACGAGGTCTTGCTGATGGCCACGGCCCCAAAGAGTTCCGGATCGATGGGGATCGGATTGTTGAAAACCTGGCTCTGCCCGGGCATGGTTCCATTGCTCAGCAGAAGGTGCAGATAATAGGTGGTGCCGGCCATGCCCGGCAGAACCGATGTCGGCGGCACCGCCGCGGAGGCCACAACCTCGCAGTACTCGGTGGTAGCCGGCACCGCGTCGGCCGCACTGCCGGGACAGGAGGGAACGGAGAACGGAGCCGTGTTGTCGCTACTGGCCGGAGCAATGATCCGGGACGGCACGCTCATGTAGCCGGTCGGGGGCGGCGTCACCTCGATGAGATAGCCGCCGCCCGCCGGACAGGAGGCATCGCTGAAGTTCAGGTCGAACTTGTAAAAGCCGTTCGCGGACGTAATCTGGTTCTGCTGGGCCGGGTCCGTGAAGCATTGGCCCGGCAGTGCGGCTCCGGTCGCCGCATTCCGCATCGTCACTCTGGCTGCGGCAACCGGTACGCGCGCGACGGAGTTGTACACGGTGCCGTTGGGCCAGAGCGGCAGATTCAGGTTTTGCAGATTGGACCCCGGGGAGACGGTGATGCCGCTGATCCGCTGCGGACCATTGGTGAAAGGGGAGTCGGCCTGACCCATCGAGGCCGTGTTCGGGCCCGCGCCCGGCGCATGGAAGCGCAGCTCATAAAGGTCGGATGTGCCCGCGTTGGGCGCCAGGCCGCTGAACCGGTAGAAGCCGTTCGCATCGGTGAGCGCCGTGGCGACCGACTGATTGGTACGATAAAGCTCGACAGACCAACCCTCCATCATGGTCTCGGCGCCGCTGTCGTAGGATTTGTTCAGGTTCGCGTCGTGCCAGACGTATCCGTTGAGATTGGCGCTGCCCGGCGTGCCGCCCACGTCAATGGATACGCTGGCCGAGTCGGTCTGAGCCGGATCGTTCCAGCGGACCACGGCGGTATTGGTGATGGTCGTTCCGATGGCGATGGCGGGGTTGATCTGCACGCGAAAGCGCACGATGGCGCTTCTACCCGGCGGCAGATTGTTGTCTTGAGCGGCATAGTCGGCGGTGAGCACCGCGCCGGCATAGACGACCCCGTTGGTCGAATCGTTCAAGGTGCCCGACCCGGCGACGTAGGTCACTTGATTGCCCAAGGGCGGATTCAGGTTATCGGTCACCACCACCCGTGTGGCGGGCAGGCTGCCGATGTTGTTCACCCGGACGACATACTCCAACTGGCCGCCGGTTTCGGCGATTCCGCCACCGACCACCGATACTTCCTTGGTGATGGTGAGCAACTGCACTGCACCGACGACGACCACGGTCGGCTGATTGCCGTTGGAGGGCACGCCGTCGGCGTCGGTAGCTCCCGGCGGCAGTTCGCCGGAGGTAATGCGGCCCTGGTTGACGATGAGGGTCCCCGTGGGAACGCCGTCGTTGACCCTGGCCTCAAAAGTGACCACAGCGCTATTGCCGGCCGATACGATGCCGCTGCCCGGATTGTCGGCGGATTGCACCGGCAGGCCGGCGATCAGCGGCGACACGCCGCCTTCGGGACCCACCGGCGCGCCGTTCAGACGGAGGGAGTCGGCCACGTAGGTGGTATTGGCCGGAACGTTGTCGGTGAGCACGGCACCCGTGGCCGGGACCGCGCCGGAGTTGCTGAGGACGATGGTGTAGCGCAGCACGTCGCCCGGATCGACGATACCCGGCGAGCTGGAATCCTGGTAGATCCGTGCGGTCTTGTGGGCGTACAGCAGCGGCAGGTTGCCGATCGTGACCGTGGCCCGTGCCGTTACGTAGTCGTTCAGCCCCCCGATGCCGTCCTTGCCGTCGCGCTCGAATGCGTTCGGGCCATCCATGCCGGTCCACTGCGCGACGGCGCTGTTCGCGAGCGCCTGGGCGAGCACGCCGCCGAGCACGCGCACGTCGTAAGAGATGGTGACGGTCGTGCCTTCGGCGATGTCGATGTCGGCATTGCCATTGGTTGGACTCCAGAGGAGCGTTTGCGCCTGGTTGATGCCGTCGCCGGAAATAACGGGCGCTCCGATGATGTTGTTTGCGCTGACGCCGCCTCCGACGGTGACGGCCGGGTTGCCGACATAGACCAAACCGAGGCCCAGGGTATCGATAAGCGTTACATCGAACACATCCGACGAATAGGTGGAGCCGCTCGCCGTCAACGTCACACTGTAGCGTACGGTCTCACCGGCCGCCGGCGTGGTCGGGTTGGCGCTCTTGGTGATCGTCGTTATGTGCGGCTCGACCACATGGAGCGTCACCGTCTCACCGCCCTGCGCGGGCTGTGGGACTCCGCCCGGGGTGTTGGCATACGTGTAGGAAGCCGTGTTGTTGATCGCAATGCCCTGCTGGGCTCCCAGGACGTTGCGTACGCGGGTGCGCACCTTGAAGACCGTCTGCTGGCCGGCCGGGATGTGGGCGACGCCGAAGCTCAGGGCGGGGGCGACGCTGTTGTCCGTGACCGCCGGGCCGCTGGTCTGGGTGAAGCCCAGATATTCGAGGTTTGTGTCAAGCGCATCGGTGACCACGACGTCGTACAGCGGGCGGGTGCTCACCGTGCCGGGCACCCTGATCTCGTACACCACCTCCTGGCCGATAGTGGCTTCGGGGGTCGCCGGCGAGAACAGCGCCTTCGTCGGCGGCGAAGCCGCAGGGAAGGCGATCACCACTCGCGTCGGGTCCTCGTCGCCCGCTACGGCAGGATCGGCCTGACCATTGATGTTGGGATCGTCACTGTTCGCGATATCGACGGCGCCCTCGAAGAGGTCCGCCTGGTTAAGGACCACGAAACCTTCCGCGAGGGTCGGGAGCAGCGTGATATCGAACTTGACCTCGGCCACGCCGCCGACCGGAACGTTCAGGTTGCGGATGTCAAGGACCCCGTTGAGGGTTTGGGAGACGTCCGCTCCCGCGGGATAGCTTACGAGGGAGAGCGAGCCCGGCACGAATGCCGCCGAAGTTTTCAGGTCGTCGTAGAAACGAAGGCCGGTGAAAGACTTGTCGATGCTCCGCAGGCGCAACGTGTAGCGAAGCGTCTCACCCGGCAGAGCGGTGGAGACGATCGCACCGGTCGCCGGGTTCGCGGCCGTCTTCTCGAAGAAATAACCCGAAAGCGCCACCAATAAGGCGTGGGCGTCCTGACAGTCGGCAATTCCCTCCGTGCCGTTGGTCGGGGTGCACCCGTAGGTTTGGCCGCTGGTGGTATCTTTTTCGCTGGACCACCGGGTGGCGGCGGCGACGTTGGTAAGCACGGCGCCGCTTTGGCTGTCGGCGTCGACCTTGGTCCGGTAGGCGATGGCCAGGTGCTCATTCGGCCCGATCGGGCCGGCCGCCTCGAGCAGGGAGAGGCCGAGCCTGCAGCCGGCGTAGCTGAGCAAATAGCCTGTGCCCTGGGCGAGAGGCCTGCCCCCGACGGTGACGCCGGTAACCTCAGGCGTCAGATCGCACATCCCGCCATTGAACGGGTTCGACGACGCGCTCGGCAGCAGGTCGGCGATATTGACGTTCCACGCGTTGCCGGTCCAGGTCCCGCCATTCCAGACGTCGATTGTGAATGCCGCCCACTCCCCGAGGTTGACCACGGAGGCCGGGCCTGTTTTGGTGACCACGAGATCGGGCTTGACGATCGTCATCGGCTGCGTTCGCCCCCACTCGCCCGGCAGGGGTTCATAGTACGTGCCCTCGATGAGCCTCCCGAACTGCCACTTGGCGGTGTTGACGAACTGCGTCCCCGGGGCGTTTCTCGCCGTGTTATCGAGGACGACCGTGAGATGGATCACGATCTGCGATCCGGTCGGGATCAAGGCCAACGTCGGGTTGGCGGTTTTGTTGAACTCGACGTGCTTGTTGTCTCCCGCGTTGATCAGCGAGCCCAGCGGCGTAGTAGCGCCGCCGTTCACCAGGGAGGCGGTGTTGCTCAGATAGGTGAGGTCCGCCCCTGTCCCTGTCGCGGTGAGATCGTCCCAGATAATGATGGAGTGAAGGTCATTGGCCGACGGCCCGCCCCCCAAGGACATGGCCGGGAGCGTGAGCGTGTAGGTGAAGGGCACGCCGACGACGGCCGTGGTCTGGCCCGCGGGGTTCTTCTTGTCGATTGTTTCTACGGGTATGAAAAGATCCTGGCAGGCATTGTTGGAACCGTAATACGAGCTGTTGGCAAACCAGATCCTGTGGTCGACATTGGCGCACGCCATATTGCCTGTGTAGTAAACGTTTTCGAAGATAATGAGATAGATCGAAGGGTCGAACGTTTGAAAGTTAATGGTGGAGGTCAGCGGGTTGGACTGCGGAAAGTTCTTGAACGTGCAATCCCTGTCGATCGTGATCTGGGTAGGAACAGGACGAATATCACCGTCAATCACTCCGAAGTACGGAGGATCACTGCAAAACTTATCCGCGCCCACCGCCGGGGAAGCCGTTCCCAGCAATACGGCATAGAGGATGAGCAGCGAGAAACCGAGTGTGGTGTGACGCGAGATCAGGAAGCGGCACGGCTGCTCCATGCCGCGGATTGAATCAACTTCCGTGCCACTTCGAAGTCGGCGAGTCGTCCGGGCATGCCCGCAGCCTATCGCGCGACGGGGCCGGTACCGGCGGAATGCCGTTGGCGCAGCGGGAGATAGCGGTCTTCGGCGGGCTCCGCCGTACGGGCCATCAAATGGGCCAACCCGGGCTTGGTGGGCGCCGCGATTCGGCGGGCCTCGGAGGAGGCGGGATTACATAAATGTATACAGTTATGTAATGGAGGCGGCTGAATTTCGGCAAATCCTCGAGAAATCGGTACGCAAGCCGGATCGCGCCATCGGTACCCTCATTGAAGGAGGATAGGGCGAGTTTCGGGAGGAGGGAGCGGCGATACCGGAACGCCGGGCGGAGCGCCTTCGGAAGGGCGAATCCTGCAACTATTATTTTGGCGGAAAGGATTCCCGACCGCGACCGAGGCTTGCGACCGTTTTAAGACCCGATTACGCCTTCAATCACCAGCGAATGGGATATATCCTCGCCGGCTACCGGATCGACGTGACCGCCATGGAAATCAGCTGGCCAAACCCGATGATTACAGTCAGCAGCAATAACCAAACCATCGGCGTCATCTTGGTTTTCATGTGTCACCCCTTGATTGGATTCGTCTGCAGGCAGACTGATATTTATACTGTATACAATAAGGCGGGACAAAAAGCAAGCGACTCCCTGATCCGAAATTGGCCCGCGCCGGCGTCCGTTGATATCCTGTACAACGTGCGGAGGGAGTCAGTCGGACGCTTTGGGGGAAGCGGAAGCCATGAAAATCGCCATCCCTTTTTTCATGATCGCCGCGACCGTCCTGCCGGCGGCGTTCCATCCGGCGTTGGCGACGGACGACTCGTACCTGCAGAAGCGGGCGGCGATGGTGCGCGACCAGGTCGAGCGCGAAGGGGTCTCCGATCCGCGCGTCCTGGCCGCGATGCGGGACGTCCCGAGGCACCTCTTTGTTTCACCTTCGTTCCGCGCGAAGGCGTATGATCCTTACCCTCTGCCCATCGGGGAAGGGCAGACGATCTCGCAACCTTACGTTGTCGGTTTCATGACGCAGATCCTGCGGCTCAAGGAGACCGACCGCGTTCTCGAGGTGGGAACCGGGTCCGGCTACCAGGCGGCGGTCGCCGCGAAGATCGCCGCGGAGGTCTACTCCGTGGAGATCCTCGAATCCCTGGCCGCCCGCAGTCGACAGACGCTCGCGGACCTCGGGTTCCGCAACGTCGTCGTTCGGCAAGGGGACGGTTATTACGGCTGGGAGGAGAAGGCGCCGTTCGACGCCATCATCGTGACCTGCGCGGGAGGACACATTCCCCCGCCTCTTCTGCGCCAGCTCCGGAACGGGGGTCGGATGATCATGCCGGTCGGCGGGCCCTTCATGACCCAGAACCTCGTCTTCATCGAGAAGGACGCACGAGGCTCGATTACGCATAGAAACGTTCTTCCCGTCGCTTTCGTCCGTCTCCTTGGTCACTGAAGGGGCTCCCGCTTGTCCACTGCAGAGCCAAGGGACCGCGGGGATCCGGTTTCCGCGGACGCGAAGGCGAAATGGATCGTACCGGCCGTATTCTTCCTTTCGGCGGCCACGCTGGCGAACGAGATCGTCCTCATCCGCCTCCTGTCGTTCCGGTTCTGGCCGCACTTCGTCCCGCTGATCGTCTCACAGGCGATGCTCGGCGTCGGGGGCGCCGGGGTCGCGCTCCAGATCGTCCGGCGGCGCGTTGAAAGGGCTCCGGGCCGGCTCTTCGCATGGATGGTCCTTCTCGCCGCGCCGGCGTTCGACCTCGCGTTTCGTGCCTCGCAGTTCGTATCGTTCGATCCGTTCCTGCTCCTGTGGGACCCGGTGGCGTGGCCGCGATTCGGGGGCTTCTTCATCCTTCTCGCCGTGCCCTTCTTCCTTTCAGGCACCGCGATGGCGATCCCATTCGCTTTTCTCGGGCTTCGGCCCGGCCCGGTGTACGCGGCGTCCTTCGCAGGATCGGCGGCCGGCGCTCTCGCCGCGCTCCCGTTCCTCATGCTCTCGCCGACCGGGGGACTCCTGCGACTTCCCCTCGCACTCGGGGCGGTGGCGTGCGCCTTCGTCCTGTCGGGCAGGGGAGGGGGATTGCGAAAGGGCCGCGCGGCAATGCTGTGCGCCGTCCTCTTCCTCCTCGTCATCCCGCCCGCGGATCTCAAACTCTCTCCCTACAAGGACTTGGCTGCCGTCCGGAACCTGCCGGGGGCGCGGGAGATCGCATCCCGCTTCGGAATATCGGGGGATTACCGGGCGGTCTTTGCGCCGGGGGTCCACGTCGCGCCGGGGCTGAGTATCCGTTTCGCGGGGGAGATTCCGCCGCAGGCGGCGTTGTTCGCGGACGGCGAGCAGCGCGGAACCGTCCCGAAGGGCGGCGGAAGGACGCCCCCCGCGTATCTCGGATATTTTCCCTCCGTTCTCCCGTACCGGCTTTTCGAACGTCCGCGGGTCCTCCAACTCGGACTCAGGGGGACGGAAGGGGTGTTGACGGCCGCGGGGAACTTTGCCTCGTCCCTGACGATCGTGGAGCCCGCGCAGGAACTAGTGCGACTGGTCCGCGATGACCTCTCCGGGTTCTCGGGGGGATGGCCGGCGTCTCTTCCCGTCGAGATCAGGGAAGAGGGGGTGCGCAACTTCCTCGCCCGGGACAAACGGACCTTCGACGTCATCGAGGCGGCGGACATTTCCTCGGCGACCTTTTCCTCGCTCGGGGTCCACGCGACCGGCGAAACGTTCCTCCTCACGCGCGAGGGGATCCGGGCGGCGCTCGCCCGCCTCGGGGAGGGCGGTCTCCTCGCGTTTTCGGGGTGGCTCAAGGCGCCCCCGAGAGAGAACGTAAAGATCCTCCGCACGATCCGGGCAGAGCTCTCGGCCGGGCGCCATGGACCCGCCGCCGATCGGGTCGTCGCGATCCACGGCTGGGGGACTTTTTCCCTGGTTGCGCGGCGCACCCCGTTTCATCCGGCGGAGATCGATCGGGTGAGGCGGTTCTGTTCCGACTTCGGGTATTCGATGGTCTGGCCCGCCGCGGGTGCCGGGGCCGGAGGCGGTGCGGAGGAACGGGCGCTGGGCGAGGCTGTTTCCGATGCCATGACGGGACCGCCCGGGGAACGCGAAACCGGACTGTTCGACCTCTCGCCCGTCACCGACGACTCGCCTTACTTCCATCGCTTCCTGCGCCTGCGGACTTTGCCGGAGTTCAAACGGCTCCTCGGAAACCAGTGGATACCCTTCGTGGAGTGGGGCATCGTGTTCCTGATACTCTCGCTCGGCGTGTCGCTCGTCCTGGCGGCGATGCTCCTGCTTCTGCCCGCCGCTTTCGCACGGGACGGAACCGGGAAGGCGGCCACGATTTCCGTGGCCGGCTACTTCTCCGCGCTCGGGCTGGCATACATGCTGGTGGAGCTCACCTTCCTCAAGGTCGGCATCCTCGTCCTCGGCGATACGATCCGCGCCGCCGGCCTGGCGATCGGGGGCTTTTCCTTTTTTGCGCGCGACGAAATTACTGGCAATTTTATCGACGGATTCGCGCCATTCCTTTGTGCGCACATTGGCGAATTCGAAAACGCATCTGGCCGTTGAGGACGGATTGGCGCAAGCAATATCATTTCCTCAGTGAAGGGCGCTTAGTTTCGAATTATCGCTTGTATCAACCACCGCTCAGTCGCGACGAATTCGACTTTGTCGGCCGCTCCTATACAGCAAGAGGCGCGACCCCGGGTGACAGCGCTCTCGCCGGCAACTTCGTCGTCGCAATGGGTCTTCAGCGCACCGGCGATAGCACGCTGATCTGGGCCGCTCACCGGTTCGCACTCGAGCGTGGCAAGGTTGGAGTCTCGGTTACTGCCGACCGCGGCTTGACGTGGCGCTCTACTCTCGAAAACACCTTCGTCTGGAATTTTGAATTTAATGGCGACACGGTGCTCGCAGCCGCAAGTGAGGGCCTGCAAATCTCTACCGACTTCGGCCAGAATTGGAATCAGGTTTCTATCATCGACCCCGAGACTGGCCGCTCGATATCCGACTCCGTCGAGGTCTTTGCGATTACTTTGATCGGGAACGAATACTGGGTCGGCACCGATGACGGCATCGCCAAAAGTACTGACCTTGTAAATTGGACGATTCTCCGCGAGTTCCTGATCATCCCCGACGACGCTCCCGAAGAAGAGCAGTCATACATCTCGCCGAATCCGTTTTCGCCTTACCTCGGCGGTAGCGAACTCAAATTTCACTACAAATTGAAACAACCCGGTAATGTAACAATTACGATATATGACTTCGCCAACAACATCGTGAAGAAGGTCATCGACGGCGTGCCCCGCGAGGGCAATGTCCAATATGACGACCTCGACACCTGGAACGGCACCAATACCAAGGGTGACCCGGTCGCGGGCGGAGTTTATCTCTATCTGCTTGAATCCACCGGCGGCGAAGAGCTGTGGGGAAAGATTATGGTGATTCCATGACAAAGACTATTCG
>CAVPWJ010000161.1:0-31700 GCA_963708955.1 uncultured delta proteobacterium
AGGATGTGGCTCACGTGGTCGAGGTCTCCGTTGGGGAACACGTACTTGGTGATGAACTCCCATTGCTTCGTCCATTTCCATTCGCGCTCGCGGGTGATGCCGTGGTTCAGCAGGAGCCCACCCGGCTCGAGCAGGTTGAAGAGCTCGGCGAAGTAAGCCGCGTAGTTCGGGCGCCCGACGTGCTCGATCAGCCCGACCGAGGCGATCTTGTCGTAGGGTGGCTGGCCGGCGAGCTCGCGGTAGTCGCGGCAGTCCACCCGGCAGGTGCGCTCGAGCCCGCGATCGCGGATCCGTCGCTGCGCGTATTCCGCTTGGGCGGCGGAAAGCGTCACGCCGTGCGCTTCGACCCCGTAGTGCTCGGCCGCCCACGTCGTCAGGCTGCCCCATCCGCAACCGACGTCGAGCAAACGTTCACCGGGCTTCAGCCGGAGCTTCCGGCAGACGAGATCGAGCTTGTCGCGCTGCGCGCGATTGAGGTCTCCGTCCGGCGAGCGGTAATACGCGCAGGTGTAAACCATCGTCGAGCCGAGAAACAGCTCGTAGAACTCGTTGGAAACGTCGTAGTGATACTGAATCGCGCGGCGATCCCGCGCGATGGCACGCTCTCGGTTGCTCTTCAGTAAAGCGAGCATCGCTCTTCCTCCCGCGACGTCCGGCGCGCCGCTCACCGCATGCCGAAGGCTCCCTCGAAGACCAGACGGCGGCGCAGCCACCCGGTGTGGCAAACGAGCTTCGCCAGCGCAACGACCCACCGCTGCGGCAGCAAGCCGGCCAAACGACGCCCGGCGCCGCCGTCCGCCGATCCAAAGCGCTTCTCGATCGCGCGAAGATAGTGCGCGGCCGACTCGTCGTCGCCGCGATCGCCCAAGTGCTCGAGCGCGCAGGTCGCCGCCATCGCGCCGCTCTCGACCGCCGGGCCGATGCCCTCGCCGGAGACGTCGCAAGCCAATCCGGCCGCGTCCCCGACCAAGAAGAAGCCGCGCCCGGCGAGTTGGCGCCGGGCGGTGCCGCGCAGCGCATAGGCGTGGCCGCGGAACGGCACGAGGGCGAGGCCGTCGGGCAATCGGCCGCTGGCGCGCAGGCGAGCTTCGAAGGCTTCCGTGCGGCGCTTCAAGCCTCGGCCGTCGTCGAGCGCGCCGATGCCGACGTTCAGGAAGTCGCCCTTGACGAAATACCATCCGTAGCCGCGGAGATCCGGCTCGGGGAAGAGCTCCGGGACGCCCGGGCGGGGAGCGAAGCCGCCGAGGCGGTCGCGTCCGAGGAAGGTCTCGCTCTCTTGCGTCACCACCACGGGCTCGCGCGGCGAGACCTCGCCCAGCGCGCGGGCGACCGGACAGTGATGGCCCCCGGCGCCGATCACCACCGCGGCATCGACCTCGCCGGGAAAGCCGCCGACGCGGATGCGGTCGCCGCGGTGTTCGACGAGGTCGACGCGCGCTCCCTCGAGCACTTCCACGCCAGCGGCGCGAGCGCGCTCGAGCAGGAAATGGTCGAACTCGCGGCGCACGATGCCGTAGCTCACCACGTGATTCCAGGCGGTCTCGTGCGTGCCGTCTTCGAGCTCCAGCGTCGCTCGCGCGAACGGCTGGATGGTCCGCGGATAGCGCGCCGGATCGAGCTCGAGAGTCGTCCACACGCGCGGCGTCACCCAGCCCGCGCAGAGCTTGACCCGCGGGAAGCGCGCGGCATCGAGCAGCAGCGTGCGGGCGCCGGCGCGCGCCAGCATCCACGCGGCCGTGCTCCCTCCCGGCCCGCCCCCGACCACGACGGCGTCGTAGCTCACGGCCCGGCTCACAGCGCGGCCAGCGCCACCAGGATTGCCAGCCGGTCGCCCACTCCGAGGCGCAGCGCCTCGATGCGGTTGGCGAGCCGTAGGGCGGTGAACAGGTCGCCTTCCACGTCGATCTCGCCGTCGGTGAAGGCCAGAGCGAAGCGCAGCGTGTTCGGGCGCATCACCAGCCGGCGGAACGTCTTCCGCTTGCGGAACACCAGCGTGAACGGCTCGCCGCTTGGCCCGAGGTGGACCCGCTCGCCGTTCCACAGGCGCACGGCGAAGCCGAACGGGACGTCGCGGAACACGCGGCAGAGGATCTTGCTGGCGGCCGAGCGACCCTGCGGGCCGGCGGTGTCATGCCGGTCGGTCGACTCCTCTGGCCGCATCTCTGGGGAGTTGGTCACGGCGGACATGAGGTTTCTCTCTCGCTTGCGGCTGGGCCTACTCCCAGGCCGCGCGCCGATTATAGCCCGATTTCCCAGCAAGTTGTGAAGGGCCGAATTCGCCCCGGTCGTCGACGGTGAAGCTGCCTCGGCGGTAGGATCGGCGCGACCCGGAGTACGGCGGCGCCGCGCTCGGCTCATGGGCGCCGGAGATCGATCAGCGTAGCACCGCACGACACTCGGTGGGCAGCGCGAGGGTCGTCGTGCGCGTCGGCGTCTGGCGGCGCTCGGCGGCCGCGCGGAGCGCCTCGTCGCCGAGCCACCAGGCGAGCGTCGCATCGCAACCGTCGCCTTCCGGCGCCGGCTCCTGAGCGCGGCACGTCTGGCTGCCCGACGGGCACTTGAGCCGCACGTGAAAATGGTCGTCGTGGCCCCACCACGGGCGCAGCCGGCGAAGCCAGGGCGCGCCCACCCGCCGCGCGCACATCTCGCGCTTCACGACCGCGTTGACGAAGACGCGATCGACCGCCGGGTCGGAGGCCGCGAGCTCGAGAAGCGCGGCGATCTCCGGCCGCCAGAGTGGGTTCAGGCGCCGCGCGGCGACGTCCACCACCCCGGGAAACGTCAGCACCTCGCGCTCGGCGCGGGACAGCGGCTGAGCGAGCGCCGGCGGTGGACGGGTGTACGAGATGTCGACGTCGAGACCCGATTGGTGGCTGCCGTGATCGGTCGGCGTCGGCCCACCGCGCGCTTGGGTGAGATCGCCGACTAGCAACACCGGTAGACCGCGCCCGGCCGCCGCGGCGGCCAGCCGCCGCACGAAGCTCGCCAGCTCGGGATGGCCGAAGTAACGCCGCCGCGCCAAGTGCAGCAACTCGAATCCTGGCCCTTCCGGCGGCAACGGCTTGGCGCCCTGCAGACAGCCGGCGTCGTAAGCGCCGATGGCGCGCGGCGGGCCGGGTTTCGGGCTCGTCTGCGCGCTCCAGGCGAGCACGGTCCGCCAGCGCGGCGCCGTGCGGTAGGTGGCGCCGAGGGCGAGCGGCGCGCCGAGGGCCACGACGAGTAGCCCGACCGCGAGCCCCCCCCTCATGGGCCGACGACCGGCTGAGCCTCGACCGGGCTGTCGGGGGCTAGCGGCCCGTAGTCCACGCCGGGCTTGCGCACGTACTGCTTGATCGGCGCCGTGGCGGTGCCGAGGATGCGGCCCTCGCGAACCGTGACCGGCAGCGGCGGCCGCAGCTCGAAATAGTAGCCGCGGGTATCGAGCCGGTACTCGTAGCTCCGCTCATTCTGGGCGAAGCGGCGCTTGACCGCCAGCGGGTGATTCCCCTGGCGCACGTGCTTTCGGTGCTTCAGCACGAAGTCGAAGAGCCGCACCGCTCGGTTGTTCACCAGACGGTGGCAGCCGTGCGAGAAGCGACGCGCGATCGAGGTGTAGTCCACCGATCCGTGGGTGCGGATCTGGTTGTCGAAGAGCCCCCCGCCGTCGAGCTTCTTCAGGTGGATCGCCATCACCAGGCCGTACGCCGAGGCGAACCCCGGGCCCATGACTTCGGTGTTGACCACCGTGACCGGACCCTGGTTGCGATCGAATACCTTGCGCACCAGCAGGTCCTTCCCGGGCGTGCCGTCGGGCGGCACCCAGACCGGCGCGGCGACGATGTCCTTCCAGACGCGCGGGCCGACGTCGGAGTTCTTGTACTTCAGGTAGACGTGCCCGTCGGCGCCGAGCTCGCTCCGCCACGAGCCGATGGTCGTCCTCCAGTGCACGAGCGGGATCTTCTGGCCGCGCCAGTTCACGAACAGCGTGAAAAAGGAATGGCGACGCCGCGGTTGCGTGAGTACCTTGCCGTTCGCATCGATCGGGACGTCGTACCACACGTCGCCGCGGTCGATCTCGGCCGCCAGGTCCATCACCGGCGCGTAGTACGGCGGCAGCGGCTGCGGGCGGAAGGCGACGCGCAGGTCCGCCGCTCCCGAGGCGGTCACGGCGCGCAGGAACGTGACCACGTCTTGCGCCGTTTCGATTCGCAGCCCGTGCAGCAACTCGTGGACGAAATCGCCAATCAGGTCGGGAACGGGGCGCGTCTCGCCGGCGGCGTCGACGTAGGTCGCCGGTGAGATGCCGCGCGACGCCGAGCCGTCCTCGACGATGCCGGCGGCGTCCGCCACGCGCTCGGCGAAAATCCGCCGCAGCGTGTCGAGGCGCAGCTCCATCGGCGGTCGCAACAGCGTGTCGCGCGTCTCGCCGCCGACGAAGCCCCAGCCGAAGACGTCGTTCTTCTTCTCGAAGACGGCCAGCGCCGAGTGCGTGGCATGGTCGAAGACGCCAGGCGTGGCGCGCTCGGGGGCGAGCAGCCCCTCGCACACCAACCGGTCCTGCACGGCGCGCACCGCGCGCAGCCGCGTCTGGCCGCGACGGTAGCGGTCGAGTCGGGTGCGGTCGGCTTGCGGGTCGGCGGCGAGAATCTTGGCGACCGCCTCCGCCGGCGGCAGCGTCGCCGGGATGCCGGAGGCGTCGAGCCGCTCGGCCACCCAGGCGGCGTCAGCCAGCGCGTCGTCGGTCTCCTGCTTGGCCTGCTCGCGCGTCTGATAGGTGATTTCGAAATCGAGCTGCCGCAGGCCTTCGAGGTCGAGTCCGGCGTAGCAGGCGAGGCCGGCATCGTCGGCGCTCCGCCGCGCGAGCACCGACAGCGTCGGTGGAATACCGTAGACTTCGAGGAAGTTCGGCTGGCGGCGCGATGCCACGCTTCGGCGCGCCCGCTCGAGTGCTTGCTGCTCGTCGAGCGAGATCTGCTTGGGATCGGTCGAGCGCAGTGCGTCCGGCACCGTCGACAACACGGCGCGCCGCCCGGCGTCGCTCTCGAGAAAGATCTGCTCCGGGCTCACGCGGTCGTTGGCCAGCGTAATGAACGTCCGGCGGTACGCGTTCGGTTTGACCGGCTTGCCTTCGCCGTCGCTCTCGCTGAACAGGAACGGCGCCCACTCGTCGGAGAGATCGACGACCAGCAGGCCGTCACGGCGGGCGGCGTCGGCCGACTCGCGACGGGGGCCCTCGGGGCCGAGCACTAACACTTCCTCGGCGCCGAGCGGTCGCAGCGGTTCGTCCCAGGGAGACGATGCTGCGAACGCGACGGGAGACCCGAACGCGAACGAAACGAGCGAGACCAAGGTCAGACGATGCACGAGTCCCGTCCGTATACGTCGCTCAGCGCAAGCCGCGCGACGCCACCTCGCCGAGGCGCTCCTGGAAGCCGTAGCCGAACAGGCTGGCATTGGAATCGTCGCGGAGGGTGCTGGCTTGGCGGAACCGGTAGATGCGCCCGTAGTAGTGACCGCGAGTGACGGAGCTGCCAACCGACGCCTGGCCGAAGATGCGCCCATTGTAGCCGGCCAGGGGGGCGGTCTACGGTTCGCCTTTTTCATTGGTCCATCCGGGTGCGCCAACGGATCGCCCAGGACGAACGAAGGGAACGGGACGCCCCGCATCGAGCCGCCCGAGCGCGCCCCGCAGCGGGATCTCGACCCAATCGGGGCGATGGTTCACCTCGTAGGCGATCTCGTAGAAGGCCTTCTCGATCTCGAACAGCGTGAGCAGGCGCTGCGTGCCCTCGGCGGTCGGCGGCAGGAACGCGGGCAGCTTGCCGCCGAGGTAGCTCGACAGGAACGCCGCGCGGGCGGCGGCTTCCCAACGCGCGAGCCGCTCGCGGACCGGGCCCGACGCGCCGGACTCGCGGGCTGCCGAGGCGGCCGCGTACGAGAACGAGCGCAGCATTCCGGCCACGTCGCGCAGCGCGCTGTGGCGCTGACGTCGTTCGGCGAGCGGGCGCGTCGGCTCGCCCTCGAAATCGAGGATCACGAAGTCTCCGCTCCGGGTGACCAGCACCTGGCCGAGATGGTAGTCGCCGTGGTGGCGGATCTTCCGCCCGCCCGACTCGCCGACCGAAGCGGCGAGCCCACGCACGCGGGCCAGCGCCTCGGGCAGGCGGGCGAGGCAATCGATCACCAGCGATCGCACGCCGGAGGCCAAGCCGCCGCCGGCCGCCTTGGCGGCCAGCGCCTCTCCGGTGATCTTCACCTGCGCGGCCACCTGCTCGCCCCACGCGGCGAGATCTTCGGCACCGACCGGCAGCGGCGCGAACTCGGGATCCCCGAGGTCGGCGGCCAGCGTCTCGTGCAGCTCGCGGGTGATCTCACCGAGGCGAGCCGCCGCAACGGCGAAGCTCTCGCTCGCGGCGACCGTCTGTCCCGCGGCCGTCTCCGCTCGCGCGCGCTCGAGCGCGTATGCCCAGCCGTCGCCGCGGTTGGGCACGAATTCCTGGAGCATCCCCGCCACCGTGGTCGAGTCGTCGGCGTCGTGAAAGCGGATCGTCGCCAGCAGCCGCGGAACGTTGGCGAAGCGCCGGTGGTGAGCCAGGAACTCGGCGATCTCGACGTCGGGGTTCTCACCCGTGGCGAGCCGGCGGTAGAGCTTGAGGATCGCCCGCTCGCCGAAAGCGATCGACGTGTTGCTCTGCTCGACGCCGCACAAGCGGGGCTCTGGGAGCGCCTCGGCTCGCCGCTCCAGCGGCTCGACCACCCAGCTCGAGCTCCGGCCGGAAAACCACCCGCCCGAGGTGAGCGCGCCGGCGAGCTCGTGGCGGAACGCTGGATCCTCCACCGCGTCGAACAGGAAGCCTGGGCCCTCGGCGGATTCGACACGCGCGAGCACCGCGCCCGGCGCCGCTGGCCCGACCGGCTCGCCGGCGCGCACGGCCAGCGGCAGTTGGTACGTGGCGGCGTGTGGACCGTCCGGATCGACTTCGAGCCGGGTCAGCGCGGTCGCGCCGGCGAACAGCGGGATCGAGTCGCGGAAGCGCACGCGGAGGGGAGGTGAGCCCTTGCCGCCGAACCAGCGCCGATCGAGAAGAAAGCTCGACAGCGCCTCGCCGGGCAGGCGACCGAGCGCCGTTTCGGACAGCGCTTGGCGGAGCGGCCCGCGGACCGAGAGCCGCGGTAGAGCGACGGCGCTCATGCGGGCTCTCCGAGCGGGCGATCGAGCCGGAACCAGTAGAAGCCGTGGGGTCCGAAGGTGAGCAGGTACGGCAGCTCGCCGATGCGCGGGAACGCCGTGTTGCCGAACAGCTCGACCGGCATGAGGCCGGCGAACTTCTTGAGATCGATCTCGACCGCTTGCGCGAAGCGCGACAGGTTGTGGGCGGCGAGCAGCGTCTCGTCGCCGTGCTGGCGGATGAAAGCGAAAACCTTCTGGTTGGCGGGGTGCAGCACCTCGAAGGTTCCGCGGCGAAAGGTGGAATGCTGCTTGACGATGCCGATCAGCCGCTTCATCCACGACAAGAGCGACGACCCGGAGCGGTCCTGCGCCTCGACGTTGATCGCCTGGTAGCCGTAGGGCGGATCGCTGATCACCGGGCTGTAGAGCATCGCCGCGTCGGCTTCGGAGAAGCCGGCGTTGCGATCGCCGTTCCACTGCATCGGCGCGCGTACGCCGTTGCGGTCGCCGAGGTAGATGTTGTCGCCCATGCCGATCTCGTCGCCGTAGTAGATGATCGGCGTGCCCGGCATGGACATCAGCAGCGCGTTCATCAGCTCCATCTGCCGCCGGCCTCCGCCCATCAGCGGCGCGAGCCGGCGGCGGATGCCGAGGTTCAAGCGCGCCTTCGGGTCAGCGGCGTACTCCGCGTACATGTAGTCGCGTTCCTCGTCGGTGACCATCTCCAGAGTGAGCTCGTCGTGATTGCGCAGGAACGTCGCCCACTGGCAGTTGTCGGGCAGCTCCGGCGTCTGGGAGAGGATGTCGACGATCGGCCGCCGGTCCTCACGGCGGATCGCCATGAACATGCGCGGCATGAGCGGGAAGTGGAACGCCATGTGGCACTCGTCGCCGTCGCCGAAGTAGGGCCGCACGTCCGCCGGCCACTGGTTGGCCTCGGCGAGGAAGATCCGGTCGTAGTAGCGCTTGTCGAGCTCGCGCCGCATCTCCTTCAGCACGACGTGGGTCTCGGGCAGGTTCTCGCAGTTCGTCCCGTCGCGCTCGATCAGATAGGGAACCGCGTCGAGCCGCATCCCGTCGACGCCGAGGTTCAGCCAGAAGCGCATCACCTGCATCACCGCGCGGCGCACCGCGCGGTTGTCGAAGTTGAGGTCCGGCTGATGGGAGAAGAAGCGGTGCCAGTAATAGGCCTTGGCGACCGGATCCCAGGTCCAGTTCGAGGCCTCGAAGTCCTTGAAGATGATCCGCGCCTGGGCATACTTCCGGTCGGTGTCGCTCCACACGTAGTAGTTGCGCTTGGCGCTGTTCTTGCGCGCCCGGCGCGCCGCCTGGAACCAGGGATGCTGGTCGGAGGTGTGGTTCACGACTAGCTCCGTGATCACGCGGATGCCGCGGTCGTGTGCCGCGTTCACGAAGCGGCGGAAGTCGCGCAGGGTTCCGTAGCGCGGATCGACGCCGGTGTAATGCGAGATGTCGTATCCGTCGTCGCGCAGCGGCGACTGGTAGAACGGCAACAACCACACGCAGTTGATGCCGAGGCTCTCGAGATACGGCAGCTTCTCGATCAGCCCGGCGAAGTCGCCGTAGCCGTCGCGGTTGGCGTCGCGGAACGCCTTGACGTGCAGCTCGTAGATGATCGCGTCCTTGTGCCAGCCCGTCGCTTCGCTCATGCCGTCCTCACCGCCGCCGGCTCGGCGAGCCGCAGCACGTGACCCGCCTGGCCGATGCCGGGGTCCAGCCGAAGGTAGTTCCGCGGCCCGCGCCACGAGTAACGCGCGCCGCTCAGCAGGTCTTCGACCACGAACGACTCATTCTCCGACAGGCCGATGTCGGCGAGCGGCACGTGTACCATCGTCTCCTCCGCGCGGAAGGGATTCAGGTTCACGGCGACGAGCAGCTCGTTGCCCGGCGCCGCCTTGCGATAGAAGAGGATCTGCTCGTTCTCCGAGAGGTGAAACGAGAGGTTGGTGTAGAGCTGCAACGCGCGATTCTCTCGGCGAATGCGGTTCAGAAGTGCGATCTCCGCGTTCAGGTTCCCGGGCGCCCGCCAGTCGCGCACGCGGATCTCGTATTTCTCGGAGTTCAGGTACTCCTCGCTGCCGGGCTGGAGCGGTGCGTTCTCCGCGAGCTCGAAGCCGCTATACATGCCGTAGAGGGGGGAGAGCGTTGCGGCCAGCAGCAGGCGGACGAGAAAGGCCGGACGGCCGCCGCGCTGCAGGTATTCGTGGAGGATATCCGGCGTGTTCACGAACAGGTTGCCGCGGAAATACTCGGCCATCTCCGTCCGCGTGATCTCGGTCAGGTGCTCGCGCAGCTCCGCGGCCGTGTTGCGCCACGTGAAGTAGGTGTAGGACTGAGTGAAGCCGAGCTTGGCCAAGCCGTTCATTTGCTTGGGGCGCGTGAACGCCTCGGAGAGGAAGATCACGTCGGGGTGCTCGCGCTTCACCTCCTCGATCAGCCAGCGCCAGAAGGCGAACGGCTTGGTGTGCGGGTTGTCGACGCGGAACGTGCGCACGCCGTGGCCGATCCAGAACGACACGACGTCCTTGCAGGCGTTCCACAGCGCTTCCCGGTCGTCGCACCAGAAGTCGAGCGGATAGATGTCCTGGTACTTCTTCGGCGGATTCTCGGCATAGTGGATCGTGCCGTCGGGCCGCACGAAGAACCAATCGGGGTGCTCCTTCAACCACGGGTGATCCGCGGAGCACTGCAACGCGTAGTCGAGGGCGATCTCCAGCCCGAGCACGCGGGCGGCGGCGACCAAGCGGTCGAAGTCATCGAGCGTGCCGAGCTCGGGGTGGACGGCGGTGTGGCCTCCCTCCGCGGCGCCGATCGCCCACGGGCTGCCGACCGCGTTGGGGCCGCCGTTCGGGTGGTTGTTCGACCCCTTGCGGAACGTACGCCCGATCGGGTGGATCGGCGGCAGGTAGACGACGTCGAAGCCGAGCGAGGCGAGGTCGGCCAGGCGCCGTTCGGCGTCGGCGAACGTCCCGTGCCGCCCCGGCGCCGTGCCCTGTGAGCGGGGGAACATCTCGTACCACGCGGCGAACCGAGCGCGTTCGCGATCCACGACCGCGACGAGATCGCGATCGTAGCGGCTGTCTTGCCGATGGTCGTGCAGCGAGGCGATGCGCGCCCTGAGCGTCTCGCCGAGCGCGGCGGCGGCGCGCTCGGCCGTCGGTCGCTCCGCTTGGCGCATCGTCTTCGCCGCCTCGCGCAGCGCCGTGCGATCCTCGCCGCGGGCTCGGCGCGCCGCGCGCTCGACCAGCGCGGCTCCTTCGAGCAGCTCCGAATCCACGTCGAGCCCGGCGTCGAGCTTCTTGCGCAGCGCGTCGCGCCAGCTACCGAACTCGTCGGTCCACGCTTCCACGGTGTAGAGCCAACGGCCGATGCGGTCGACTGTGAACGAGCCCGACCAGCGGTCGCTGTCGTAGTCATAATGCAGTCGCGAGTGACGCCAGGTGGGCTCGTCTTCGGGGCGGAAGCAGACGCGCGCCGCCAGCATGTCGTGGCCGTCCTTGTAAACGTCGGCGGAGACTTCGATCGTGTCGCCGATCACCCGCTTCACGGGATGCCGGCCGCCGTCGAGCTCCGGACGGACCCCCTCGATGACGATTCTCGGTAAGCCGCGCGCCCTGCGCGTTGCCACGTTCGTGCCTCTGCTCCCCTGCCTTCGGACCGTCCAACGCGCCGAATCACCCCGAGTCTCGCGCTCGATCGCCGATCACTGTAACAAAGAGCCGGCGCCTCGCAAGCGACGGTCTCGCCGCCGATCGAAGGGACGACCGCGTTTTCGCCAGCACCTGCCGGTCCCGGCTCACCGCGGCCTCGCATTTCGCCACGCGCGGGCTTTCGCAGCGGCGAGCCGACGCGCTACAAGCGAAGAACGGACGGCGAAGCGGCGGGAACGATCGCGCGGCGCGCGGTGTTCTCGCTGCGATAGGATGTCGAGGCTGCGACTATGAACCGACGGACGTTCCTCACGGGATCATTGCTGGCCCTGCTGTTCGGAGCCGGGCGCGGGCGCGCCGCGGACGAGCTGCCTCCGGGGATCGAGCGGGTGCGCCACGCGGCGGAAGAGTGGCGGAAGATCCTCACCCCCGAGCAGTTCGCGGTGCTGCGCGAGGAAGCGACCGAGCCCCCCAGCTCGAGCCCGCTCGACCGCGAGAAGCGCGAAGGCACCTTCCTCTGCGCGGGGTGCGAGCTGCCGCTCTTCACCTCGAAGATGAAGTTCGACAGCGGCACGGGGTGGCCGAGCTTCTTCACGGCAATTCCCGGGCACGTCGGCACCAAGCGCGATTTCGCGCTGTTCCTCCCGCGGACCGAATACCATTGCATCCGCTGCGAGGGGCACCAAGGGCACGTCTTCGACGACGGCCCGCCGCCGACCGGCCAACGCTGGTGCAACAACGGCGTGGCCCTGAAGTTCGTGCCGGGGAGGGTGTCGTGAGCCCGGCGGCGCGACCGCCCGCGGCCACGCCGCGCGGCTTTGGGGCCGCTTGGCTCGCGCTCGGCTTGGTGCTGCTCGGTGCCCCGGTGCTCGGCGGCGAGGAGAAGCTCGCCAAGGCGACGCTGGCCGGCGGCTGCTTCTGGTGCATGGAGCCGGCGTTCGACGCAGTGCCCGGAGTCGTCGCCACCACCGTCGGCTACACGGGCGGCCGTACCAAGAACCCTACCTACCAGGAGGTGTCGTCGGGCTCGACCGGCCACGCCGAGGCGATCGAGGTGACGTACGATCCCGCGAAGGTCGGCTACCGCCAGTTGCTCGACGTCTTCTGGCACAACGTCGATCCGACCGACGGCGACGGGCAGTTCTGCGACCGGGGCGACCAGTACCGCTCGGCGATCTTCTATCACGACGAGGAGCAGCGCCGCCTGGCCGAGCAGTCGAAGAAAGAGCTCGAGGACGGCAAGCGTCTCCCCGGTCCGATCGTCACGCAGATCGTGCCCGCGAAGGAGTTCTATCCCGCCGAGCCGTATCACCAGGACTACTACCGGAAGAACCCGCTGCGCTATCGTTACTACCGCGGCGGCTGCGGGCGCGATCGCCGGCTCGCGGAGGTATGGGGATCGTCGCCCTCGCACTGAAGGCAGCGCGCCGCTCGGCCGGCCGCTCCGTGGGAAGCCGCGTGGACGAAGACCGGCTCGCCGATCGAAAGGCCGGCGAGGAGAAGCGACACGGCCGCGAGGTGGCGAAGCGCTTCGCTGGCGCGCGCCAACTGGACGTGAGGTCGAGATGCTGGCGCCGGCTGCCGATCAGCCGGGCGACCGTGCGCTCGACCTCGGCCATCTTCTCCGCCGAGTAGCCCGTTCCGGCGAACTGTACGACGTGCTCGCGGTCGAGCACGAAGAGCGCGGGAAGGCCCGCGCCGACGCTCGCGAAGAGGCGTCGACCGGGATCATAGACGAAGCGAATCGCCGAGCGCGGAAAGCGCTTCGCGAGAAACTCTTCGGCGGCGGCGCGGTCCTCGTCGGCATTGACGCCGAGGACAACGAGGCCGGCCTCGCCGTAGCGACGCGCCAGCCCATCGAGCGCGCCGAGCGCCGGCCGGCAGGGGGCGCACCAGCTCGTCCAGAAATCGAGAATCACGACCTTTCCCCCAAGGTCGCCGAGCCCGACGGTCGCTCCGGCGCGGTCGACGAGGTCGAAGCGATCGAGTCGATCGCCGACGTCGAGCGAGCCGGCTCGCGCGGGAGATACGGCGAGCGCGGCGAGGACGATCCACGCCGCGCTCGCCGCTCGCATCAATGTCGTCGTGAGGCGCCGCATCAGAAACGCCAGGAGAGACCTCCACGGATGCGGTAATCGGCGACGACCTGCAACGCGGTGTTGTTCTGCACGACCGGCAGGTCGACGGCGAGCTCGGCGCCGAGCGACGCTCCCCAGGTGAAGAGGAGGCCCGGACCAACGTAGAGCGTGGTGATCGCCGTGTCGTCGAGGCGCTCGCCGCCCTGCTCGTCCTTTCCCTTGGTCTCGCCCGAGAGCAGCGCCTGGATGCCGAGCGAGCGATCGTGCTCGAGCCAGACGAAATAGCCCGGGCCGCCCGACCCGGCGAGGTCGTCCGCGTAGCGATAGTCGAAGTCGCCTCGGCCGCGGATCGCGTATTGCACGGTCGCGGTCGCGAAGGCGCGGCCGCGGCTGGCGAAGAGCCCAGCGCCGAGAATGCCGTCGAACGAGCCCGAGCCGAGCGCGAGGTCGTGGCCGTGGACGCCGCTCTCGACCTCGTCGTCGGGAAGCTGGCCGGCGTGGAAGCGGACCGACTGAGCGACCGACGGCGCGCCCGCGATCGATGCTACGCGCGCTCCGGCGGCGTGCTCGCCTTCCCCGGCCCCGTGCGCGAGCTCCTCGCGCAACCGGTCGCTGTCACCGGTCGGGAGCTTGACGCCGCCGATCAACGTGAGGCGGACGAGGCTCGTCGCGGTGACGTGCGTCCACGGCGTGTAGCGTGCGATCAGCGAGAGGTCGCCAATGCCCGATTCGGTGCCGCCGACCGCGACGCCTTCCTCGACCCGCCGGAAGCTCCGGCGAATGATCGGCAGGTTCGCCTGCAGCGCGAGGTCGGGGATCGGCGCGTAGCCGGCGACGACCTGCGTGATCGAGCTGTCGATCCTCTCGTCGAAGGGGTTCTCGACCTCGTCGCCACCGCGCCGCAGGGTGCCGAAGTGCGTGAATTGCTCGGCGACGCCGAGCGCCGGACCGGTGCGTCCCTCGCGCACTTCGGTGGCGGTGTAGACGGCGCAGACGTCGCATGCCAGGGCCGGCGGCGCGACCGAACCCGCGAGGCCAAAAAGCGCCAGCGCCGAATGGCGAATCCGTTGCCCGCGCGCGCGGGCGAATGAAGCTCTCTTCATCGTTCTTCTCCGGCTCGCGCGCTGCGCGCGCGAGCGTCCGCAATCATTGAACGGCCGTGATCGGAGCTCAGGAACGAGGAAGGATCGGCGGCGGAGTGTCCGGTGGCTCCGCGAGGCGCGCCGGAGCCGAGATCGGGCGCGCGCGGAGGGGCGACGCGGTGGGGAGGGACGCGAAGCGCACCCGTTTCGGGACGAGCAACGGCTCGCGGGCGACGCCCGAAGCCGCGTCGCCGTGGCCGCAAGTGCAGAGACCGCGGGCGAAGCTCGTTTCGCCCTTGCAGCAGCCGTGCTTGGCGCTGCTCCCCGCGAGCGGCTTCGGCGAGCCCATCTCGTGACAGAGGAGGCGCTTCGCCGATGCCCGGTGCATGGCGCACGGGGGCTTCTTCGCGATGCCCGCGGCGCGCGCGAGCGGCACTCCGGGGACGAGCACCGCCAGCGCCAATGCGGTCAGTCGAGCCAAGCCGCGCCAGCCTGGACGGCGAGGCGAGCTTGTCGATCGTTTACCCGCAGGCGCAAACGCCACCCGAGGTCGGCGCGCCCCGAGGCGCACCGACCAGCAGGGGCTGGCTGCCATGAGGGAAGACACCGGCGGCCGGATACCTCAGATCACCAGCGTTCGACAAGCCAAGGTTGAGCGGAGTGACCGCTTTCGGGAAAGATGCGCGTGATGAAAGAGCCCACCCGGATCGGTCTCGCGTCCCCCCGCTTCTGGAGCTTCCTCGTCGCGCAGTTCCTCGGCGCGGCCAACGACAACGCTTTCAAGGTGACGATCCTGCTCTTGATACTCGCCACCGTCCCCGACGAGGCCACACAAGTGCTGTACGCGAGCTCGGCGACGGCGTTCTTCCCGATCCCGTTCCTGCTGTTCTCGCCGATCGCCGGCTATCTCGCCGACCGCTTTCCGAAGCACCGGGTGCTGTTCTGGACGAAGGTTCCCGAGATCGCCGCCATGGGCCTCGCCACCGCGGGATTCGCCGCGGCGAGCCTGCCGCTGCTGTTGTTCGCGCTCTTCCTGATGGCGACGCACAGCGCCTTCTTCAGCCCGGCGAAGTACGGCATCTTCCCGGAGGTCTTCGACAACAAGGACCTGTCGCTTGCCAACGGCATCCTCGAGCTGGCGACGAACCTGGCGATCCTCGTCGGGTCGATCGCCGGGGTCTACGTCTACAGCCTGTTCAAGGCGACGCTCGTTTCGGCCGGCCTCACGTACGTCGCGGTCGCCGTGGCGGGCACGGCGGCCGTGTCATTCGCGCCGCGCGCCGTGGCGGGGAATCCGCGCGCCGAGTTCGCCTGGAACGTGCTCGCCTCCGTCCGCCAGGACTGGCAAGAAACGAAGAAGCGGCCGGTGCTTGTCTACACGCTGCTCGGCATCGCCTACTTCGGCTTCCTCGGCGCGCTCTTTCTCACGCTGATCCCGGTGTTCGGCAAGAACGTTCTTCACCTTCCCGAGGAGAACGCGGGGATCCTGCTCGCCGTGCTGTCGATCGGTATCGCCGGCGGCGCGGTGGTCGCCGGGCGCCTCTCGCGCGGCCACGTCGAGATCGGCCTGGTGCCGCTCGGCAGCCTCGGCATCTCGCTCTGCGCGTTCGACCTCGGGCTGTTCGGCGACGGCTCGTGGCGGCTGCCGCTCGGCCTGCCGGCCCGCGCGGCGCTCGACCTCGTGCTGCTCGGCTTCGCCTCGGGGTGCTTCATCGTGCCGCTCAATTCGCTGCTGCAGCAGCGCAGCCCCGAGGGCATGAAGGGCCGGCTGATCGCGTTCTCCAACGTGCTCACCTTCACCGCCGTGCTCTGCGCCGCCGTCGTGCCGTGGCTCTTGACCGGGGTTCTCGGCCTCACCACCTCGCAGGTGATCCTCTTCAGCGCGTTTCTCACCGTCGGCGGCTCGCTCTACGTGATGAACCTGCTGCCGGACTTCCTCGTCCGCCTGGTCCTCTGGCTCCTCACCAACACGATCTACCGGGTGCGCACGGTCGGCGAGGAGAACCTCCCGCGCGAGGGCGCGCTGTTCGTCGCCAACCACACCTCGTGGGTCGACTTTCTGCTGATCGGCGGCGCCTGCGACCGCATGATCCGTTTCTTGATGTTCCGCGCATATTACGAGTGGCCGGCGCTCAACTGGTTCTTCCGCCGCATGGGCGCGATCCCGGTGGCCGGCGGCGATCCGCCGCGGAAGACCGAAGAGTCGCTGGCAATCGCCCGCGAGCAGATCCGTCAGGGCCACGCGGTGTGCATCTTCGCCGAGGGCGCGATCACCCGAACCGGCAACCTGCTGAAGTTCAAGCGCGGCTTCGAGCGCATCGCCGCCCATGCCGAGTGCCCGATCGTGCCGATCTACGTGGAGGGCATCTGGGGAAGCATCTTCAGCTACGAGCGCGGCCGATTCTTCTTCAAGTGGCCCAAGGGATTGCGCCGGCCGATCACGGTGGTGTTCGGGAAGCCGATGCCGCCGACGGCGAAGGCGCACGAGGTGCGCGCTTGCATCCAGGAGCTCTCCGTGGAGGCGTTCCTACTGCGCAAGGAGCGCCGCCGCCCGCTGCCCGTCGAATGGCTGAGTACGGTGCGGCGCTGTTGGAGTCGCCCTCAGCTCGTCGACGCCGACGGCTCGCTCAGCTTCGGAGAGACGCTTCGCCGCGCGCTCGCCTTGCGCGAGGCGATCTACGGCCGGACGCGCGGCGAGGAAGCGGTCGGTATCCTGCTGCCGCCGGGCGTGCCGGCCGCGCTCGCCAACTTCGCCACCGCGCTGGCCGGGCGCATCCCCGTGAACCTCGACGCGACACCGCCCGGCGACATCGCGCGCTCGATGATCGAGACGGCGGAGATCTCTACCGTGCTGTCGAGGCCGGCCTATCTGCGGGAGAGGGGTCTCCTCGCAGCGCTCGCGGACAAGCACATCGTCGACGTCGAAGAGACGCTCGCCGCCCTGCGGCCCTCGCCGTTCGCCGGCCTCGCCGCCCGCCTGCTTCCGGCCTCGCTCGCCGCTCGCTGGGTCGTACGCGGAGACGCGCGCGACGTCGACCGCACGGCGACGATTCTCTTCTCCTATTCCACCGAGGCGCCGAGCGAGCCGCGCGGAGCGATGCTCTCGCACCACAACCTGCTCTCCAACCTGGATGCCCTGCGCCAGGTGCTCGACGTCACCGCCGACGACGCCATCCTCGGTCTGCTGCCGTTCTCCAACGCGATGAGCTTCGCCACGTCGCTCTGGCTGCCGGCGATCGCCGGCGCTTGCGCCGTCTTCGGGTCTGACTTACGAGGCGACAGCCTCGGCAAGCTGGCGGGCGCGCACCGCATCACGCTGATGGCGCTGAATCCCGCACTGCTCTCGCTCGTCGCCGAGCGAGTCGAGCGCCGGCAGCTCGCCGGTCTGCGCTTCGTCGCGGTCGGCGGCGAGAATCTGCCCAAGCCGCTGCGCGAGGCGTTCGGCGCCAAGTTCGGTATCGAGCCGCTCGAGGGGTACGGCCGGCCGGAGTGCGCGCCGATCGTCGCGTTGAACGTTCCCGACGCGCAGCACGGCCGCGAGGCTCAAGCCGGGGGGCGTCCCGGCACCACCGGGCACCCGCTGCCCGGCATCTCGGTGCGCATCGTCGATCCGTCGACCGGCCAAGTGCTGCCGCCGGGCAGCGACGGAGTGCTCTGGGTGCGCGGCCCGAACGTCATGAAAGGTTACGCGAAACGCCCCGCCGACACCGAGGCCGTGCTGCGCGAGGGGTGGTACGTAACCGGCGACCGGGCGCGCCTCGACGACGATGGGTTCCTCACCGTCTACTTCCCGCAGGCCCCGACCCCGGCCGCCTGAGCCGATCCTCGTTCCGTATCCGGGCCCGTCATCGTCGATTCTTGGCCAATACGGAACGTACCCGACCGACTGTCCCCCAAATGATCTCGATTTTCTTGGCCGCGCCGCAGGCGCGCGTCATTCCTCTTCGGAGGCGCCCGCGATCTTTACGCCTGGCCGCCCTCGGAGCGACCAGAGGAGCGCGGTCACGCCGCACGTGATGGCCACGTCCGCCACGTTGAAAACGCCGGTGTGCAACGGGCCGACGGAGACCATCGCGAAATCGGTCACCCGGCCGCCGCGCGCCAGTCGATCGAGGAGGTTGCTGGTGCCGCCGGCCAGAACGAGCGCGGCAGCGACGAAGGAGCGCCCGTCGATCCTCGGGGTCCGCAGCAGGTACGCGAAGCCGGCAAGGAGCCCGAGGCCGATCCCTGCAGAGAAGACCGCGGAGCGGATCGGCTCGGGCAGCGAAGCGCCGAGGCCCAGGAACGCGCCTGGGTTCTCCATCAACCGCAGGTGAACGATGCCGCCGAGCAGCGAATAGGCCCGGGTCGGGTGCAGTGTCTCGCGCGCGAGTTGCTTCGACCACTGATCGCAGCTCGCGGTGGAGATCAAGATGGCGAGCAGAAGCAACAGCCGGCCGGTCTGCAAAACCCGTGCGGTCGTCTTATCGGGCATCGATTCCAACCGGCGCCGGTTACTCGATCTTTCGCGCCGTCCGGAGCCACAGCCGCAAGGCCACAACGCCGAGCAGCACCGCGCCGCCGCGCATGCTCGCGCCGGACCGTCAGGATTCGCGCGGCAGACGTAACATCGATGACCTCGCCGGGCAATGACGACCCGCGGAGCGGGGATCGATCGGGTGTGCCCTTTCCGTCAGGCCCACTGGCGGCGGTGTGAACGAACCGCCTTGCCGCGAGCGAACGCCGGGCCGGACGGGCCTCTTCGCTGCAGCCCGCGTCGCGGTTCACAGCTGATCTCGGGAGCTTCGAACCCCTCGAGGCTTCGGCGCTCCAGCCGCTTGCCGAGCACGCGCTCGAGCGCTCGCACCAGCTCGGTGTCGTCGCTGGTGACGAGCGTCAGCGCCTCTCCCGTGCGGGTCGCCCGGCCGGTCCGGCCGACGCGATGCGTGTAGTCCTCCGCCGTGGCCGGCGCATCGTAGTTGATGACGTGGGAGACCGTCGAGATGTCGATGCCGCGCGCCGCGATGTCCGTCGCCACCAGGACGTCGAACTGGCCGCGGCGGAAGCCTTCGATGGCCCGGCGCCGCTCGGGCTGCGAGAGATCTCCCTGCAATGCGGTCGCCGCGCGGCCCGCGCCGCCGAGCTCCCGGGCGAGCGACTTCGCGCGGTGCTTGGTGCGCGTGAAGACGATCACCGAGCGCACCTCGGTGCGGCGCAGCAGCTCGGTGAGCAGCGCGGTCTTGCGGCCGTGCAGCACCGGATAGAGCGCGTGCGAGACGGTGGCGGCGGGTGCCGCCTCGCCGACCTCGACGGAGACCGGGTTACGCAGCGCCTCGCGGGCGAGCCGGCGAACCTCCTCCGGCATCGTCGCCGAGAAGAGCATCGTCTGACGGCTGGCGGGAAGCTGTTTCAAGATCCGGCGGATCACCGGCAGGAAGCCCATGTCGAAGAGCCGATCGGCTTCGTCGAGCACCAGGATCTCCAGCGCCGAGACCTTGACCGTACGCGCCTCGAGGTGGGCGAGCAGCCGTCCTGGGCAGGCGACGACGACGTCCGCGTCGCGCAGCGCCTTGGCCTGCGGTCCCCACGCGACGCCACCGTAAATCGTCGTGCACCGCAGGCCGCTCGCGCGACCGAGGGCGCCGATGGCCTGGTGGATCTGGTCGGCGAGCTCGCGGGTCGGCACGAGGATCAGCGCGCGCAAGCGGCCCCGCGGGCCGTCGATCAGCCGAGCGAGCATCGGCAGCGCGAAGGCGGCGGTCTTTCCGGTGCCGGTCTGGGCCACCCCCACCATGTCACGGCCTTGTAGAAGCGGCGGAATCGCCTGTTCTTGGATCGGCGTCGGCTCCGTGTAGCCGAGCGCCTCGATGCCAGCGAAGATCCGCGGATCGAGCGAAAACGATTGAAAGCTCATGAAACTCCTGAATGACTCGGGTCGCGATTCGGCGCCTCGCCGACTGCGATCGTTGATTGAGAGGCGCCGGCTGGAGAGGAACGGGTGATGTCCTGCTACAGGGACTCGAGTCGCAATGACTGGAGGGGAACGGAGCCTACGGAGGCTTTCCTTGTAGCAGGGAATACGCGCCGGCGCCAGCCACGCCATGAAAGCCACGCTATGAAAGTCCAGTTCCGCCGGCGCCCTCGCCACCTTCCGCCGCTCGATCGGCAGGGTGAAGTAGAACGTCGAGCCCTGCTAGGGCTGTATTAGGCTCGGCCGGGTAGGGGCGAAATTCCATCGCTGACGCGAAAGCCGCACAGAGCCTCATAACGGCTCTTGGAAACTTTCCGTGCGCTTTTGAACGTGCCGCGCGTTCGCGTGTGGAATTACCCAAGGATTCCGTGGAACAGCGGCCGACCTCGGTTGGTGCGGAACTTGCGTTCCAATGCGGCGATCCGAACCGGGAGGGAAAAGCCGAGTGAGCGAGAAGTCCCAATCACAGAATCTGAGCTGCGTGCTCGTCGTCGACAACGAAGATGGTCCGCGTGAGGCGCTGCGCTTCATCTTGCAACGGCAGTTTCGCGTGCTCAGTGCGACGGGGGGCGAGGAGGCCCTGGCGATTCTCCGACGCGAGCCGGTCGACGTGGTGACGCTCGACCTGGCGATGCCAGGCATCGACGGCCTCGAGACGCTCGCGCACATGCGCGAGATCGTCCCCGACGTCGAGGTAGTGATCGTCACCGGATACGGCTCTTACGACAGCGCGCGGCAGGCGATCCGGCTGCGCGCCTTCGACTTCCTCGAGAAACCGTTCCAGGCGAGCAAGGTGCTCGACGTCATCCAGCGGGCCGGCGATTTGGCTCGTTCGAAGCGTATGTTTCTCGCCAACATCGGCCACGAGCTACGCACGCCTCTCACGGTGATCGTCGGCTATAGCTCTCTGGTCGTCGACTACGCGACGCAGAAGGGAAACGCGAGCGAGCTGCCGGTGGTGGGGGCCATCGAGCGTGCCACCGACCGTCTCGTCAACACGGTCCACTCGGTCGTCGACCTGTCGATGATCGAGGCGGGAAGCTTCACGCTGCAGCCCGAGCGCGTGGAGCTCGACGGGTTGATCGAGAAGGAGGTGCGCGGCTTCGCGCGCGACGCGCAGCGCAAGGGCCTTTCGATCTCCGTCGACCTCCGCGAGCGCGGGCGCGCGGTCCGCTTCGACGCCTACTGCCTGTCGCATGCCCTGAGGAAGCTGCTCGACAACGCGATCAAGTTCACCGAGCGGGGTGGCGTGGTCGTCAGGCTCGACCGCGACGATCGCGGCCGTTTGAGCCTCGATGTCCGCGATACCGGAATCGGCGTCGGCCAGGCGCATCTGCCGCGGCTCTTCCACAAGTTCTGCCAGGAAGATCCGGGCACGAACCGAAAGTTCGAAGGCCTGGGCATCGGCCTCGCGCTCGCCAAGAAGCTCGTCGAGCGAAACGGCGCGTCGCTGTCGGTCGAGAGCGAGAAGGACAAGGGCTCGGTATTTCGCATTCACTTCCCGGCGGGGAGCGAGATCGGCGAGCCCGAGAGCCCGCTGGCGGCGATGGAGCCCGGCGTCGAATCGGCCACGCGCTGATTCTCCGGTCGAACCTCGAGCACGACCCCAGATGCGGTGCCCGCCGGCTGTGGATGCCGGTTCGCCGCCACCCGGGTGATTCAAGCCGTACCGTTGCTCAGGGAGACGGCGTGGGTGTCGCGCTGGAGGTGGCCGTCGGCTGTGCCGTTGGCGTTGCCTGGCTCAGGACGTCGAATGTGCCGCTACGGGCGCAGCTCGTGCCGAACGTCGAATAGCTGCCCGAGATCTCGCTCGTGCCCTGCAGCGCGCCGGTCACGCGGTAGTTGCAGGAGCCCGAGACTTGAGTGAGTAGCGAGATCGTCACGTCGGTGCCGTCGGCGTTGCCGGTGATCGTCCCGCTGCCGGAGAGCGAGACGTCGGGAAAGCTCGCCTGCCAGGTGCCGCCGAGCGAGCAGTCCGCCTGGTCGAAGTCGATGGCGAGAGTGCCGCCCCCCGCCGCGCTGTCGTTCAACACGCCGGACCAGGGGCCGGCGATCGCCGGCGGGCTGCCGCAGATCGATTTGCCTCCGCCGCCTCCGCAGGCTGCGGCGCCGATGGCCGCCGCGAGCGCGGCCGCTGCGAGCGCGGCCGCTGCGAGCCAGCTCGTCGATCGATGTCTCCGGCTTCTCCGATGCTCCACGCTGCTCCCCCTGCGCCCGACTCGGATGCTTCTGACCTCACGAACGGATACAACGTCAAACCCGCGGACGTCCTCTTCCACTTGCCGGGAAGGCGGTCGCCCCTCACGCCGCCATGATGGCAACGCTTCTCTACAGGGATGGCTCAGGGCCGCCAAGCGGCACCTCACCGACGTAGATCAGAGGTAGCGCAGGAACAGGCGGTGGAAGCCCTGCTTGCGGAACGCCAGCGGAGCCTCCTTCCACAGCCGGGGCTCGCCGTACTCCGGGTCGTCGCAAACGCATCGGCCGCAGTGTGCGCAGCGCTTCGATGGCTGAGCATGCTCACACCACGGAGCGGCGAATAGATCGAAGCGGTACGAGCAGGCGGGGCAGCGAACGTCGTGGCTCATGCGCGAGGCTCCTCAAGGCTCTGGGCGCGAGAGTTCTCGCACGGCGGTGGCATTCGATCATGATGGGGAGATGAACCTTCGAGGAAGCTCGGGTAGCTGTGTCGCAGGTCTAGGAATCAATTGAGGCGCCGCTCCCACGATCAAGAATCCAGCGCCATGCGACGCCGGCTGGGCCGGCCATCTTGGCCGCGAAGTTCCTCGGCTTTTCCCCGCTGTTCCGCGGTACGGCGCTTGCTAAACCGACGGTTGGGCAGACTCGACCAAGGGGAGAACGAGATGAAAGTCAAAGACATCATGCAGAAGGACGTCCTGACGCTTCGCGTTGACGACCATCTCGACATCGTCGACAACGTGATGACGCTCGGGCGCATCCGCCATGTGCCGATCGTCGACCGCTACGAGCGCCTCGTCGGTATCCTCACACAGCGCGACTTGCTGCGTGCGTCGGTGGCTTCGGTACTCGAGTTGCAGCGCAGCAGCGAGCGCGAGTGGCTGGCCAAGATCCCGATCCAGCAGGTGATGTCGGCGGACGTGACCAGCGTGCGCCCGGACGCCGAGCTCGCCGAGGTCGTGGACCTGATGGTGCAGAAGAAATACGGCTGCCTGCCGGTGGTGGAGGACGGTCGGCTCGTCGGCCTGGTCACCGAGACCGATTGCCTCGCTTGCCTGCGGGATCTGCTGGCGCCGAAAGCCGCGCCCGCCGAGGCCGAACAGGACGCTGACCTCGAGTGCTGAGCACCGCCAAACCATCGGCGAAGGATCTCTCGACCCCGTTCGGTAGCAGCGAAAGCTTCTTCGATCGAGTGAGGGCCTACGTCGACTTCTCACCGCGCGACGTCGTCAATCTCGCCGAAGCGGGGCCGGTGTTCTCCTCGCAGCGAGAGGAGATCGTCGAGCGCTTTTACGCCAAGGTGCTTGACGCGCCGCGGACGCGCCGGACCGTCACCGAGGCGGGAACTTCGCTCGCACGGCTGAAGGAGGCACTGCGGTCCTGGCTCGACGAGCTGGTGAGCGGCCCCTACGACGACGCCTACTTCGCGCTGCGCCGCCGCATCGGCCGGCGCCACGTCGAGGTGGGGTTGACGGTCGAGCATATGTTCGCGGCTACGAACGTGCTGCGCACCGAGCTCACCTCGCGGATCTTTCTCGAGCTGGCGGCGGCCCCCGATCACGCCGCGGCGATCTCGGTTTCGCTCGACAAGCTGCTCGATCTCGAGCTGGCGATCCTGTTCGCCACCTATGAGGAGACCCTGATCAGCAAGTGGCGCGCGCGCGACCGCGAGGCCGTCGCCGAGCGGATCGCGGCGCTGGAAGCGACGGCGCAAGGCCTGGCGCACGAGATCGGCAATCCGCTGAGCAGTCTCGGCTTGCACGTCGAGCTGCTGCGCCGCAAGCTCGCGCACCTGGAGGCCGAGGAGGCTGCAGCGGCGAGGTCGACGCTGGAGGACATCTCCAGCGTGGCGAAGCGCATCGAGGGATTGGTCCGCCGTTTCCAAGAGTACTCCCGGGGCTTCGACCTGAGCTTCCGCGCGATCGATCTCGCCGCGCACGTCGAGCGCTTCGTGGCCGAGCAGCGACCCCCGGCGGCCGCGCGCGGCGTCCAGATCTCGTGTGACGTCGCCACCCGCCCCGCCGCGGTGCTCGCCGATCCCGACCGTCTGAGCGAGGTTCTGGAGCGGGTGGCGACCAATGCCTATGAAGCCATGCCCGCCGGTGGCCGGCTCGAGGTCGCCGTCGCGGCTCGAGGGCTCGAGGCCGAGGTCCGCTTGACCGATACGGGCTGTGGGATCTCGCCTGCCGAGCGGGGGAAGATCTTCGGCATCTTCTACAGCACCAAGCCGAGCGGAGGAGGGCTCGGGCTGGCGGTGAGCGAGTGGATCGTGCATGCGCACGGCGGGCGCTTGGCGGTGGACAGCCGGCCTGGAGCTGGCACCACCGTGCGCATCGCCCTGCCCATGCTGGCAGGCCACGGTGAGCCGTCGCCGGATGGAGGAGAACCGCCCCGGATGCTAGAGGAAGCGGGGATGTCCAAGAGCACAGCCGTTCCCAGGGGAAGAATCCTCCTCGCCGATGACGAGAGCATGATCCGCGAGAGCCTGGCCGAGGTGCTCGGTCAGGAAGGCTACGAGGTCGACACGGCGGCCGACGGTACCGCGGCGCTGGCGGCCGTGGATGGCAACGACTACGACGTCGTCATCACCGATCTGCGCATGCCCGGCGCGGACGGCCTCGCGGTGCTGCGACGCGTCCGCGAGCGCGCGCCACGGACGTTGGTGCTGCTGGTCACCGCCTACGCGTCCATCGAGACGGCGGTAGAAGCGCTGCGGCAGGGCGCGCACGACTACATCCTGAAGCCGCTGATCGTCGAAGACGTGCTCGGCAAGCTCGGCCGGCTGTTCGAGATGCGGCAGCTGGCGTGGGAGACGCAGATGCTGCGCCGCGAGCTTGATTCGCGCTACGACTTCGAGCAGATGATCATCGGTCGCAGCCCGGCGATGCGCTCGATTCTCGAAGTGATTCGCAAGGTCGCCCCGACGCCGAGCACGGTGCTGATCACCGGCGAGAGCGGCGTCGGCAAGGAGGTCGTCGCGCGGGCGATTCACTACTACAGCCGCCTGCACGACAAGCTGTTCCTGCCGGTGAATTGCGGAGCGATCCCCGAGAACCTCCTCGAGAGCCAGCTGTTCGGGCATGCCAAGGGTGCGTTCACCGGGGCGCTGACCGCCAACGAGGGGCTGTTCCCAAAAGCGCGTGGGGGCACGATCTTCCTCGATGAGATCGGCGACCTGCCGGCGAACCTGCAAGTCAAGCTGCTGCGCGTGATTGCCCAGAAAGAGGTTCTGCCGGTCGGCGCCAACACGCCGATCCGCGTGGACGTGCGCATCCTCGCCGCCACCAATCGCGATCTACGCAAGGCGGTCGAGGAGGGGAAGTTCCGCGAGGATCTCTACTACCGCCTGAACGTTGTGAACATCGAGATCCCCCCGCTGCGCGAGCGCCGTGAGGACGTTCCCCAGCTCGTCGAGTACCTGGTTCGCCGCCAGAACGTGGAGCTCAACAAGTCTTTCAAGGGAGTGGACAACGCGACGATGAAGCTGCTGATGTCGCTCCCCTGGAAGGGCAACATCCGCGAGCTCGAGAACGCCATCGAGCACGCCATGATCCTCGGCGACGGCGAATGGATCACGCCGGCCGACCTGCCGCGCGCCGTGGCGCAAGAAGGCGCTGCGTTGCCGGCCGTCGGCGACAACCTGAAGGACGCCATCCGCGCCTACGAGCGCGGCCACATCGAAAACGTCCTCGGCCGCACCGCCAACGACAAGCGCAAAGCCGCCGACCTCCTCGGCGTGAGCCTCTCCTCGCTCTACCGCAAGATCGAGGAGCTCGGCATCGCCGGCTCGGACTGAATTTCCTCTCCGCGCAAGGAGTATCTCCGAGAAGGTTTTCGGCGGCCGGCAAGGCACGTAGGTCAGGTGCGTGCCGCCATCTGCGCGAGCTGCTCGAGCCCTTGGCGGTTGCCGACCACGACCAGAAAGTCGCCCCCGGTCACCTGCAGAGAAGCGTCGGGCACGATCCGGATCGGCTCCTCGCCGCGCTTGATCGCCACCACGCGCAGGCGCGGCGTGTCGCGCTCGATGGCATGAATCGCGCGCCCCACCAGTCCGGAGCCAGGCGAGACGCGGATCTCCTCGATCGCCACCTCCTCGCCGCGCGTGGGGCTGGAGATCTCCAGGAAGTCGACCACGGCCGGCCGCAGGATCGAGGCCGCGATCCGCGTTCCGCCGGTCTGGTAGGCGGAGATCACCTGGTCCGCCCCGGCCAGCCGTAAGCGGCGGATGCCGGCTTCGGTCTCGGCGCGCGAGTGGATGCGGATCGACGGGTTCTGCTCGCGGGCGGAGAGCGTAATGAAGACGTTGTCGGAATCCGAAGCGGTGGCGACGACGATCGCCCGCGCGCGGGCGATGCCGGCGCTGGCCAGAACCTCGTCCGACAGCGCCGAGCCGATCAGATAGGGAAGCCGCAGGCGCTTGAGCTCCTCCTCGCGCTGCGGATCGGAGTCGATGACCACGAGGTCGGTGTGGCCTTGCGCCATCTCGTCGACCACCGCCCGGCCGAAGCGGCCGTAGCCGCAGACGATCACGTGTTCGTTTAGCTTGCGGATCTCACGCTCCATCGCGTCTCTCCCGAGTAGCTCGCGCAGCCTGCCCTCGAGCACGAGCTCGGCCAGGCTGCTGAGCAGGTAGAGCGCCACCCCCACCCCGGTGAGGATGAGGAAGACGGTGAACAGCCGGCCCGCGGGCGTACGCGGAACGATGTCCCCGTAGCCGACCGTGGAGATCGTGACCACGGCCAGATAGGCGGCGTCGGCCCATGATAGCCGCTCGCAGACGCGATAGCCGAGCGTGCCGGCCAGCACCACGGCAACCAGCGCGCCCACGGGTACGAGCAGCTTCTTGCCCCCGGCGCTCAATCGTCGCGCCCTCCTGCCCTCGGCGTCTGCACCGCCTCACGATCTCCCGCCGGCGGCTGTGAACGCAAGTACCTTCCGGCTACCGTCCGCCGCCTGGCATGATCGCTGTTGACGCGGCGAGCGAGATGGGTACTTCCTCGACCGACGCGAGCTCTCGGCGCGCCGGTCGCCCGCCGAGAGCTCGCCAGCCCATCCAATCATGACGACGTTGGCCGCAGATTTCCGCGAGTTTCACGCCGATCGTATCCTGCGCGACGGTGGATCGATCCGCTTGCGGGCAATCCGTCCCGACGACAAGCAGCGCTTGCTCGATCACTTCGCCTCGCTCAGCACGAGCTCGGTCTACTTTCGCTTCTTCGGAGTGAAGAGGCGCCTGAGCGAGCAGGAGCTCAAGCGCTTCACCGAGCTCGACTTCGTCGATCGCGTCGGCTTCGTCGCCACGCTCGGCTCGGGCGCGGAGGAGAAGATCATCGGCGTCGGTCGCTACGCGGTCGTCTCCGGCACGCCCGGCTCGCCGCGCCGCGCGGAAGTCGCTTTCGCCGTCTCCGACGCGCACCAGGGCCGCGGCATCGGCACGACCTTGCTCGAGGAGCTAGCACGGGCCGCTCGTCGCAGCGGCATCGAGGAGTTCGAGGCCGACGTGCTCGGCGAGAACAACCGCATGCTCGAGGTGTTTGCCGAGAGCGGCTTCGTGGTCAAGCGCTCGGTCGAGGCGGGCGTCGTCCACCTGTGGTTCTCGACCGAGGAGACCGAGCAGTCCGCCGAGGTTGCGCGCGAGCGCGACCGTACCGCCGCCGCGCAGAGCGTCGCCCGGCTGCTGCGGCCACGCTCGGTCGCCGTGGTCGGCGCCTCGCGCCGCGCCGGCAGCATCGGTCACACGCTGATCGCCAATCTGAGAGCCGGCGGTTTCCACGGACCGATCCATCCCGTGAACCCGCAGGCCGAAGAAATCGACGGGCTTCGCTGCTACGCGTCGATCGACGCCATCGGGTCGCCCGTCGACCTGGTGGTGATCGCCGTGCCGCCCCCGGCGGTCGCCGACGCCGTCCGCGCCGCCGCCCGAGCGCGTGCCGCCGGTGTGGTGGTGATCACGTCGGGATTCGGCGAGGTCTCCTCGGAGGGGCGGGACGCGCAGCAAGAGCTTCGTGAGCTGGCGCGCGGCGCGGGCATGCGCCTGGTGGGACCGAACTGTTTCGGTATCCTCAACACCGATCCCGCGGTCGCGTTGAACGCGACGTTCGCCCCGGTCGCCGTGCCGGTCGGCAACCTCGGGGCGCTCTCCCAGAGCGGCGCCCTCGGCCTCGCGCTGCTCGAGCTGGCGCGCGAGCGCGGCCTCGGCGTATCGAGCTTCGTCTCGGTCGGCAACAAGGCCGACGTCTCGGGCAACGATCTCCTCTCCTACTGGTACGACGACCCGCGCACGGCCGTCGTACTGCTCTATCTCGAGAGCTTCGGCAACCCGCGCAAGTTCGCCCGGCTCGCTCCCGAGCTCGCGCGGCGCAAGCCCATCGTCGCCGTCAAGGCAGGGCGGTCCGCGGTCGGGCGGCGGGCGGCGTCAAGCCACTCGGGCGCGCTCGCCAGCCTCGACGTGGCGGCGGAAGCGCTCTTCGAGCAGGCCGGCGTGATCCGCGCCGACACCACCGAGCAGCTCTTCGACGTGGCCGCCTTGCTCGCCACCCAGCCGCTGCCGCCCGGACCGCGAGTCGCGGTGGTGACCAATGCGGGCGGGCCGGGGATCCTCTTCGCCGACGCGGCCGAAGGGCGCGGCCTCGAGTTCCCGAGCTTGGCGGCCGGGACGGTCGAGCGATTGCGCGGCTTCCTGCCGCGGCATGCGTCGCTGGCGAATCCGATCGACATGATTGCCTCGGCGGGTCCCGACGAGTATGCGCGCGCGATCGAGCTGGTCGGCGCGGATCCCAACGTCGACGCGGTGGTCGCGATCAACGTGCCGACGCCGCAGGCCGCGCCGAACGACGTGGCCCGTGCGATTGCCCGGGGCGCGGCCGCGATCGATGCGCGAAAGCCCCTGCTGTCGGTGTTCGTCACCTCGCAGAGCGTGGCGCCGGCGGTCGTGGAGGGGCGGGGCCGGATTCCCGTCTACCGTTTTCCCGAGAACGCGGCGCACAGCTTGGCCGCCGCCGAGCGCTATGCGAGCTGGCGCCGGCGGCCGGGCGGCGAGGTTTGGAAGCTCGATCGCACGGCGCACAGCGCGATTCGCGCGGTGCTCGACCGCGCCGTCGAACAGGGCGGCCCCGGCTGGCTGTCGGCGCGCGACGTTGCCCTGCTGCTGCGCGCCGCCGGTATCGACGCGGCGGCCTCCGAGCAAGCGACCGCGTCCGACGCCGTGGCCGCGGCGGAGCGGATCGGCTATCCGCTGGTAGCCAAGGCCGTGGCGCCCGGCGTACTGCACAAGAGCGACGTCGGCGGCGTGATCCTCGGCTTGCGCTCGGCCGGGGACGTGGTGGCGGCGGTGGCCTCGCTCGAAGAGCGGATGGCGGCCGTCGGCGCGCCCCTCGAAGGCGTGCTGCTGCAGCGCGAGATCCGTGGCGGCATCGAGGCGCTGGTCGGCGTCACTGTCGAGCCGACGTTCGGTCCGTTGGTCGCCTGCGGATTCGGCGGCCGGCTCGTCGAAGTGGTGAACGACGTGGTGTTTCGCCTGACGCCGGTCACCGACGTCGACGCGCGAGAGATGATCGACGGCTTGCGCCTGCGCCGGCTACTCGCGGGCTTCCGCGGCGCACCCGCCGGCGACCGCGAGGCGCTGGCCATGCTGATCCGCCGTGTCTCCGCGCTGGTCGAGGCGGCGCCCGAGATCGCCGAGCTCGATCTCAACCCGGTGCTGGTGCTCGAGCCGGGGCGCGGGGCGGTGGTCGTCGATGCGCGGGTCCGGGTCGCGACGCGCGAGGCGGAAGCCTCGTCGTAGCTTCGGTGCTCTGCGTCCGAGGCCGTTTTCCTCGGGAGATACGCGTTCAGGGCTTCTTCGCGGCGGAGCGCGAGCGCGGCGGCTCGGACGCTTCCGCCGATCCGTTCCGCACGGCGCTCAACAGCCCGCGCATCACGTCCTCGCGCGAGATGATGCCGAGGATCTCGCTGCCGAGCGTGACCGGGAAGCTGCGAAAACGGGTTTTCACCATCTTCTCGAGCACGCGGGTCAGCGGCGCATCGGGACGCACCACCGCGGGATCCTCGGTCATCACCGTGTGCACGGGTTCGGCGACGATCGTCGCGTACGGCGGAACCACGTGGGTCATGCGAAATCGGAACGCCTTCAAGAGGTCGAGCTTGGTGAGCACGCCGAGCAGCTTGCCGTCTTGCACTACCGGCAGGCAGTTGAAGTCGTGCTCGTCGAACAGCCGCTGCGCCTCGGCGATCGTCGCCGTGGGGGCGATCGTCACCACCGATCGGGTCATGAAGTCTTCGACGTGGAGCTCGAGAAAACGGTACATCGAGCGTTTCTCCCGGCGGCCGATCAGCCCCGCTTCTTGCGCTTCCGGCCAGCCTTCGGCTGCGCGCTGACGGTCAGTACCGGACAGGTCGCGGAGCGCACCACGCGCTCCGCGACGCTGCCGACCAACAGGTGGGAGAGCCCGCTGCGGCCCTGCGTGCCCATCACGACGAGGTCCGCGGGAAGCTTGGTCGCGCGCTCGACGATCGTCCGGTAGGGCGTGCCGAGGCGGAGCTCGGCGCGACAGCGCACGCGCCGCTTCGCCAGCTGTCCCTCGAGCGCGGTGAGGTGATGGCGGGCGATGCGCTCCTGCTCCTGGCGAATGGCGCTCAAGTCGACCGCGGGGCCGGCGAGCGGAGCATAGGTGAATGGCTCGACGACGCAGGGGATCTCCAGAGAGGCGCCGAGCGCGCGCGACAGCTCGATGGCGTGGTCGAGCGCGGCGAGCGAGCTCTCGGAGAAGTCGACGGGGACGAGAATTTTCTTGATCTTCATTTGCTCACCTCTCCGCTGGGAACGACGAGTGCCACTTCGCGCGGCTGCTGGCAACGCTTTCACGAGGTGCCGGAGCGCTCCCGCCGCGGCCCCTCATACCCCGACATCCTGGAGCCAGCGCATGCCGCCACGCCAAAGCCGGTCGACGACGTCCGAGTCGCGCGCGCGCCGGTCGACGGCGCGGTCGAGATGCTCCTGGCACTCCGCCCACAGGCGGATCTGGGTTTTCTCGACGGCGCGGGGGTCCGCCGGATCGATGTCGTAGTCGAGCGAGAGCGGCGCCGAGACCACGTGCGTGACGCGCACCGGGAACGGAAACAGCCCCGGTAAGACGTGCAGCCCGGCGGCGCCGAACTGCATGCGGATGCCGCGATACTCGGCGAGGTAGGTTCCGTCGAAGAGATCGAAGAGGGCACCCGGGAGTGTGACGTCGGTCTGGTAGTAGAGTTCGTCGATGCCGATTCCGGCCACGAACAGCAGCGTGGCGCGCTCGCGCAGCGCAAGCTCCACGAACCCCATCCGCTGGTGCCACTTCAGGCGATACGGCTCGCGCCGGTACGAGCGCAGCGACGCCTCGCTGCCGGCCCCGGGGTAGAGCATCAACAGACGATGCTCGGCGAGCGTGCGGCGCGCAGCATCGAGGTCGCGGCTCGGCACGACGCCGAAGCGCGCGGCGAGCGTGCGCAGGCCGGGGAACCGGAAGAACAGCATCTCGTGGCCGACGAAGCGCAGCCACCGACCGGTATCCCGGTAGACCGCAACGCGCAGCA
>CAVPWJ010000162.1:0-11665 GCA_963708955.1 uncultured delta proteobacterium
ATTGATGACCATCGTCTCGCAGAGGCTGAGGATCGCGTCGTACATGGCGACGTCGAGGAACTGGCCCTGGCCGGTGCGCCGGGCGTGGTGGACGGCCGAGACCACGCCGAGCGCCATCAGCGCCCCCGGGAAGATGTCGCCGATGCTCGCACCGTTCGGAAAGCCCGTGCCGTCGGTCGGACCGGTGATGCCGACCAGGCCGCCCATGCACTGGGCGACGATGTCGAACGCCGGCCACTCGGCGTACGGGCTCTGGCCGGTGCGGGGATCGCCGAAGCCGCGAATCGCCGCGTAGACGAGGCGCGGATTCACGCCGCGCAGCGCTTCGTAGCCGACCCCGAGCCGGTCCATGACGCCGACCCGCGAGTTCTCGACCACCGCGTCGGCGGTTGCGACGAGCCCGAGAAAGCGCTCGCGATCCTCGTCCTTCCGCAAATCGAGGACGATCGATCGCTTGTTGCGGTTGATGCTCGCGAAGTAGCCGCCGTAGTCGCAGCCCGCCTCGCGCGACGATCCGGGTGGAGCGAAGTCCTTGACCAATGGCGCCATCACGCGCGAGAGGTCGCCGCCCGGCGGCTCGATCTTGACGACGTCGGCACCGAGATCGGCGAGCAGCGCCGTGCCGAACGGGCCGGCGAGCGCCTGGGTCAAGTCGAGGACGCGGAAGTCCGACAGCGGGCCGGTGCGTTCTTTCATTTCGTCGAGCTCTTCGAAGCCGTGCGGCCGTGCTCCTGGGTGGCCGGCGCAAGCGTCTCGAAGTCAGGATCGTGAGCCATGCCCTCGCCTCGCTGATCGGCCCCGCCTACGATAAATTTGTTGACTGGTCAATTAATAAGTGAGAGGCGAGCCCCATGATTCGCAAGCCGCCGAAGCGCCGCAGCCAGGCCGAGCGCAGCGCGCTGTCGGAGAAGATGATCTTGCGCGCGGCGACCAAGCTGATCGCACGCCAGGGGTACAGCAAGACGACGCTCGCGCAGATCGGCAAAGAAGCCGGTTACGCCGCGGGGCTGGTCAGCCATCGTTTCGGCTCGAAGGAGGGCCTCTTCCGCGCGCTCGCCGAACGCATTCGCGGCCGCTTCCACCGGGACCCGATCGAGGCCGCGGTCGTCGATGAGATCGGCCTTGACGCGCTCGAAGCCGTCGTCGACACGTATCTGAACGTGCTCTCGATACGGTCGGATCGCCTGCGGTTCCTCCACGTGTTGATGGGCGAGGCGCTCGGTCCGGTGCCGGAGATCCGCCCGCTGGTGTCCCGCGCCGACCGCCAGTGCCGCGACGCCGTCGCCCGCTGGATCGAGAGCGGAATGCGCGCCGGCGACATCCGGGGCGACGTCGATCCGGCGGTCGAGGCGGCGGTGTTCGTCGGGCTGCTGCGCGGCGTCGCCACGCAATGGATCACGGACCGCAAGAGCTTCGACCTCGGCGCGGTGCGCGGGAGCGTCAAGGCCACGCTGCGCGCCCGCCTCGCTGCGCGTGTGCCGCGGCCGGTCCCGGCGATCGAGGCGAGTCGGCGGGCCCGCCGGCCGCGGGTGACGGCGAAAGCGGTCTGAAGGGCGGCCGGATGGTCCGGGAGCCGCGCGGACGTCGCCACGGCATCTCGACATCGCGCGGCGCGAAGCTCTCCGCGCCCCGGGGTGAGTGGTCCGCCTCGGGCCTGGCGCGTGAGCGCTCGAAATCCGTCGCTCTCGAATACGGCCTCGCGCCCACGAACGTGCCGAAAGTGAGCGGAATCGGCGGAGTATTGGCGCGCCGGCGCCGCGCTCTCGGGGTGGTCATCCCGTGATTTATAAATGAATTTTCAGCGGCGGCTTGCTGGTGCGGCGCTTGCTAGCTTGGTGGTTCGTCATGTTCCACGCCGTGCGAAGCCCCCACCAAAAAGGAGAGAAGCCGGGATCTCTCTCCGCCGCCGGGAGCCCGGGCCGATGAAGGCGGGGCCGCCGGCTCGTTCGCGCCCGTCGCTGCGCGATCTGTCGATCACCAGCAAGCTCGCGGCGATCGTCGTCGTGTTCGCGGCGATCGTCGCCGCGCTGCTCGCGCTCGTGGCCCTCGTGCTGAGCGCCACCGCCGGCGTGCGCGCCGCCGTCACCGGCGAGGGCCTGTGGTCGAAGGGCCAGAAGGACGCCGTCTACTACCTCGTGCGCTACGCCCGCTCCCACGACGAGCGCGACTACCGGAAGTACCGGGAGGCGATCGCCATCCCGCTCGGCTACCGCAAGGGCCGCCTCGAGATGGAGAAGCCGGATTACGATCCGGCGGTCGTCGAGCAGGGATTCGTCGCGGGCGGGAGCACCGCCGAGGACGTTCCGGCGATGATCTTCCTGTTTCGGCACTTCCGCGGCTGGAGCGATTTCGCCGCGGCGATGGGCTTCTGGGAGCACGGCGAGCGCTACATCGCCGCGCTCGTCGATTGCGCGGAGGAGCTCCACGGCGCGATCCACTCCGGCCGCCTCGCCGCGGACCAGGAGCGCGGGATCCTCGATCGCATCGAGGCGACCAACGCGAGTCTGACGCTGCTCGAGCGGGAGTTCTCCGCCGCGCTCGCCGAAGGCTCGCGGCGGCTGCGCGGGGTGCT
The DNA here is from genome assembly GCA_963708955.1 of uncultured delta proteobacterium. GTDB lineage: Bacteria > Desulfobacterota > Binatia > JACPRU01 > JACPRU01 > JACPRU01. The sequence goes on from CAVPWJ010000162.1 coordinate 2,573, forward strand.
GATGGGGACGATCCTGGCCACGGCCGCGGCGCTGCTGTGCGGCGGCCTGGTGGTCTACGGGCGGATCGCACGCGGGCTTCGCGCCGGGATCCGCGACCTCCGGGAAGGCGCGTTGCGCGTTGCGCAGGGCGATCTCGGCCGGCCGATCGAGGTCCGCTCGCGCGACGAGATCGGCGACCTCGCCACCATCTTCAACGAGATGATCGACCACCGCAAGCGGGCCGAGGAGGATCTGCGGCGCACCATCGAGTTCCGCGACAAGGTCATGCAGAGCACCACCAACGCGATCTGCGTGCTCGATGTCGACGGCCGCTTCACGCTCGTCAATCGCCGGACCTGTGACATCAGCGGCTATGAGGCGAGCGAGTTGCTCGGCGCCTTCTATACGAAGCTGATCCCGCCCGCGGCGCTCGCCGACGTGGCGTCTCGCTTCGCGGCGGTCGTGCGCGTCGGCGTCACGGTGGCGAGCGCCGAGACGCCGACGCTCCGCAAGGACGGCCGCGTGGTCACCATCACCTACAGCAACACGCCGCTGTACAAGGACGGCAAGATCGTCGGCGTGGTCGGGACGGCGGAGGACATCACCGAGCGAAAGCGCGCGCAGGAGGACCTGAACCGCACTCTCTCGCTGCTCACCGCCACGCTCGATTCCACGGCCGACGGGATCCTGGTCGTCGATCGCCACGGAAAGATCGTCAGCTACAACCGCCGGTTCCTCGATATGTGGCAGCTTCCGGAATCGATCGCGGCCATGGGCGACGATGCTCAGGCGCTCGGCGCGGTGCGCTCACAACTGGAGAATCCGGAGGAGTTTCTCCGCAAGGTGCGCCAGCTCTACGACGACCCCGCCGCCGAGAGCTTCGATCTTCTGCACTTCCGCGACGGTAAGGTCTTCGAGCGCTATTCGCGGCCGCAGCGGCTCGGCGACGAGATCGGCGGCCGGGTGTGGAGCTTCCGCGACGTCACGCAGCAGAAGGTCGCCGAGGCCGAGATCCACCGGGCGCGTGACGAGGCGCTGCGGGTCTCGGCCGCGCGCTCCGAGTTCCTCGCCAACATGAGCCACGAGATTCGCACGCCGATGAACGCGATCCTCGGCCTGAGCGGGCTCTTGCTCGACACCCAGCTCACCGCCGAGCAGGCGGAATTTGCGCTGACGGTGCGCTCGAGCGCCGAGTCGCTGCTCGGACTGGTCAACGACATCCTCGACTTCTCCAAGATCGACGCCGGCAAGCTGTCGATCGAATCGATCCCCTTCGACCTCGAGGCCGCGGCCGGGGAGGCGCTCGATCTGATGAGCTCGGCGGCGAGGCAGAAGGGCATCGACCTGGTGTTCCGCTATCAGCCGGGCATCGCGCGGGACGTGATCGGCGACCCCGGCCGCGTCCGCCAGGTGCTGACCAACCTGGTTGGAAACGCCATCAAATTCACCGCGTGCGGCCACGTGCTCGTCGACGTCGGAGCCGAGCCGCGCGACGACGGTGGGGCGCGGTTCCGATTCCGCGTGATGGACACCGGCATCGGCATCCCGCCGGAGGCGCAGGAACGGATCTTCCAGAAGTTCGTTCAGGCCGACGCGTCGACCACGCGGGAGTACGGCGGCAGTGGCCTCGGCTTGGCGATCTCGAAGCAGCTCGTGGAGCTGATGAAAGGCGAGATCGGTCTGCAGAGCTGCCCGGGGGAGGGCTCGACGTTCTGGTTCGCGCTGCCGCTGCGGATCGATCCGGCGGCAAAGCCGCGCCCGCTGCCGCAGCCTGCCGAGCGCGAAGCCATGCGCGTGCTCGTCGTCGACGACAGCGAGCCGAGCCGTCGCGTGCTCGCGGAGCAGTTGGATCGCTGGGGCCTGCGCTGTACGCCGGCCGCTTCGGGAGCGCAGGCGCTGCAAGCCTTGGCGGAAGGGGCCGGCGCCGGCCAGCCGTTCCAGATTGCGCTGCTCGACATGGACATGCCCGAGGGTGACGGCGAGGCGCTGGCGCGCGCGATCAAGGCGGACGGGATGCTCGCCGGCACGGTGCTGATCCTGCTCTCGCCCGGCGGCCAGATGGGGAGCCTCGAGCGCATCGCCGAGGCGGGTTTCGCGGCGGTCGTGACCAAGCCGGTCCGGCCGTCGCTGCTGCAGGAAGCGCTGTTGGCGGCATGGGCCGCGCGATCGCACGGCCAGAGAGCGGCGCTGATCACGCGTCACGACGTCGCCGCACGCCGGGCCAAGGCCCCGCGCGATCGCAAGCCTGGTGCGACCGTGCAAGCCCGGGTGTTGGTGGTCGAGGACAATCCCGTCAACCAGCGGGTGACTCACTTGATGCTCGATGGCATGGGGTGCCGCATCGACGTCGCCGCCGACGGGCGAGAGGCGGTGACGATGGTGGGACGCATCCCCTACGACGTCGTGTTCATGGACTGTCAGATGCCGGAGCTGGACGGCTACGAGGCGACGCGACAGATTCGCCGCGCCGAGAACGGAGCGCGGCGCGTGCCGATCATCGCGTTGACGGCGCACGCGATGCAGAGTGACCGCGACCGTTGCCTTGCCGCGGGAATGGACGACTTCATCGCCAAGCCGATCCGTCGAGAGCAGTTGCACGCCGCGCTCGAGTGTTGGATGCCCGCGAAGCGGACGGTAGTGAAGATCGGGCCGCCGGAATCGCCGCCCGCCGGTGCCGCGGGTGGAGCGCTCGACGCGGAGCTTCAAGCCAACCTGCGGGCGTGGCGCGCGGAGGCCGGTGAAGCCGTCGCCCGCGATCTGCTCGCCGTGTTCCTGCGCAACACGCGAGAGAACGTCGCTTCGCTCCGCGCGGCGGTCGACGCCGCGGACTTCCCGGCCGTGGAGCGGTTCACGCATGGCCTCAAGGGCAGCACGGCGACGTTCGGGGCGATGAGGCTGGCGAGAGCCGTGCGCGACGTGGAAGCGGCGATGAAGTCGAGGTCCGAGGCCGCCCTCCCCGCGTTGACGGGCTGCGTGGAAGCGTGCCTGCGCACCCTCGACGAGGCGATCACCGGCGAGCTCGCGGCGAGCGCCGAGAAGTCCGCGGTCGGCGCCTGAGCGCGCGCTGCTCGGTCGCCCGGCCCGTGCACGCTGCTTGGCCATGGCTAACTCTCTCCCAAATGTCTCTTCCGCTTGAAATCCTTGCGACCGATGCCGTCAGCTTCAACCTTTGTTTATGAAACGATCGGTTTGTTGGGCAGCTCGTTGATTCGCGTTCCTGCGGACCCGAAGTGCCTATCGAGATGCCTCCCGACGGCCCGTATACCCGCAAGGGCTCCCGCCAGGTAGTCGCCGCGACTGAAGGAGGCCTCGAGCTCGCGACAGATTTCTGTCCACGCTCGTTCCCCGGCGCGCATATGGATCCCACGGTCGGCGAGGATCTCGACGGCGCGGTCGGCCACGAGGATGTAGATGAGCACGCCGTTGTTGTGCTCGGTGTCCCAGACCCGTTGGCGCGAGAACACCTCCAGGGCGCGCTCCCGCGCCGTCTGCCCACGCAGAAGGGGTAGTGTGTCGAGTGCGGACTCGACCACGAACACGATTTCCCCGTCGTGAGTCGCTTCGGTCTCCCGGATAGCCGTCTCGATCGCTCCCAGGGCCTCGAACGGAAATGCTCGGCGGACCGAGAGCCTGCTGCTCGCAAGATGCCGAAGAATGCGCGCCAAGCTCATGTCACCACCGTCCCGAGGCGCCTCCGCCACCGAAGCCCCCGCCGCCGCCGCTGAACCCTCCGCCCCCGGCGTAGCCACGGCGACCGCTGCTCCATGAACCACCAGCAGCGCCGAATAGGGCGAGCGCAAATGCCATGACGCCGATCAGCAGAGCGGCCGAAGCGGACGCCACGAAGGAGGAGATCAGAGCGGCACCGAGCCCGATGAGCACGGCCGCCCCGAGCCTTCCTAGGAACCGGCGAAGCGCGTTCGCCGCTCCCATCGCCAGGAAGGTCAGAAAGAAGAGCGATGACGAGTTGTCTCCGTCACCTCCTCCTCCACGCCGAGGCGCCGGCGTCGGAAGCGTCTCGCCCTTGATCACGCGCATCATCCGATCAATTCCCGCCTCGATGCCGCCACGGAAATTCCCGCGCTGGAACTCAGGAGTGATGATCTCGCTGATGATGCGCTTGCAGGTCGCATCGTTGAGCACCCCCTCGAGGCCGTCACCGACCTCGATGCGCATCGTCCGGTCCTTCATCGCGACAAGGAGGATGGCGCCGTCATCGACACCCTTACGGCCGAGCTTCCAGCTCTCGGCAACCCGCATCGAGTACTGCTCGATCGTCTCGGGCTCGGTGGTCGGCACGAGCAGTACGGCGATCTGGCTGCCGTGCTTTTCCTCGAATGCGCGAAGGCTCTCCTCAAGGGTGCTTTGTGTAGTGCGATCGAGGGTTGTGGTGAGATCGGTAACCCGGGAGCGAAGCTCGGGGACGGCGACCTCCGACCGAGCCGGCGCCGGAGCGGCCGCCAGCGCGAAGAGGAGCAGTGCTGAAGCCGAGCTGAGCCTCACGAGAATGTCCGCTTGCGACCGCGGCGATTACTTGGCAGATCCCGGTGCCGAACCGAAGTCGACCTTCGGCGGCGTGGCGAGCTCCTTCTCGTTCTCCACCGTGAAATTCGGGCGGATATTGAAGCCAAACATCTTCGCCGTCAGGTTCGATGGGAACGAGCGGACTTCAATATTGTATTTCTCGACCGCCGCGATGTAGCGCTTGCGCGCCACTGTGATCCGGTTCTCCGTCCCCTCGAGTTGAGCCTGGAGGTCGCGGAAGTTCGTGTCCGACTTGAGCTGCGGATAATTCTCCGAGACCACGAGCAGGCGCGACAATGCCGAGGTCATCTCTCCTTGCACCGCTTGGAACTTCGCTAATGCGCCCGGGTCGTCGATGAGCTCCGGAGTCGCTTGCACACCGCCGACCTTCGCCCGCGCATTCGTCACCCCGAGGAGAACATCTTTCTCCTGCGCCGCAAACCCTTTGACCGTGTTCACGAGATTCGGCACCAGATCCGCTCGACGCTGGTACTGGTTCAACACCTCCGCCCAGCCCGCCTTCACCTGCTCGTCGTCCGCCTGCAGAGAGTTGTAGCCACAGGCAGCAAGAGTCAGCGAAAGCGCAGCGCAGAGAAGCGTCAGGGTGTAGCGCATTTTTATCTCCCTTGCCGTCGAAGGAAACGCGAGGTCACGTATCTCGTGAACTTGTGAACCAAGGCAAGCGGGTGAAGTAGACCTGCCTTTTTTTGCCGCGTTTCACTGTGGTGTGGGAGTCGGCGTCGGGGTGCTGAACAACAAGACGGTCGGTGTGACCGTCGGCGTCGGCAGCGGCCCCGTGAAGGTGATGTCGAATGATCCCGAATCGCTCTCGCCGCAGACGCCGGTCGCATAAGTGCCCAGGATCTCGGTCGGGCTGACCAGCGTTCCAGCGACCGTCGTCCGGCATCCTTTACCGCTCGCTGCCATGATCGTGAAGTGGAGTTCGGTGCCGTCCACGGACCCCTGGACGGTCTGAACAGCGCTGGTCCCGGGCTCCGAGAAGACCGTCTGCCAGGTGCCGCCGAGTTGGCATTCCGTCTGAGTGAACGCAACCCGCACGGTACCCAGCCCCCGTTCAGTTTGATCGTCCGTCGTGCCGGACCAGACACCCGAGACCTGAGACGGGTTGCTGCACTGAGCGCCCCCGCTGCCACAGCCGGCGACCAGCACGGCGGCGAGCCATAGCGTTTTGCGGATTATCTCGCCCAGTATGCCCTCTCTCAGACCCCCGATGCAATTAGACGCAGGATCCGCCGGATCTATTCGCAGAGTTCGTCGAAGCAGCCCCTTGACGAAGGCAAAGAAAAAACGAAATACCGGGCATTGGAATCCTCAATGACCGCCTCGGCGACCGAACTCGCCCTCGCACACCTGAGGATGGCCACCACAAGCTGCCGAATTCTACATAAGCGGTGAAGGGATATTCGCTCGTTCGAGGAGCGAGGCCCCGCCAGCGATCGCCGCCCGCCCGCCAGCGAAAGTCGTGATGCCCTTCGAGCAGACGACTCCCATGACGATCCCGGCGAGCCCGCCGCTCACGCTGAGAAATACGACCTCGGCGAGCCGCCGCCGCCGATCGAAGCGACCGGGGTGCCAAGGCCGCAGATTCTTGCCGAGGTTCGCGAGGTCTGCCCCTCTGTGCCAAGGAGCGTTCCGAGCGTCACGGCGATGTAGGCAACCTGCGGCACCATCCGGAGGGACAGAAGCAACGCGATCATTACGGCGAGAAGCGGCGGAAATAGCGCTGACACACCGATGCGCAAGCCGGGTATTGGGGCGCAACGTGATGGATGACGGCCGCAACGGCCACAATCCCCGACCAGCGCCTCCGAGAAAATGCCGTACTGCACGGCGGACCGATCGTCGACCGGCGTCGGAATCCCGGGCAACGAAGCAACTCGAAGCGTACGGCGCCATCCTTAACTTTCCGGACCGCCCGCACGGAGGTTCGAGTACTCTATAAGATCACGCCGATCTCGGCCCAGGGCATGTAGGTCCGGGCGGGCCGACCGTCGGGCGTACGGGCGAGCTCGCGGCGATTCGTGAAGCGTTCCTCCGGCTCTTCCCTCCTCGCCCACCTGCTGGTATCGCTGGTCGTCGGACGAACGTTCTTGGAAGCTACCGGCATAGTCGACGGTTGCGAGAGGGAGGGACGGCGATCACCGCGTCGGCGGACGGACCGGGCGCACGTGCCGACGCGCGTCACATCGTGTGGTCGATCAACGGCCGGCAGGTCGGGCGCGGACTTCAACGGCGGTGGTTAGGCGACCTCTGGCTACAGTTGATCGCGGCCTTCAAGTTGCTCAAGGCCACGTTTCTGGTGAGCGCTGCCGTTGCCGCGCTCGGCCTGCTCAATCCGAGCATGGCGAGGCCGATGACGCGCTGGGCGATGAACGTCGCGGCCGACGGCCACTACCGTGTGCTCGACACGCTGGTTCGCAAAGTCGTTGACGTCGATCCGCGCACGCTTCGCATGGTGAGCCTTGGCAGCTCCTTCTACGTCGTGCTTTTCTATACGGAGGGCCTCGGCCTCTACTTCGACAAGCGCTGGGCGGAATGCATGACGATCCTCAGCACCGGCGGGCTGATTCCCTTCGAGGTCTTCGAGATCCTCAGGCGCGCCTCGGCGGGCAAGATCGCGCTGCTCGCGGCCAACGTGCTGATGGTCCTCTACCTGGCCCAGCGCGTGAACGCGAAGGCCGGATCGCTGGCGGCCGTGGCCGAGAGCTGACCGTTCTCCCGTCGGGCTGCCACATCCACGGTGCGTGAATGCGCAGAGCTTCGAGCCGATGGACGAAAAGCCGTAGAAAGCTGTGGGCATTTCAAGGCAGCAGTGGGGGCTTGCCCGTCTTCATTGATACAACTTCGGCGCTAATACTACTGTGTCACAAACCGCCGTGTGCCATATGGGTCTTGGGTTTGCGAGGACGAGATTTCCACCCCCAACCTGGAAGCGATCATGACGGAGCGCGGAATACCAGCCGCGCGAAGTGCGATCGCTGGCACGGCCAACTTCTCGAGAATCTCGGCGGTTATGCTCTTTCGACGCTGCGGTCGCCACGATCGCTGACCCGCGTTTCTCGATGATCGCTACCATGCCTGATTCACCGCGGTGCTGTCAGACACAAAATCGGCGGCCGATTCAGCCGCGCCGGCCGAGCGCGCGAACGATCAGCAGAACCGCCGCGAGCAGGCTGGCCAGTGCGAACGCCTGCTGCACCGGCCAGGCGAACGGCGAACTGCCACCCGGCCAGCAGGCCGAGCGCCGCGCCGCCGACGAACGGCGCGCCGATGCTCCATGGCATTGCCCCGACCAGCGCCGCGCTGGCGACGCTGCCGGCCGAGACCAGGGCGATGACGGCCAGCGAGGTGACGACGATGCTCTTCGTGTCGAGATCGGTATAGCGCGTCAGCGCCGGCACGATGACGAAGCCGCCGCCGACCCCGAGCAGGCCGGACAGCAGCCCCGAGCCTGCGCCGGTCAAGGCCAGCGCCCGCGCGCATGGCAGGGTCCAGCGCAGCCGCCCGCGCGCCGGATTGACGACACAGGGCAGCACCTCGGTGCGCAGCGGCGCCGTGCCCTGGCGCAGCTCTCGGCGGGCCTGCAAGTACACGCGCTGCGCGGTGTAGACCAGCACCAGCTGCGGCCGATGCGAGCGCTGGTCGACGAGGGGCTGAAGGGGCGTCCTCCTAGCGTTCCGCGGGAACCGGGAGGTCCCGCGTTTGTCTGCGGTCATCGGCTGGGAGCAGGCCTATTTCGTCTCCATGCGGAAGACGGCGTCCCAGGACTCCACGGGCCGCTCGATCAGGAATTGCTTGCAGCGAGCGACGTAGACGATGGTCGGCCCATCCCCGGGGTCGACGAGCAGAGCTTCCTCGAAGCAGCTTTGCGCTTCTCGGAAGGATCGACTCCGATAGAGCTCGATCCCTTTGCCGTACCACTCGAGGAGCTTTCGCTTCTCCTCGGTAAGCGCCTCGCGCCTGCCGACGACTTCGTAGATCTCCACGGCCACGGACTTTCCCTTGACCGCGATCTTGTCGAGCGGGCGGAAGACGAGGTCCGGATCGTCCCGCTCGGCCTCGGCCCGGGTCCGCTCACTCACCAGAATGCGAGTTCCATACTCTTTGTTCACGCCCTCGAGGCGGCTCGCGAGGTTCACGGGATCGCCGAGGCGCGCCCAAGGACTCCGGCTTCGTCGGCTTGAAGGCGACCTGGCCGGTCTGGGAGTGGGGCGCCACCTTCTTCAACCACCGCGCCGCCGCGAAAATGGCAGAAGCCGCCGAGCTCGACTACGACGATCAGCGCAAACTGATCGAGAAGGACGTCGCGACCAACCTCGCGACCACCACCGAAGTGACCCGCGCCCTCGACGAGGCGGAGAAGATCATCGCCAGTGCCGAAGAGTCCTACCGCGTGACCGATGCGTTGTTGAAAGCAGGCTCCGCGACCACCACCGACCTCCTCGACTCGCAATCCGCGCTCACCACCGCGCGCCTGACCCTGGCCCAGCGACGGTACGAACAGGCGATCGCGCGGGTCACATTGTCGCGGGTGATTGGGCAGTAGCTCTCAGAAGAGCAATACGTCG
>CAVPWJ010000163.1:0-16670 GCA_963708955.1 uncultured delta proteobacterium
ATGTCCCGGGTGGCTTAGTTCAACCATCGGATCTAGCGAAGGGGAAAGGAAGTGGTCCCACGGGGAATCGAAACGGCCCGATGGCGATTCGGAAAGTCCGCTAGAACCCTCGGAAACCATTGTGCCGTAAGGGTTTTCGAAGAGCGAGGATGACGAGCCACAGGACGCAAAATGACCCTAAAAAGCATCAAACGGAGGCGAAAGTGGTGACGGTCACCACCCCGTTTTCGCCTACGCTGGTCGGACCTTGGACTGAACCGGAAAGGAGTCGCCGCGATGAAGCTGAAAGCCCTCGAACGTGAGATCCCGCCATGTGAGCTCTCCATTCAAATTTCCGGGAAGGTCTTCCTGCAGCTCGAGGACCACAGGCGCTACTTCCAGGCGAAGCACGGCCAAGAGGTCGACGTGCAGACCCTCGTGGTGCAGATGGTGGAAGCCTTCATCGCTTCGGATCGAGAGTTCAAGAAGTGGAGACGAGCTCGGCTCGGGCTTACGGCGCGCACCAGGAAGAGGGCTACAGGGGCTGCTACACAGCGGAACGACCTCGGGACGGCATCCTCTTAGCGCCCCTATTCTCGAGCGACTCGTTCAAGGTGTGTGGGGTGCCCGTGCTCCCCTCTTTCGGTTGCATCGCCATCTCATTCTGAGTTGATCGCTATCGCGTTGTGAGATAGGCTCTCCCGGTGCGTGTGATCTCGCGCAAGGCGCTTACGGGCTTTTGGCGGGGCCACGGCGATGCCGAGATGCCTCTGCGAGGATGGTTCAAAGCGATCAGCAAAGGTGCCTTCAAAAACCTAGCCGAGCTCAAGCGAACGTTCGGAGGCGTCGACTACGTCCCCGTGGGCAACAGAGACTTCTATGTGTTCAACATCGGCGGAAACAAATATCGGCTCGTAGCGGCGATCCACTTCAACAAGCAAAGGCTGTTCGTTCGGCATGTCCTAACCCACAGGGATTACGACCAGGGAGCATGGAAGAAATGAAGAGCCGAACTGGCCCCCGGACTCTGAAGAACCCGGAAAGTTACGCACCTTTGCTAGCCATCCGAAACGCTCGCGAGTATGACGCGGCCGTCGCTCAGCTCAACGAGCTGGTCGATGAGATCGGGGACAATCCGAAGGATCCGCGCTATCGCTTCATCGATACGCTGAGCGTGTTGATCGAGGCGTACGACGACCAGCACCATGAAGTCCTCGATATTTCCGGGGCCGAGCTGGTCAAGTTTCTGATGGAACAGCACGGTTTGTCGCAGGGAGATCTTCCCGAGATCGGAAGCCAGGGCGTCGTGTCGGATCTGCTGCGGGGAAAGCGCGCGCTCAACGTCCGGCAGATCAGGGCGCTTTCCGATCGCTTTGGGCTTTCACCGGAGGCCTTCTTTTCGAATGTCGACGGGAAACGCGCCGCCGTCTGATCCAGAGACCTGAGCCCGGCCGGTTCCGAGGGATGGTGTCACGGAGAAGAGAACGAGCCGAAGACCGCGCGGAGCGTTCGCACGATTCGCTTGCTTCCCGAGGCTCTTGGTCCACTCCGCGAATACATGCGGGCCCGTCTCATCTTCGACCCGGACGCGTACTTGTTCCTGAACCCGGAGGGCGGTCCGATCAGCCAGCAGGAGTGGCCGAAGAAGAGCTTCTATCCGGTGCTCCGAAAGCTACGGATTCGCCTTCGCGACTTCTACTCGACGAGGCACACGTTCATCACAGAGATGATCCGACGCGGCACGAATCTGAAGGCCATTGCCGAGTACTGCGGGACCTCCGTGGCGATGATCGAACGGAGCTACGGCAACTTGTTCCCGAAGGGTGTGGATGGGGGCGTTAAGTCCCTCGGAGAAGGTGAAGCCGAGGCGAAAGTGGTGACCTTTGCGGTGACCCTCCCCCCTCGGGAGGTGCCTAACCAGGTCAACTATTTGTTTTTACAGGGGGGAAAAGAAGTGGTCCCACGGGGAATCGAACCCCGGTTTGCGACGTGAGAGGCCGCCGTCCTAACCGCTAGACGATGGGACCGAACGTTGTTTCGCGGGGCATTCCGGATTCGGCGATCATCACTGAGGAGGGAGGACTCGAACCTCCAACACCCTGATCCAGAGTCAGGTGTCCTACCAGTTGGACGACTCCTCAACGCTTGGGCCACAAATGCTCTGCAACCAATTCTGGTACTGAAAAGGATTCGCGCCGTCAACCGCGAGGGCGAAGGCAGTGAAGAAAGAGAATCCCCACTCGCTCCCCCGGTTGCATCGCTCGCCTCCCTCCCCTAGATTCCTGGTCCGAATCCGTATCGAGCTCGTTGAGTCGAGTTTTGGCGTAGCGATTTTGGCGTGATCGCCCCCCAATGGATCGCGTCCTCGAAGGTCTTGAAGGAGCGGTGGTCCGCTCGATCGATTGGCTCTCCAGGGTCGCGAGATCGCGTAGAACTTCAGACAACCGATCGTGCGAAATCCATCTCCGGGCCCCGGCCGTCCGAGGGCCGCCGACCCCATCAACCTCGCGTGAGGGCAATATCCATCAGGGGGGGCTTCGCCCCATCTCTCCATACTCGTCGGTCCGAGTTGCCATGTGCGTCGCGTGCCCTGGTGGATGAAGCTCGAGCCGTCGCAATTTCAAGCAGTTACTCGCGAGCTTCTTGGTAGGCTGAGCCTCGTTCGATGGTTCCGGACATGACGGCGGTGCGGCGAAAGCGGGTGAAGCGGCGGCGGGCGGAGACACCGGCGGTGCGGCTCGGCGTGATCGGCGGCAGCGGGCTCTACCACATGCCGGGGCTCGAAGACGCTCGCGAGATTCGCGTGCGGACGCCGTTCGGCGATCCTTCCGATACTCTGTTGGTTGGCGCGCTCGGCGGAGTGGGGGTGGCGTTCTTGCCGCGGCACGGCCGCGGCCACCGCTTCTTGCCGAGCGAGATCAACTTTCGCGCGAACCTCTACGCGCTGAAGCAACTCGGGGCGGAGTTCCTGATCTCGGTTGGCGCGGTGGGGAGCTTGAAGCAAGAGATCCGGCCCGGGGAGATCGTAGTGGCGGATCAGTTCATCGACAAGACCTATCGCCGGCCGAGTACGTTCTTCGGTGACGGGATCGTCGCCCACGTGGGCTTTGGCGATCCGGTCTGCGCGCTGCTGTCGCGGTCGGTGGTCGATGCGGCGCGCGGCTCGGGAGGCCCCGCGGTGCACGAGCGCGGTACCTACGTATGCATGGAAGGGCCGCAGTTCTCGACGCGCGCCGAATCCGAGCTGCACCGCCGCTGGGGCGCGGACGTGATCGGCATGACCAACGTGCAGGAGGCGAAACTCGCCCGCGAAGCGGAGATGTGCTTCGCCGCGGTGGCGCTGGTCACGGACTACGATTGCTGGAACTCGGCCGCGGGCGACGTGGAGATCGCCGAGGTCTTGCGCATCCTGCAGGAGAGCACCGAGCGGGCACGGCGGATCGTCGCGACCGTCGCGTCGGCGCTGCCGCCGAGCCGGGTCTGTCCCTGCGCGTCTGCGCTCGCGCAGGCGATCATCACCGAGCGCCGCCGGATTCCGGCGCGGGTGCGCCGGCGGTTGGCCCCGATCATCGGCAGGTACGTGCCGTGACGAGTGACGCCCTCCCGCCCGTAGCCCTGCTGCCGGCAGACGGCCGCGGTCCACTCGGAAGCCGAGGAAGAAGAGGAAGAAAGTGAAGATCGTGGTCGTCGGATCCGTGGCGTTCGACAACGTCGAGACCCCGTTCGGCAAGGTCGAGAACGTGCTCGGCGGCTCGGCGACGTTCTTCTCGGTGGCGGCGAGCTTCTTCGCCCCGGTCTCGGTGGTCGCGGTGGTCGGCAAGGACTTCCCCGCGCGCGAGCTCGAGTTCCTGCGCTCGCGCGGCATCGACACCGAGGGCATCGAGGTCGCCGACGGGCGCACGTTTCGCTGGACGGGGCGCTATCACGAGGACATGAACCTGCGCGACACGCTCGATCTGCAGCTCAACGTGTTCGCGGACTTTCAACCCAAAGTACCGAACGCTTATCGCCAGGCGGAGATTTGCTTTCTCAGCACGATTCACCCCGGGCTCCAGAAGGGCGTGCTCGCGCAGCTCGCCAAGCCGCGCCTGGTCGGCGCCGATACCATGACCCACTGGATCCAGGAGACGCGCGGCGAGCTCGAGGCGCTGCTCGGCGACGTCGAAGTGCTGACGGTCAACGACGAGGAGGCGCGCCTCTTGTCGGGCGAGCGCAACATCGTGCACGCGGCGCGGAAGATCCTCGCGCTCGGACCGAAGAGCGTGCTCATCAAGCGCGGCGAGTACGGCGTGCTGCATTTCTCGAGCGACTCGATCTTCGCCGTGCCCGCCTTTCCGCTCGAGCAGGTGTTCGACCCGACCGGCGCCGGCGACGCGTTCGCCGGCGGGTTCATCGGCCACCTGGCCAAGAGCGGGGATTTCTCGGAGAAGAACGTGCGGCGCGCGATCGTCTACGGCAGCGTCATGGCCTCGTTCGTGGTCGAGGACTTCAGCTTGAACCGGCTCCGCGGACTCGCCGCCGAGGACGTCGAGCGGCGCTACCGGCAGTTCGTGGCGCTGACGGAATTCTGAAGTGCGGATCTCGGTCGTATTTCCCGTCTACAACGAGGCCGGCAACGTCGAGGCGCTGGTCGACGACGTGGTGCGCACGCTCGATCCGCTCGGGCAGGACTACGAGATCGTCGTCGTCGACGACGGCAGCAACGACGGCACCGCGGACGTGCTGCGCCGCCTGAAGGCGCGCGTGGCGCGGCTCCGCGTGGTGCTGTTCCGCCGCAATTTCGGCCAGACCGCGGCGCTGCAGGCCGGCATCGCGCATGCCCGCGGCGAGATCCTGATCACCATGGACGGCGACGGCGAGAACGATCCCGCCGACATCCCGAAGCTCTTGGCGGCGCTCGGCGAGGGCGTCGACATGGTGTGCGGCTGGCGGCAGGGACGCTGGAAGGGAAGCTTCCTCACCCGGCGGCTGCCGAGCGAGGCGGCAAACCGGCTGATCGCCGCCGCCACCGGCGTCCGACTCCACGACTACGGCTGCCAGTTCAAAGCCTTCCGCCGCGAGCTCGCCTCGGGCCTCAAGCTCTACGGCGAGATGCATCGCTTCGTGCCGGTCTTGGCGCACGATCTCGGCGCCTCGATCGTCGAGGTGCCGGTCGGTTACCGGCCGCGGCGCTACGGCGCCTCGAAGTACGGGCTGTCGCGCATGGTGCGGGTGATCCTCGATCTCATCACCGTGAAGTTCCTGTCGAGCTTCAAGACCCGTCCGATCCAGGTGTTCGGCCTGTGGGGGGTGAGCGGGCTCGTCGCCGGGGTGCTGTGGACGCTCTGGCTGGTCGTCGAGCGCCAGCTCTACGGGATACCGATGGGCAGCCGGCCCCAGCTCTTCCTCGCGGTGCTGCTGATCTTCGCCGGCATGCAGTTCATCACGCTGGGCCTCCTCGGCGAGATGCTCGCGCGGACCTACCACGAGAGCCAGAACAAGCCGACGTACGTGATTCGGGAAATCCTCGAGTAAAGCGCCGGCGCGACGCGGGGCTTCCCGGGCTCGCGCCGGGCCGAACCACCGCCAAGTGCCTCCATCCGCCATGCGCCTCGGCATCGACGTTCGCAAGCTCGGTGACGGCGGCATCGGCGAATACATCCGCGAGACGCTGATCGGGCTGCGCTCGCTGCGCCCCGATATCGAGATCGTCGCCTTCGGCGCTCCCGACGGCCGGGCGCTGCTGCCGCTCGACGACGTCGAGTGGGTCCCGGTCGAGGCGGGCAAGTACTCGATCGCCGAGCACTTCGTTCTGCCGGCGGCGGCACGCAAGCGCGGGATCGATCTCTTCCACGCGCCGCACTACGTCCTGCCCCTGGCGATGCCGGGGCCGGTCGTGGTCACGGTGCACGACCTGATCCACGTTCTGCTGTCGCGCTCGCCGGTGCATCGCCTCTACGGACGCACGATGATTCGCTTCGCGTGTCGCCGGGCGCGGCGGGTGATCACGGTCTCGGAAGCCACCGCGCGCGATCTGCGCGAGCATCTCGGCATCGAGCCCGGGAAGATCCGCGTGGTCTGGAACGGCGTATCTCCTCGCTTTCGCCCACTGTCTCGCGAAGAGATCGATCGAGTGCTCGGCCGCCTCGGGCTTCGCCGGCCCTACGTGCTGTTCGTCGGCAACTGCCTGCCTCACAAGAACGTCGAGACGCTGGTGCGGGCCTGGGGTCGCCTCGCCGAGCCCCGTCCCGATCTGGTGCTGTGCGGCAAGGCGCTGTCCGGCTACCCGCCGCTCCGGCAGGCGAGGGAGGAGGTGGGCGGCGAGGGCGTGCGGGTGATCGAGACCATCGCCGGCGAGGACCTCGTCGCGCTCTACAACGGCGCGGAGCTGTTCGCCTCGGCGTCGCTCTACGAGGGGTTCTGCCTGCCGGTGGTCGAGGCGTTCGCCTGCGGCGTGCCGGTGCTGGCTCCCGAAACGGGGGCGGTACCGGAGATCGCGGGCGACGCCGCGCTGCTGGTCTCGCCGCGTCGCGTTGACTTGATCGCCGGTGAAATGTATCGCCTGCTGACGGATCACGGGCTTCGCGAGGGGCTCGTGGAGAAGGGGCGGAAGCGCGCGGCGCGGTTTTCCTGGATCGACGCGGCCCGCAAAACTCTCGCGGTGTACGAGGAGATTCTGGGTCATTCTTGAAGGTCGCCCTGGTTCACGATTGGCTGACGGGAATGCGGGGTGGAGAGAAGTGCCTGGAGGCGGCCTGCGAGCTGTTTCCCGACGCTGACGTCTTCACGCTCCTGCACCGCAGAGGCACGGTCAGCCCGACCATCGAGAGGCACCGCATCGTCACCTCGTTCCTGCAGCGCTTCCCCGAGGTCCACCGCTACTATCGCTATCTGCTGCCGCTGTTCCCCATGGCGGTCGAGCGCTTCAATCTCTCCGGCTACGATCTCGTGCTCAGCATGAGCCACGCCGTCGCCAAGGGGGCGATCCCGCCGGTCGGCGCCGAGCACGCCTGCTACTGCTTCTCGCCGATGCGCTACGTCTGGGATCTCTACGGCGATTACTTCGGGCGCGTGCCGCAGCCGGCCGAGCTGGCGATCTCGGCCTGCGCGTCCTACCTGCGCGTGTGGGACGTCGCCGCGACCTCGCGTATCGACCGCATCGCCGCGATCTCCCGCCACGTCGAACGGCGCGTGGCTCGCTACTACCGGCGGGAGGCGACGGTCATCCATCCGCCGGTCGAGGACCGCTACTTCGAAGAGCGATTGCCGAGCGAGCAGGGCGAGTACCTGCTGATCGTGTCCTCGCTGGTTCCCTACAAGCGGATCGATACGGCGATCGAGGCCGCGCGCCGTTCGGGAGAGCCGTTGTGGATCGTCGGCAGCGGCCCCGAGGAGCGGCGGCTTCGGCGGCTCGCTCCGCCGAGCGTGCGCTTCCTCGGCTGGCAGGGCGCCGACGCGCTGCCCGATCTCTATCGCCGCGCCCGCGCGCTGGTTTTTCCCGGCATCGAGGACTTCGGCATCGCCCCGCTCGAATGCCAGGCGATGGGGCGGCCGGTGGTGGGGCTGCGCGCCGGGGGCCTCTGCGAGACGGTGGTGCCGGTCGGCGACGGCGGCGAGCCGACGGGAGTGCTCTATGCCGAGCCCACGGTCGACGGATTGGTCGCGGGCCTCGAAACGCTGCGCCGCCACGAGGCCGATTTCGATCCGGCTCGGTTGCGGCACCACGCCTCGGCGTTTCGCCGCGACCGCTTTCTCGACGAGCTGCGCAGCTTCGCTACCCCAGGGACACGGCCGTGCTGAAGCAGCACCACCAAGTCTTCCAGGGATTCTTCTTCGTCTCCGACATGGCGGTGGTCTCGGCCGCGTGGGTGCTCGCCTACTACTTGCGCTTCGAGTGGGGGCCGATCCCCGCGCCAAAGGGCGTCCCGCCGATGACGAACTACCTGCCGATGGTGCTGTTCGTGTGGGTGATCTGGGGGGCGATGCTGCGCGGCTTCGGCCTCTACCACGCGACCCGCGGCACCCAGGCGATCCACGAGACGATCCGCGTCGCCCAGGCCTCGACGCTCTCGGTGCTGGTCTTCATGTCGGTGGCGTTCCTGTTCTGGGAGAAGGACTATTCGTTCTCGCGCGGCGTCTTCTTCTATTTCTGGGTGCTGGCGGTGGCGATGCTGGTCGCGGAGCGCTTGCTGCTGCGTCAGGTGCTCGCCGTCTTTCGCGCCCGCGGCTTCAACCTGCGCCACGTGCTGATCGTCGGCTCGGGCGAGCTCGCCGAGACGGTCGCCGGCAAGATCGCCGAGCACCCGGGCCTCGGCTTCACGGTACGGGGCTTTCTTGCCGAGCGCGCCGACGAGGTCGGCCGCAAGATCGGTGGCGGGCGGGTGATCGGCACCTACGCCGACGTGCAGGCGGTGCTCGCGCAGAACGGCATCGATCAGGTGCTGATCGCGCTGCCGCTCGAGTCGATTACCTGCCTCGAGGAGATTCTGCGGCGCATCGGCTCGTCGATGGTCGACATCAAGGTGATCCCCGACATCTACAAGTTCATCAGCCTGCGTGGCGGCATCGAGGACTTCGACGGCCTGCCCGTGGTGAGCCTGCTCGATACGCCGCTCGGGGGCTGGAACGACGTCGTCAAGCGCTCGGTCGACGTGCTGCTGGCGGCGCTCCTGATCACGCTGCTGTCGCCGCTTCTCCTGCTGATCGCCGCCGCCATCTGCCTGACGTCCTCCGGGCCCGTTTTCTACCGCCAGGAGCGCATGAGCCTCGACGGCCGCACGTTCCTGGTCTGGAAGTTCCGCACCATGCGGGTCGACGCCGAGCGGGAGACCGGAGCGATCTGGGCCTTGCCCGACGATCCGCGCCGCACCCGGCTCGGCGCATGGCTGCGGCGCACCAACCTGGACGAGCTGCCGCAGCTCTTCAACGTGCTGCGCGGGGAGATGAGCCTGGTGGGCCCGCGGCCCGAGCGGCCGGTGTTCATCGAGCAGTTCCGCCAGAACATCCCCAGGTACATGTTGCGCCACAAGGTGCGGGCGGGCATGACGGGATGGGCGCAGATCCACGGCCTGCGCGGCAACACTTCGGTCGAGCAGCGCATCCGCTACGACCTCTACTACATCGAGAACTGGTCGCTGCTGCTCGATTTGAAGATCCTCTTCCTCACGCTGTTTCGCGGCTTCCACGATCCCAACGCCTACTGAGCCCGTGGTCAGGAGTCTTCGATGAAGGTCTGCGTGGTCGGAACGGGGTACGTCGGCCTGGTGGCCGGAACGTGCTTCGCCGAGAGTGGTAACGACGTGATCGGCGTCGACGTCGACGAACGGAAGCTCGCGCTCCTCCGCGAGGGTACGTCGCCGATTTACGAGCCGGGCCTCGAAGAGCTCCTGCGCCGCAATCAGCAGGAAGGACGTTTGTCGTTCACGAACGATCTGGCCGCGGCCGTGCGCCAGTCGCTGTTCTGCTTCATCGCCGTCGGTACTCCCGAGCGTGCCGACGGCTCGGCCGACCTGTCCGCGGTGCTCGGCGTGGCCACCGAGATCGGCCGCGCGATGAACGACTACTGCGTGATCGTCAACAAATCGACCGTGCCGGTCGGCACCGCCGATCGCGTGCGGCAGGTGGTCGCCGCCGTCACCAACCGGCCCTTCGACGTGGTCTCGAACCCCGAGTTCTTGAAGGAAGGAGCTGCGATCGAAGACTTCATGAAGCCCGATCGCGTGGTCATCGGCAGCGACTCGGAGCGGGCGATCGAGCTGATGAAGGAGCTCTACTCGCCGTTCGTGCGCACCGAGAACCCGATCTTCGTCATGGACAACCGCAGCGCCGAGATGACCAAATACGCGGCCAACGCGCTGCTCGCCACCCGCATCTCGTTCATGAACGAGGTGGCCAACCTCTGCGAGCGGGTCGGCGCCGACGTGAACCTGGTGCGCCGCGGCGTCGGCTCAGACCGCCGCATCGGCCAGCACTTCCTGTTCCCCGGCATCGGCTACGGCGGCTCGTGCTTCCCGAAGGACGTGCAGGCGATGATCCACACCGCCGAGGAGTACGGCCTCGACTCGGCGATGCTGCGCGCGGTCGATGCGGTGAACGACCGCCAGAAGCACGTGCTCGTGCACAAGGTGAAGGCGCGCTACGGCGAGAGCCTGGCCGGGCGCGCGTTCGCCGTCTGGGGACTGTCGTTCAAGCCGCGCACCGACGACATGCGCGAAGCGCCGGCGCGGACGGTCGTCGAGGGGCTGCTGAAAGCCGGGGCGGCCGTACGCGTGCACGATCCCGGGGCGCTCGAAGAGGCGCAGCGCTACTTCGGCGATCGCGTGAGCTATCACCGGAGCAACTACGACGCGCTCGGCGGAGCCGACGCGCTGCTCATCCTCACCGAGTGGAACGAGTTTCGCCGCCCCGACTTCGCGCGCATGAAGCGGCTTCTGCGCCAGCCGGTGATCTTCGACGGCCGCAACCTCTACGAGCCCGCGGAGATGAGCGATCTCGGCTTCATTTACAACTCGATCGGCCGCACGATGGTCGGTGAAGGGTGAACAGGGGTCAGGTTACATTTCCTCTTCGTCCAGAGCCCGGCGTTCCGGATGTTGGAATGTAACCTGACCCCTTTTTCACGACGAGATTCCACAGCTAGGATAGCGCGCCGATGTCACGGGTGATGATCACGGGTGGGGCGGGCTTCATCGGCTCGCACCTCTGCGAGCGCTTTCTTGCCGGCGGTCACGAGGTGATCTGCGTCGACAACTTCATCACCGGCAACCCCGACAACATCGCCGCGCTGCTGCCCGAGAAGCGCTTCTCGTTCGTCCACCAGGACGTGACGCAGTACATCTACGTGAAGGGTCCGCTCGACGCGATTCTGCACTTCGCCTCGCCGGCGAGCCCGGTCGACTATCTCGAGCTGCCGATCCAGACGCTGAAGGTCGGCTCTCTCGGAACGCACAGGGCGCTCGGCCTGGCCAAGGAGAAGGGCGCGCGCTTCCTGCTCGCGTCCACTTCCGAAGTCTACGGCGACCCGCTGGTCCACCCGCAGAACGAGGAGTACTGGGGAAACGTCAACCCGATCGGGCCGCGCGGCGTCTACGACGAGGCCAAGCGCTTCGCCGAGGCGCTGACCATGGCCTATCATCGCACGCACGGGATCCCGACGCGCATCGTCCGGATCTTCAACACCTTTGGCCCGCGCATGCGCACGAGAGACGGCCGGGTGGTGCCGAACTTCGTCATGCAGGCGCTGCACGACGAGGACGTGACCGTCTACGGCGACGGCCAGCAGACGCGCAGCTTCTGCTACGTGTCGGACCTGGTCGAAGGCATCGTGCGACTGCTGAATTCCGATTACGACGGGCCGGTGAACGTCGGCAACCCGCGCGAGATGACCGTGCTCGAGTTCGCCCGGACGATCATCCGGCTGACCGGGAGCCAAAGCCGGATCGTCTACCGCCCGCTGCCCGTCGACGATCCCAAGGTGCGCCAGCCCGACATCCGCCTCGCTCGCCGGCTGCTTGGCTGGGAGCCGAAAATGGACGTGGAAGAGGGGCTGCGCGTCACCATCGACTACTTCCGTGGCCGGGCATGAGATGGACTCCGGCCCGGCCGTCTCGTAGGATACGCCGAGCGTGAAGATCCTCGTCACCGGCGGCGCCGGGTTCATCGGCTCGACGATCGCCGACGCCTACATCGAAGCCGGCCACGAGGTGGCCGTGGTCGACAACCTGTACTCGGGCAAGCGCGAGAACGTTCCCGCCAAAGCGCGCTTCCACGAGGTCGACATCGTCTCGCCCGAGCTCGCGGAGGTGATTGAGGCCGAGCGCCCCGACGTGGTGAACCACCACGCGGCGCAGATGGACGTGCGCCTCTCGGTGGCCTCGCCGGCGTTCGACGCCGAGGTGAACGTCGTCGGCACCATCCGCCTGCTCGAGGCCGCCGTGAAGACCGGGGTGAAGCGCGTGATCTTCGCGTCGTCGGGAGGAGCCGCCTACGGCGAGCAGGAGCGCTTCCCGGCTCGCGAAGAGGACCGCACCAACCCGGTCTCGCCCTACGGCGTGAGCAAGCGCTCCGGCGAGCACTACCTCTTCTACTATCACGCGGTGCACGGGCTCCCGTACCTGGCGCTGCGCTACGCCAACGTTTACGGGCCGCGCCAGGATCCGCACGGCGAGGCCGGCGTGGTGGCGATCTTCTGCGAGAAGCTCCTGCGCGGCGAGGCGCCGCGCATCAACGGCGACGGTAGGCAGACCCGTGACTACGTGTTCGTCGAAGACCTCGTGCGCGCGAACCTGAAAGCGCTCGACAGCCCGTTCGTCGGCCCGATGAACGTCGGCACCGGGCGCGAGACCGACGTCGTCACGCTGGCCTCGAAGCTGGTGGCGCTGTCGGGCAAGCGGCTCACGCCCGCATACGGTCCCGCCAAGGCGGGCGAGCAGCGGCGCAGCGTGATCGACCCGACGCTCGCCAAGCGCGAGCTCGGCTGGGAGCCGCGCGTGCGGCTCGACGAGGGCCTCGTCCGCACCTACGATTGGTTTCGCGCGCGATTCGAGAAGTGAGCGAAACGCGCAACATCCGCAACTTCTCGATCATCGCGCACATCGATCACGGGAAGTCGACGCTGGCCGACCGCCTGCTGGAGAAGACCGGCGCGCTCTCCGAGCGCGAGCGCAAGGAGCAGTTTCTCGACTCGATGGACCTCGAGCGCGAGCGCGGCATCACCATCAAGGCGAGCGCCGTGCGGCTCAACTATCGTGCGCGTGACGGGCGCGATTACGTGCTCAACCTGATCGACACTCCCGGTCACGTGGACTTCAGCTACGAGGTGTCGCGCAGCCTCTCGGCGTGCGAGGGCGCGCTGCTGGTCGTCGATGCCTCGCAGGGCGTGGAAGCTCAGACCGTCGCCAACGTCTACCTGGCGCTCGATCACGATCTGACGATCTTGCCGGTCATCAACAAGATCGACTTGCCGAGCGCCGACCCCGAGCGTGCCAAGCGCGAGCTCGAGGAGGTGATCGGCCTCGACGCCTCGGGCGCGCTGCTGGTCTCGGCGAAGGAGGGCGTCGGCATCGATGGCGTTCTCGATGCCGTGGTGCGCGACATCCCGCCGCCGCGCGGCGACCCCGCGAAGCCGCTCGCCGCGCTCATCTTCGACAGCTGGTTCGATCCCTACCACGGCGCGGTGATTCTCTGCCGCGTGGTCGACGGGCGGGTGGCCAAGGGAACCCGCATCCGGCTGATGGCGGGCGGCGGCGAGTTCGAGGTCACCCGCGCCGGCGTGTTCGTGCCGCGGCCGATCGAGGTGGAATCGCTGTCCGCCGGTGAGGTCGGGTTCCTGATGGCTGGCATCAAGGCGGTCGATGAGACCAAGATCGGCGACACCGTGACCGAGGCCTCCCGCCCCACCGCCGCGCCGCTCCCCGGCTTCAAGCCGGTGAAGCCGATGGTGTTCTCGGGTCTCTATCCCGCGGACAGCGCGCAGTACGAGGTGCTGCGCGACGCGTTCGAGAAGCTCCGGCTGAACGACGCCTCGTTCACCTACGAGCCCGAGACCTCGCTCGCGCTCGGCTTCGGGTTCCGCTGCGGCTTCCTCGGCCTCTTGCACATGGAGATCATCCAGGAGCGGCTCGAGCGCGAGTACTCGCTCGACTTGATCAACACCGCGCCGACCGTCGCCTATCGGGTGAAGAAGACCTCGGGCGAGGAGCTGGCGGTGGAGAGTCCGGCGAAGCTTCCCTCGACCCAGGAGATCGAGGAGATCGCCGAGCCCTACATCCTCGCCTCGATCCACGTGCCGGCGGAGTTTGTCGGCACCGTGTTCGCGCTCTGCGAGGAGAAGCGCGGCAAGCAGCGCGAGCTCCGCTACATCGGCGAGAACCGCGTGGTGGTCGAGTACGAGCTGCCGCTCAGCGAGATCGTCCTCGACTTCTACGACCGGCTGAAGTCCGTCTCCAAGGGCTATGCCTCGATGGAGTACGAGCTCATCGACTTCCGGCCCTCCAACCTCGTCAAGCTCGACATCTGCATCAATGGCGATCCGGTCGACGCGCTGTCGGTGATCGTGCACCGCGACAAGGCCTACTACCGCGGCCGCGACCTGGCCGCGAAGATGAAAGAGCTCATCCCCCGCCAGATGTTCGAGGTGGTGATCCAGGCCTCGATCGGCACCAAGGTCATCGCCCGAGAGACGGTTCGGGCACTCCGCAAAAACGTGACGGCGAAGTGCTACGGCGGTGACATCACCCGCAAGCGCAAGCTTCTCGAGAAGCAGAAGGAGGGCAAGCGGCGGATGAAGCAGGTGGGCAAGGTCGAGATCCCGCAGGACGCCTTCCTGGCGATGCTCAAGGTGGAGAGCTGAAGCCCCCGCCACCTACGCAGGCTAGGCTGAAGTTCCACGTCATCCCCGGGAAAACGAGCGGGCAGCCTAACCCTCGGAGCGGACCTCGGAGGAAGGCGATGGAAACGAGACCTCGAACGACGAGCCGCCGTCCGGCGGACAGGTGACGCCGACCCATCCTCCCATTGCCTCGGTGATCGTCTTGACGATGAACAGCCCGAGGCCCGTACTGTCGCGCTTCGAGCTCTGCAGCCTGCCGAAGCGCTGGAAGAGGCGATTGCGCTCCTCGCCCGGGACTCCCGGCCCATGGTCTCGTACCGAGAGCACGATTCTGCCGTCGCGCCGCGCGGTCTCGATCCGTACGGCTCCCTGCTGGGGCGAGAATTTGATCGCGTTGCTCAGCAGGTTCACCAGAACGCGGTCAAAGGCGCGCGGATCGAGCGAAAGCTCCGGCAGATCGTCGGCCAGCGCCTTTTCGAAACGTACTCCGCGGCTCCGTGCGGCGAACACGCACGAATCCAGCGCGTGCTCGACCATTTCGTTGAGCGAAGTGTTCTCCAGCCGGAGCTGCAGTGAGCCGCTCTCCAGGCGAAAGGCGTCGACGAAGTTCATCGCCAGCGTGACGGCGCGGTGCGCGTTGGACTCGATTCCGTCCATGAACTCCCGCCGCTCGTTCGGATCGTCGGGCGGCCGGTCGCGCAGGATCTCCGCGAAACCGAGGACCGACGACAGAGGGTTCTTGAGGTCATGAGCAAGCATGGCCACGAAGTCGGTCTGCGTCTGTCGCTGGGCTCGTGCTTCGCGCACCTCGAGCTCCGCTTTGCGCGCGCGCTGCACGAGATGGCCGAAAAACAGCCCGACCACGAAGAGGAACGGGATGCGGACGAGATGCCCGCTGCGCAGCAGTTCGTCCATGCCGAGGAAATGGCCGACCGTGTAGAGGTTGACGAGACTGATCAGTAGGGCGGCGACCAGTACCGACGTGAGGTTCTCGGTCAGCGTGCCGATCAACATGACGACGAAGTACAGGAGGAAGAAGTCGCTGGTCGCCTTCTGCGTGAGCAGCAGCGCGATCGACACCGCGAGCGTATCGAACAAGACGACGCCGATCAGCAACAAGCGCGTGGTGCGAATTCGCCGGAGCAGAAAGCCGACGGCGAGGTTCGAGCCGAGGTAGACGGCTATGAACAGCGCTACCAGCGGCGGCGTCTCGCTGATCGGGCGATGGAACAGGACGAGATACGCCGTGGCGATGATCAGCGCCCAGCGAAGCAACAGGATCGTCGCTTCGACGGTGGAGCTGGATTCCGTCTCGATCCGGCGGATGGTCATGGGCTGGTGGGCCGCCTTCGATCCCACTGCGTTCAGGCGTGCGCGAAGTGTCCGGCGCAGCGCGCGCCTCAGCGGCTCGCCAGCTCCTGCTCGATGATCGACATCAGCGTTTGGTGATTGACCGGCTTGGCGATGAAGCGCCGCCCGGCGATTACCCCGGATTCGCCGTTCAGCTCCTGATGCGACACCGCGGCGGTGAGGAACACGACCGGCACGGTTCGCAGTTGGGGGTCCTCGTTGATCCGGGCGCCGAGCTCGCCACCGTCGACGTCGGGCATGATCACGTCGAGCAGGATCAGGTCGGGGGCGAACTCGCGGGCGGTGGCCAGCGCTCGGGTGCCGTCGTTTTCGACGCGCACCTCGTACCCTCCGGACTTCTCCAGGTTCAGCTTGGCGATGCGGGTGAATGGTTCCTCGTCGTCAACCAGCAGAAGCCGCTGCTTGCGCTCCATCGGGCACTCCTTTCATGGGCAGAGCGATCGTCACTCGGGCGCCTCCTTCCTTGCGGTTCGCGACGCGCATGCTACCACCGTGCATGTCGACGATGGCCTTGGTCAAGGTCAAGCCCAATCCCGTTCCCTTGCCTGTCGGCTTGGTGGTGAAGAACGGCTCGAAGATCCTCCGCAGATGCTCGGGGGGAATTCCGGGACCGGTGTCGGAGATCTCGACGACCTGCATCTGGCCGGAGCGCTGCGTGACGGCGCTGGTGCGCGAGCCCGCGCGCAGCATCTCGATCGAGCCTAGCGCGCTGTAGGTCTTGATCGACAGCGTGCCGCCACGGGGCATGGCGTGGATCGCGTTTAGGAAGACGTTCACCAGCACTTGCTCGATCTTCAGGCGATCGAGGGTGGTTGGCGGCAGACTCTCGGCGAGCGATCTCACGACCTGGATCCGGCTGCGCCCGAGGTCGTGCTTCACCAACTCGAGCGCTTGCCCGATCAAGTCGTTGAGCTCGACCTTCTCGATCTGCAGGGTGCGCGGCGCCGAGTGGTCGATCAGACCGCCGAGGATGGTGGTGGCGCGGATCACGGCTTTTTGCAGCAATACGTGG
>CAVPWJ010000164.1:0-9784 GCA_963708955.1 uncultured delta proteobacterium
TTGCTCGACCGCAAGCGCGCCTGGCCGCACGAGTGCCGGCTCGACGAGGCGCCGCCGGCCGCGTCTCGCGACGCGCCCGCCGTCTTCGCCGTCGCGCCCGCACGGGACGAGGCCGAAGCGCTTCCCGAGGCGCTGCCGAGCCTGCTCGCGCAGGACTATCCGAATCTCCGCGTGGTGCTGGTCGACGATCATTCGGCCGATGGAACGGGCGAGGTCGCGCGGCGGCTCGCGCGCGAGGTCGGGCGCGAGGAGCGGCTGCGCGTGATCTCCGCACCCGAGCGTCCGCCCGGCTGGAGCGGCAAGGTGCACGCGATGGCCAGCGGAGTCGCCGCCATCGCCGCCGCGGGTGAGCGACCGCCGTGGCTGCTGTTCACCGACGCCGACATTCGCCACCGGCCCGGGTCGGTCGAGTCGCTGGTCGCGAAGGCCGAGCGTGACGGGCTCGACATGGTGTCGGTCATGGCGCGGCTGCGCACGGAAGAATTCTGGGAGCGGCTGCTCATTCCGCCGTTCGTCTATTTCTTCCAACTCCTCTACCCATTCCGCCGGATTCGCGACCCGCGCTCACGGATCTACGGCGCGGCCGGTGGCTGCGTGCTCGTTCGCCGCGAGACCCTCGAGCGCGCGGGCGGGCTCGGGGCGATTCGCGGCGCGCTGATCGACGACGTGAATCTTGGTCGCATCTTGAAGCGGTCCGGCGGCCGCACCTGGCTCGGCTTCGACGCCGGCATCGAGTCGATCCGTGGCTATCCCACGCTCGGCGAGGTCTGGCGCATGGTGGCGCGCAGCGCCTTCGATCAGCTCGGCTACAGCTACGCGCTGACCGCGGCGGTGGTCGCCGGCATGATGCTCACGCTGGTGAGCCCGCCGCTCGTGCTCGCCGTCGCGCTCGCGTCCGGCGCCGGGCGCGCCGCCCTGTCCGCCGCCGTGGCATGGGGGCTGTCTACGGCGGCGCTGCTCCCCGCGGTGCGGCATCACCGCGTCCCCCCGATCTATGCGGCGACGCTGCCGCTGGCCTCGTTCTTTTACGCGCTGATGACCGCGGGATCGGCGGTGGATCACTTTCTCGGCCGCGGCGGCCGCTGGAAGGGACGCGTGCACGAGACGGTCGGCTGAGCCGCCCGGTCCACGCGGCCTAGCGGCCAAACCGTCAGGCGACCTTCCGGCCCTCGAGCCCGTCCTCGCCCCAACTTTCCACCGTGGGGAGCCAGGCCACGGTTGCCAAGACGATCGGTTCACGCGTAGGCTTCCCGTGGAGCGGCTCCGATGGCGGACGACCAGGAACCCCGGGGTCTCACGCGACGGCGCGTCCTCACCGGCGCGGCCGGAATCGCCGCCGGAGTCGGCGTCGGTGCGGCCGCGGTTTCGGCGTGGAGGAACTCGACCTACCTCTTCCTGCTGCGCAAGGCGCCGACCCACGCCGACCACCTCGACCCGGCGTGGACGGGCTCGCGCGTGAAGCGCTACCGGCCGCTCGGCCGGACCGGCATCGAGATGTCCGACATTTCCTTCGGAGGAGCCGGCATCGCCGACCCCGGCGTGGTCGCCCGAGCGGTCGAGCGGGGGATCAACTACTTCGACACCTCGCCCGACTACAGCCGCACGGGCAGCGAGCAGGTGATCGGCCAGGCGCTGAAGCCGCATCGCAACCGCGTGTTCATCGCCTCGAAGCTCTGCACGGCGGAGGGGCACCTGCCGAAAGACACGCCGGTCGGGGACGTCATTCGCTCGGTCGAGGCGAGCCTGCGACGCTTGCAGACGGACTATCTCGACGTCGCCATCATCCACGAGTGCAACGATCTCGGCCGCTTGATGGCCCCGACGTTTCACGAAGCGTTCGATCGTCTGAAAGAGCAGGGCAAGGTGCGCTTCCTCGGCGTCAGCTCGCATACGCCGAACCTCGAGCAGGTCATGCGCCACGCGGTCGACTCCGGGCGCTTCCAGATGCTGCTCGTCGCCTACAACTTCAAGAACTGGCCCGACCTGACGAACATCTTCCGCGACGCGAAGCGCCGCGGGGTTGGCGTGGTGGCGATGAAGACCCTGAAGGGGGCGCGCGCCACGGCGCTGCGGGACTTCCCGGGCGGGCGGCAGGCGTTAAGCCAGGCGGCGTTCCAGTGGGTGCTGTCGAACGACGACGTCAGCGGTCTGGTGGTCTCGATCCAGGATGCCGAGCAGATCGACGAATACCTGTACGCCTCCGGACAGGCGCTCGGCGAGCACGACCTGGCTCTTCTCGAGCACTACGATCGGCTCGTCTCCGCCGAATACTGCCGTCCGGGATGTGGCGAATGCCTCGACCGCTGCCCGAACGGCGTGCCGGTCGACGACGTGTTCCGCTACGCGATGTACGCCGAGGACTACGGCTGGCCCGCGCAGGCGCGGGAGCAGTACGCGCGCCTGTCGATCGATCGCAATGCGTCGCGTTGCGCGAGCTGCCCCGCGCCCTGCGAGGCCGCATGTCCGTTCGGCATCGCGATACGCGAGAAGCTCATGCGCTTCGACCGCTTGCTCGGCTGACCGGAGTGTCGCGTTCGGCTAGCGGCGCTCCCGCAGCTTCGACAACAGGTGCAGGATCTCCAGGTAGAGCCACACCAGCGTGACGAGAGCAGGCCGAAGGCGCCGTACCACTCCATGTACTTCGGTGAGCCGTCCTCCGCGCCCTGCTCGACGAAGTCGAAGTCGAGCACGAGGTTCAGCGCTGCAACGGCGGTGACGAACAAGCTGAAGACGATGCCGATCGGGCCGCGGCCGCTCGCGTTGGCGGCGCGGCTGCTGACGGTGCTGCGGGCGATCGCCATCGGCCCGTTTCTGTGGCTGTTCGTTGCGGTGGCCCGCGACGGCCGCTCCGAGCTCGGCGCGTGGCTCGCCGCCCTTTACCTCGCCGCGGCGCTCTCCGACCTCTGCGACGGCAAGCTCGCCCGAGCGGCGGGCGCCGTGTCGGCCCGCTGGGGATTCGCCGACGTCGCGGCCGATGTCGCCTTCAACCTATCGAGCCTCGCGTGCGCGGCATGGCTCGGGCTGGTCGGGCCGTGGGTTCCGGCGGGCGTGGCGATCCTCGCCGGGCGCTACTTCGCCCGCGTGCGGAGCGGCACGCGGGCGCCGCGGGCCGAAGGCCCTGCCTACGACGTGTTCGGCAACCTCGCCGGAGTCGTCTACTACGCGCTCGTCGGCGTCGTGGTCGCCGGCGTGAGCGCCGGGCTTCCCGGGCCCGCTATGATCGCCCGGCTGGGCGATGCCGCCTTCCTCTACACCCTCGTCACGCTGTGGCGAGGGCGGTCGCGACCGAGGGATCAGCTCGACCCCGCCTCGCGCACCTCCGCCGGCGGGTCCGGCTCGCGCTGGAGAAACAGCTCCGAGTAGGCCCGGGGAAGGAACAGCAGGCCGAGCGCGCCGTTGGCGAGCATGAAGGTGAGGTGAGAGGCCAGGCTGTAGGCCAGCAGATCGGCCTCGGAAGCGTGATCGCCGAAAAAGAAGATCCACGCCGCCTGGGACGTCCCGAGGTGCGCGACCGTGACCGGCAAGGCGGCGACGAGGAAGACGATCGGCAGGAACGTGACCAGGCGGAGCGCCGGGACGTGGATGTCGAACAGCGTGAGCGCGAGCCAGTGGACGACCACCGCGGCGAGAAAGATCGGCGCTTTCAGCGCGAGGATTGCCAGGATTTGTGCGGGGCGGGCCCGGCGGAACGTCTGCGCGAGCGCGTTCTCGCGGATTGCGGCGATCCAGACGGGGGTGGAGCGAAGCGGCGCGCGCAGGCCGAGCGTCAGCACCGCCCACAGGGCAAGGAGCGCGAGCGGCACCGCGAACAGCTCATTCGGCCCCCGCGACCGCTCCGCCGCCATGCCCGCGGTGGCGAACAGCGCGAGTTGAGTGACCTCGAGCAGGATCGACACGCCGATCGTTCCGGTGATCTCTCCAAGCGGGGCGCGGAAGCGCCGATGCAAGTAGAGGGCGAGCGCTCCCTGTCCGAGCTGCGTGTTCACCAGCGACACGAGGTACGTCGACGCGCGCGCGGGCAGGAGGTCGCGGTAGGCGAGCGGGCCGTGAAACCAGCGCAGGAGCTTCAGCAGGATGAGCGTGTCCATGGCGAAGTAGAAGAGCGAGAAGACGGCCATCAGCGCCACGAACGGCAGCAGGCGCGCGCCGGCCAGCGCCGCGGCGAAGCGGTCGAACGGGATGCGCAGGAAGATCGCCGTGAAGACGGCGATGGTGAGGACGATCGGCCAAATCCGCGACATGGGCCCTCCGTGATCCCCCCTGGAGGCGACACCTTCGATCTGGTGGCGACGGTGGAAGGCGGCCTACGAGACGACCGGCCGGGCGGATGAGAGCACGACTGAGCTTTCAGCGTCAACGGCGCCGCTGCGGCCGGAGCCGCGACCGCCGATCGTCGTCTTGGGATTCTCGAACAGGATGACCTCGCTCTTGCCAACCGCGATCCCTTACGCGCAAAGAGGAGCCCCATGCCGGGAGCGAACGCCGCAAGAAAGAAGATCCTCGCCGTCGACATCGGTGGCTCGGGCCTGAAGGCCGCGTTGATCGACCGCCGCGGGCGCCTGTTGACCGAGCGGCGGCGCGTCAAGACGCCGCACCCGTCCCCGCCGCGCGAGGTGCTGGGCGCGCTCTCCGAGCTCGTCCGCCCGCTGGCGCTCGATTCGACGGTAATCGGCGTCTCGGTCGGATTTCCCGGCGTGGTGCGCGAAGGGCGCGTGCTGACGGCGCCGAACCTCGGCACCGAGGACTGGAGAGGCTTCGATCTCGCGGGGGCGCTCGGCCGCTTGTGGAGGAAGCCCGCTCGGGTGATCAACGACGCCGACATGCAAGGCCTCGGCGCCGTCCGCGGCAAGGGCATCGAGATGGTGATCACGCTCGGCACCGGCTTTGGCACCGCGCTGCTCGTCGATGGGCGGTTGGCACCCCATCTCGAGATCTCCCACCATCCGTTTCGCAAAGGCGAGACCTACGACGAACAGCTCGGCGACGCCGCGCGCCGCAAGATCGGCAACGAGAAGTGGATCCGGCGGGTGGGGCGGGCGATCGACAACCTGCGCCGCCTCGTCACCTTCGACGCGCTCTACGTCGGCGGGGGGAACGCGCGGCGTTTCGACGGCGATCTGGGTGCCGACGTCCATCTCGTCGCCAACGACTGCGGCATGAAGGGCGGCGCGGCATTGTGGCGGTAGAAGCATCGGTCCTCCGCGCGTCGTTCAGGGTTTCACGAGCCGAGAGATCGAGATCGTAAGGAGAGCCCGCTTGGCCCAGCCGTACATCTTCACCATGAAGGACCTGCGCAAGGTCTATCCGCCGAACCGTGAGGTTCTCAAAGGCATCTGGCTGTCGTTCCTGCCCGGCGCGAAGATCGGCGTGCTCGGAGCGAACGGCGCCGGCAAGTCGACGCTGCTGCGCATCATGGCCGGCATCGAAAAGGACTTCCTCGGCGAGGCGTGGGCGGCCGAGGGCACGCGCGTCGGCTACCTGTCGCAGGAGCCGCAGCTCGATCCGGCGAAGGACGTGGTCGGCAACGTCGAGGAGGGCGTCGCCGAGGTGCGCGCACTGCTACGGTGCTTCGAGGAAGTCAGCGCGAAGATGGCCGAGCCGATGGACGACGAGGCGCTGCAGAAGCTGCTCGACGAGCAAGCGAAGCTGCAGGATCGCATCGACGCCACCAACGCCTGGGAGCTCGATCACGCGCTGGATCTCGCCATGGACGCGCTGCGGCTGCCTCCGCCCGACGCCGACGTCCGCAAGCTCTCCGGCGGCGAGCGGCGGCGGGTGGCGCTCTGCCGGCTGCTGCTGCAGAAGCCGGACCTGCTGCTGCTCGACGAACCGACGAACCATCTCGACGCCGAATCCGTGGCTTGGCTCGAGCGCCATCTACAGGAGTATCCGGGCACGGTCGTGGCGATCACTCACGACCGATACTTCCTCGACAACGTGGCGGGCTGGATCCTCGAGCTCGATCGTGGCGCGGGAATCCCGTGGAAGGGGAACTACTCGGCCTGGCTGGAGCAGAAGAAGCAGCGACTGGCCAACGAGGAGAAGCAAGAATCCGCGCGCCAGCGGACGCTCGCGCGCGAGCTCGAATGGGTGCGCATGGCGCCGCGCGCGCGGCAGGCGAAGAGCAAGGCGCGCCTCGATGCGTACGAGTCGTTGCTCGCCGCGCAGAGCGAGCGGCGCGCCGACGATCTCGAGATCTCGATTCCCGCGGGCCCGCGGCTCGGCAACCTCGTCGTCGAGGCTCAGGGGCTGCGCAAGGGCTACGGCGATCGGCTGCTGATCGACGACCTGTCGTTCTCTCTGCCGCCTGGCGGCATCGTCGGCGTGATCGGACCCAACGGCGCGGGCAAGACCACGCTCTTTCGCATGATCACCGGCGAGGAGACGCCCGACGCGGGCACGCTGCGCGTCGGCGATACGGTCGAGCTCGCCTACGTGGATCAGAACCGCGACGCGCTCGACGGCGCAAAGACCGTCTGGGAAGAGATCAGCGGCGGCGCCGATCGCCTGACGATCGGCAAGCGCGAGGTACCGTCGCGCGCCTACGTCGCCTCGTTCAACTTCAAGGGCACGGACCAGCAGAAACGAGTGGCCGACCTCTCCGGCGGCGAGCGCAACCGCGTGCATCTGGCGAAGCTGCTGCGCCGCGGCGGCAACCTGCTGCTGCTCGACGAACCGACCAACGACCTCGACGTCGACACGCTGCGCGCGCTCGAAGACGCCCTCGTCGACTTCGCCGGCTGCGCCGTGGTGATCAGCCACGACCGCTGGTTCCTCGACCGCATCGCCACGCACATGCTGGCGTTCGAGGGCGACAGCCAGGTCGCATGGTTCGCAGGCAACTACCAGGACTACGAAGCCGATCGGCGCAAGCGGCTCGGCGCCGAAGCCGAGCAGCCGCACCGCATTCGCTACCGCAAGCTGACCCGGTGAGAACGGTGACTCTCCCTCGCCCAGGCCCGCTCCCCCACGGGGAGAGGGATTCAAGGAAGGGGTCGATGGGCGCTGCGCGCGGCCCGCGAATCCATTCGTTCGATTCCGCGGGCTCGGCGCCGCCGAGCCCGCGTGGCCGGATGCTCTCCACCGGGCGCGGGCTCGCCACGCCCGGCTGGAGGCCCGAGTATTTTCGCTTCGAGGCCAACCAGGGGAGGATTCTTCGATGAGTGGCGAAGTCGAACTGTCGCGCCGGGAGGGAATTCTCAGCGTCACGATGAACCGTCCTGAAAAGCGCAACGCCATGTCCTCGACCATGCTGTCGCGGCTGGCCGAGGTCTTCACCGGGCTCGCGCGGGACGAGGAGACCCGCGTGGTCGTCGTTCGCGGCGCCGGCCGGTCGTTCTGCACCGGTCTCGACCTCGGAGAGATGGCCGCCGCCAAAGCGGCCAAGGGTACGGTCGCCCTCACCGAGATCGAGGACGTGTTCCGCGCGCTGGAGCGCGTGCCGCAGGCGACGATCGCCATGGTGCAGGGGGAAGCGATCGCCGGCGGCTGCGAGCTGGCGCTGCACTGCGACCTGCGGGTCGCCGCCGCCGACGTGCGGTTCGCCATGCCGCTCGCCCGGCTCGGCCTGGTGATTCCGTTTCCGCTGATCCAGAAGCTGCTCGACTCGATCGGCACCGCGCAGACCAAGGAGCTGCTCTTCACCGGTGAGTTCTTCGCGGCGGAGCGCGTGCTCGCGCTGCACATGGTGAATCGCGTGGTGCCGCTCGCCGAGCTCGAGAAGGCGACCTACGACCTCGCCGAGACGATCGCCGCCAATGCGCCGCTTGCCGTCCGCGCCTTCAAGCGAGCGATCTTTCGCGCCAACGCCTTCCGCCGCACGATCGAGCACGAGGACTACGAGGCGGAGGTTGCGCGCATCGCCAAGAGCGCGGACGTGACCGAGGGTGTGGCGGCTATGCGCGAGAAGCGCAAGCCGCGATTCCGGGGACGCTGAGGGGCGAGGGGGGCTCTCAGGCGGAGATGCCCGGGCCCTTCCGGCTCTCGAGGAAGCTCCGCACGGTCGCCTCGCCGACGCCGAGGATCTTCGCGACCTCGATGCCCGCGAGTAGCGCGTAGACCGAGCTCTCGCCGACGACGTCGAGCGTGACGGCGAAGCTCTGACCGTCCGCCTCGAGGTGCAGGGAATCTCCGCTGCGCTTGGCCTGCTCGCGCCCGAACGTGCGCACCCCGGGCAGTCCGGCGACGGCGGAGACGAGGCGCGGATCGTCCGCGCAGCTCACCACTCCTCCGCCGCGGCTCGACACCTGGCGGGCCAGCTCGGCGACCTCACGCTCGACGGCGTCGAGGAACGAAAGATCGTTCGAGAAGCTCGGCGTGAGCGGCGTCAGCACCAGCAGATCGGGCTGCACGGCCTCGAGCAGCGCGCGCGCGTCCCCCGGCCGGCGTAGGCCCATTTCCAGGATCAGCACGTCGACCGGCTCGACGGAGAAGAGGCCGCGCGCGGTGGCGCGGGCGATCGCCGCGACGATGCCACGCAGGGTGGAGGAATCGATGGCGGTGTCGAGGATCGCCAACGGCAGGCCGAGCTCGGTGTTGTACGAGCGGAGGTTCGCCCGCACCCGCAGCGCCGGCGCGAGCATCTCGCGGAGCCAGCGCTTCATCACGGTCTTTCCTTGCAGGCCGGCGATCGCCACGCAGCGCGGCTTGACCCGCGCGAGGTAACGCCGAGCGAGCCAGTCGAGGTAAGCGACCGCGGCGCGGCGCGCGCGGGGAAAGATCGTCGAGCGCTTCCACGGCGGCGGCGAGACCGCGCGCTGCGGCGTCGGAGCGAGCGGCAAGCGCTCGGCGTCGGCCGGCCGCGCCGCTCGCGCGGTCGGCGCGCGGCCGTGAAAATAATCGGTCAGGCGAGCGAATGCCTCTTCGATCTCGTCGCGCCGGCGGCTGTACGAGATGCGCAGATGAGCCTCGCCGCTCGGGCCGAAGGCGATTCCGGGAACCAGCGCCACGTGCGCTCTCTCGAGGATGTCGCGCGCCAGGCGGCGCGAGTCGCGCGCCAGCGGCACCGTGTCCTTGACCCGCGGAAACACGAAGTACGAGGCGTTGGGCTTCTGGTAGTCGAAGATGTGCGACATGCGGTCGAGCGCGCCGAGCGTCCAATTGCGCCGCTCGAGAAATTCCTGCCGGAAGAGCTCGATCGGCTCGGCGCCGAGCTCGAGCGCGGCCAGCGCCGCGTACTGCGACACCACCGGCGCGCAGGTGACCAGCGCGTCGTGCACCTTGAGGATCTCGGCCACGTTGCGCCGATCCGAGTGCAGGAAGCCGACGCGCCAGCCGGTCATGCCGTAGGCCTTGGAGAACGAGAACACGCGCACGGTGCGCGCCCGCGCGCTGTCGAGCCGCGCCGGGGTGGCGAGCTCGGCGCCGTTGTAGAGGAAGTCCTTGTAGACCTCGTCGCTGATCAGCAGCAGGTCGTGGCGCTCCGCGAGCTCCGCCAGGTGCGCGATCTGCGTCGGCGAATAGACGGTGCCCGTCGGGTTGTTCTATCAGAATGACGACTACGGCAAGGATATTCTCAACGGTCTCAAGCAGGGGCTTGGCACGAAAGCCAAGGCGATTGTCGCGGAAGCAAGCTATGAGGTCTCCGTGCCCACTGTCGATTCCCAGGTTGCTCAACTGAAAGCCAGCGGCGCAGACATCTTCATGAACTTCGCCGGTCCGAAATTCGCGGCTCAGGCCATCCGCAAGATTGCGGAACTGGGCTGGAAGCCGGTCCCTATTCTCAACATTCCGTCCGCCTCGATCGGCAGCGTCATCAAGCCGGCGGGCTTCGCAGGCGATTGGC
>CAVPWJ010000165.1:0-9605 GCA_963708955.1 uncultured delta proteobacterium
TGGGCTTCTTTCCGACCACGTTCTATCTCGACCTCGCCACCCGGGCCGACGAGGGCGGGCCGGTCCAGGTTCTGTTCGGCGTCGGCCAGCCGTTCTGAGCCGCGGCTGTCGATGTCTCGCGTTTTTCGCTACTCTCGGACCACATGCGCGTCCTGCTGATCTCCGCGAACACGGAGAAGATCCCCGA
This sequence comes from uncultured delta proteobacterium, assembly GCA_963708955.1. Classification (GTDB taxonomy): domain Bacteria; phylum Desulfobacterota; class Binatia; order JACPRU01; family JACPRU01; genus JACPRU01. Next base: position 188 of record CAVPWJ010000165.1, read on the forward strand.
TCCGGTCTATCCGATCGGGGCCGCGGCCGTGGGGGCGGCGGCTCGTCGCGCCGGGCACGAGGTCGAGGCGGTCGATCTTTGCTTCGCCGAAGACGCTCGCTCGCTGGTGCTCGACGCGGTGCGGACCTTTCGGCCCGATGCCATCGGCATCTCGCTGCGCAACCTCGACAACTCGGCCTATCCCGAGAACTGCTCCTACATCGACGACTATCGATCGCTGATGTCGTGGCTGCGCGAAAGCTCGGCGGCGCCGGTGGTGCTCGGCGGCGCGGGCTTCACCGTGATGCCGACGACCATCCTCGAGGAGCTACACGCGGACTACGGAGTGGCCGGCGAGGGCGAGCTCGCCTTTCCCTGGCTGCTCGAATGCATCGAGCGGGGCGCCGACACGGTCGCCGACGCGGGCTTCTCCCGTCAGCCGGTCAACGGCGGCATGCTCATTTCTGCTGGCGCGCGCATCCAGCGGCTGGACGAAACGCACGTGCCGGATCGCGACCTCTTCGACGCGCGCCGCTATTACGAGCGCGGTGGCTGTCTCAACGTGCAGAGCAAGCGGGGGTGCTGCTTCGACTGCGTGTTCTGCAGCTACCCGTTGATCGAGGGCACCAAGGTGCGGGTGCGCAGCGCCGCGGCGGTGGTCGACGAGATCCAGTCGTTGCGGGAGCGCCTCGGCGTGCGGCACCTCTTCTTCGTCGACAACATCTTCAACTTCCCGCTGCCGCACGCCAAGCGGATCTGCGAGGAGATCATCGCCCGCGGGCTCGACGTCGAATGGTCGGGCTACCTGAACCCGAAGTTCGTCGACGAGGAGCTGGCGCGGTTGATGGCGGCGTCGGGCTGCAAGGGCGTGGAGTTCGGCACCGATTCGGGCGCGTCCACGGTGATCGCCAACCTACACAAGGAGTTCGACACCGAGGACCTGCGCCGCTCGAGCCGGCTGTGCCGCCAGTATGGAATCAAGTTCGCGCACAGCTTGATCTTCGGGGGGCCGGGGGAGACCACCGAGACCGTCGAGCAGACGCTCGCGCTGATGGAGGAGCTTCAGCCGACCGCGGTGATCGCCTTCACCGGCATCCGCGTGCTGCCCGGCACGGGCATGGTGGAGATCGCGCTGCGTGACGGGCAGATCGACGCCGACGACAACCTGCTTCACCCCAAGTTCTACATCGCGGAGTCGCTCCGGGAGGACTTGATCGCCCGCATCGAGAGCCACGCGGCGCGCCGCTCGAACTGGATCGTGCCGGGACGGGGCATCAAGACCAACATCCAGTTGCTGCAGAGGCTGCGCGACAAGAAGATCAAAGGCCAGTTATGGCGGCTGCTGCGCTGAAGGGGGGCCGACGCTCCTGGTCCCGGGTCCCGTGCCGCGACGCCGCTCCCCATCGTCCATGATGAGGAGGCGACGTCCGACTCTTTCGCGCGGCGACGGGGCGCGCTTGGCGGCTCTGGTGCGCCGCTTCCCACAGGTGCGGCTGCTGGTGGTTGGCGACGTGATGCTCGATCAGTTCGTGCGCGGGCGAGTGAGCCGCATCTCGCCGGAAGCCCCGGTGCCGGTGGTGCGTGTCACCGGCGAGAGCTTCCACCTCGGCGGAGCCGCCAACGTCGCCGCCAACATCCGCGCGCTCGGCGGTCAGGCGTCGATCGTCGGCATCGTCGGCACCGACGCGCACGGCAAGCGCGTCGTGCGCGAGCTGCGGGCGATCGGAGTCGGCACGTGGGGGCTGGTGCGCCGCGCCGCGGTGCAAACCATCTGCAAGACCCGCATCCTCGCCCACCAGCAGCAGGTGGTGCGACTCGATCGCGAGCCGTACGAGATCGGCGAGCGGGTCGTGCGCACCGTGATGGAGAGGGCGCTGCGCTCGCTTGCCCGATTCGACGGCGTGGTCGTTTCCGATTACAACAAGGGCGTGGTGAGCGTCGAGTTGTTGCGGCGGCTGGCCGAGCGCCGCGACGGAAAGCCCATGCTGTTCATCGACCCGAAACAGGGCAACTTTCCACACTACGCGCGAGCGACGCTGGTCAAGCCGAATCTCGAAGCCGCGGCTTCCGCCGCCGGCGTCGAGCTCGACGGCGAGGACGCGCTGGCCCGCGCCGGACGGCGCCTGCTCGAGCTCTGGAGCTCGGAGTCGGTGTTGATCTCTCGCGGCGAGGAGGGATTGACGCTCTTCCGCCCGCACCGACCGCTGAAGCACTTTCCGACCGCCGCCCGCGAGGTGTTCGACGTGACCGGCGCCGGCGACACGGTGTTGTCGGCGGCGGCGCTGGCGCTTTCCGCTGGGGCGAGCTTCGAGGATGCCGCCGTGCTCGCCAATCGCGCCGCGGGAATCGTGGTCGGCAAGCTCGGCACCGCGACGGCGACTGCCGAGGAGCTGCTGGCGGGGCTAGGGGAGGTCAGACGGGCGTGAGGAGCATGACCGGATTCGGAGCCGCCACCGTGTCGCTCGGGAAACGCACGCGGGAAATGATCTCCGTGCAGGCCAAGAGCGTCAATCAGCGTTTCCTCGACTTGAAGCTGTCGCTGCCCAGGGAGTACGCGGCCTGGGAGGGCGACGTCCGCAAGGTCGTTCAGGAGCGCTTGTCGCGCGGCCGCGTCGAGATCTACGTCGGCCGCGAGGGCTCGCCGGACGATCGGCCACGCGTCGAGATCGACGAGGAGCTGGCGCGAGCCTACGTCGAGGAGTGGCGGCGCTTGAAGAAGAAGCTTCGGCTCGCTGGAGAGGTCGACCTCGCGTTGCTCAGGGGAGTGCCGGACCTCTACCGTCCGCGGGAGGCGGCCGGCGCGCCGCGGGCGGAACGGGCCGCGCTGATTCGCGCCGTCAGCAGCGCCCTGCGGGAGCTCGAGCAATCGCGCGAGCGCGAAGGCGGCCGCCTAGCCGACGACATGCGCACGCGCGTTATCGCCCTCGAGAAGCTCGCCGTCCGAATGGCCGAGCGGTCGGGGGCGAGCCACGAAGGTACTCGGAGGCGGATCGAGGCGCGCATGCGGGAACTGCTCGAGAGCAAGGTCGACGAGGCTCGCATCGTCCAAGAGGCGGCGTTCCAGGCCGAGCGCAGCGACGTCACCGAGGAGATCGTTCGTCTGCAGAGCCACCTCGCGGGGCTGTGCGGCCTGCTCGAGATCGACGACGCGGTCGGCAAGCGCATCGACTTCCTCCTGCAGGAGGTCCAGCGCGAGGTGAACACCGTGGCGTCGAAATCGAGCGATCTCCGGCTCACGCAGCTTGCCGTCGAAGCCAAGGGCGAGGTCGAGAAGATCCGCGAGCAGGTCCAGAACGTGGAGTAGGGGAGAGGGGCGGAATGGACGTCACGCGCCTGCGCCGCCGCGGCATCCTGTTCATCGTCTCGGCCCCGTCGGGGGCGGGAAAGACGACGATCTCGATCCGCGCGCTGCACGAAATCGACGACCTCGAGATGTCGGTCTCGTGCACGACGCGCGCGCCGCGCGCGGGCGAGGTCGACGGCCGCGACTATCATTTCCTCGAGCGGGCCGAGTTCGAGCGGCGGCGGGCCGCCGGCGAGTTCGCCGAATCGGCCGAGGTGCATGGCTTTCTCTACGGGACGCCGCGCGCGCCGATCGATCGGGCGCTGGCCGATGGCCGCGATATGTTGCTCGACATCGACGTGCAGGGCGCGCGGCAGATGAAGGCAGCGTATCGCGAGGCGGTGGCCGTGTTCGTGTTGCCGCCCTCGGAAGAGGAGCTCGAGCGGCGCCTGCGCCGCCGCGGCACCGACTCTCCGGAGGTCATCGCTCGCCGCCTCGATCGCGCCCGCGTCGAGATGGCCGAATACAAGAGCTACGACTACTACGTGATCAACCGCAGCGTGGACGAGAGCGTGCGCCGCTTCGCCTCGATCGTCGCCGCCGAGCGGCTCAAGGTCGTGCGCTTGGTGGAGGAGGCATGACGTAGAGGCCGAACGGGTGGTGCGGAGAGGGCGCGGCGATTGGTCCCCACCGGGGCATCAGAACGTCCAGTGGACGTTCCGATGCCGACCAACGGGAGGCCGGCAAGACGGTGTCGTGTGCCAGGGCTGGGTCGCCCTCCGCGCCAAGCCCGTTCCGTGAACTAGGTCGCGCTTTCCCCGTGCGGTCGCGATGCTAAACTGACCCGACGGTCATGACCCTCCAGGACCTCATCAGCCGAATTCAGGCCTACAATCCCGTCGCCGACGTCTCGACCGTCACCCGGGCCTACGAGTTCTCGGCCGACGTCCACCGCGGGCAGAAGCGGCTGTCGGGCGAGCCCTATCTCACGCACCCGCTCGAGGTTGCGGGAATCATCGCCGATCTCAAGCTCGACGTACCCTCGGTGGTCACCGGCCTCCTCCACGACACCGTGGAGGATACGCTCACCACGATCCAGCAGGTCGAGCAGATCTTCGGGCCCGAGATCTCGTCGCTGGTCGACGGTGTCACCAAGATCAGCCAGATCAACTTCACCACCCGCGAGGAGAAGCAGGCCGAGAACTTCCGCAAGATGATCCTGGCCATGGCGCGCGACATCCGCGTGATCCTCGTCAAGCTCGCCGACCGCACGCACAACATGCGTACGCTCGGCCACTTGCCGCCGGACAAGCAGATCGAGGTCGCGCAGGAGACGCTCGACATTTACGCGCCGCTCGCCCACCGCCTGGGCATTTACGGGATGAAGACCGAGCTCGAGGACAACGCGCTGCGCCACCTCCATCCCGAGGTCTACTACCAGCTCAAGCGCTGGGTGGCGAAGAAGAAGGACGAGCGCGAGCACTACACTAAAGAAGTCATCGGCGTGCTCTCAAAGAAGCTCGAGGAAGCCGGCATCGAGGCGCAGGTGACCGGCCGGCCGAAGCACTTCTATTCGATCTATCAGAAGATGGAGCAGCAGAACCTGATGTACGACCAGATCTACGACCTGGTCGCGTTTCGGGTTCTCGTCGACAGCGTGCGCGAGTGCTACGAGGCGCTCGGCATCGTGCACGCGAACTGGAAGCCGGTACCGGGTCGCTTCAAGGACTACATCGCGCTACCGAAGGCGAACCTCTACCAGAGCCTGCACACCACCGTGATCGGCCCGTACGGCGAGCGCATCGAGGTGCAGATCCGCACCGACGAGATGCACCGCGTAGCCGAGCAGGGGATCGCCGCCCACTGGATGTACAAGGGGCCGGGAATGATCCGCCCCGAGGACTCGCAGCGCTTCGCGTGGTTGAAGCAGCTCGTCGAGTGGCAGCAGAACCTGCAGGATCCGCAGGAGTTCCTGCAGTCGGTGAAGGGCGATCTCTTCGCGGACGAGGTCTACTCCTTCACGCCAAAGGGCGACATCTTGAACTTCCCCGAGGGCGCCACCGTCATCGACTTCGCCTATCGCGTCCACTCCGAGGTCGGCAACCACTGCACCGGAGCGCGCGTCAACGGCAAGCTCGTGCCGCTGCGCTACCGGCTGGCGAGCGGAGATACGGTCGAGATCATCACCACCCCTCAGCAGACGCCCTCCAAGGATTGGCTGAAGATCGTCAAGTCGCCGCGCTCGATCGCCAAGATTCGCGCCTGGATCAAGGCGCAGCAGCGCACGCGCAGCGTCGATCTCGGCCGCGAGATCCTCGAGCGCGACCTCGCGCGCCACAAGCTCGAGCTCTCCAAGCTCCGCAAGGAGGGGCGACTCGACTCGGTGCTCGCCGAGCTGAGCCTCAAGGACGAGGAGACGCTGCTCGCGGCCGTCGGCTACGGGCGGATCACCTCTCATCAGGTGCTGGTCAAGTTGCTGCCCGCCGACGAGCTGCGCGAGCAGGTGGCGAAGCCCGAAGGCGCGCTGAAGAAGCTCTTTCGGCTGGTGGCGCGGCAGCAGAAGCCTGGCCGCCGGCTGCCGGCCGGAGGCGTGCGGGTGAGCGGCGTCGAGGACATGCTGGTGCGATTCGGCCGGTGCTGCAATCCGTTGCCCGGCGAGACGATCGCCGGCTTCATCACCCGCGGCCGCGGCGTGACCGTGCATTCGGCGAGCTGCCCGCGCGTGCTGGAGAGCGACCCGGCGCGCCGGGTCGACGTCGTGTGGGACGGCGCCGCCACGGTTCCCCGCTCGGTGAGTGTGGAGGTCGTCTCGGCGGATCAGCCGGGCATGCTGGCATCGATCTCGCGGGTGATCAGCTCGAGCGGCATCAACATCGCCCGCGCCGAGGTGCGCACCGACGGGCAGGAGCAGGCGGTGTCGAGCTTCCAGTTGATGGTGACGAGCGCCGAAGTCTTGAACCAGGTGATGCGCAGCATCGGCAAGCTGCGCGGCGTGCGGCGGGTCAGCCGGGTGGCGGCATGAGCCGCGAGTCGCCGCAGACCGCCACGGTGCGCAGCGCGGCCGCGCCCGCGCCGATCGGACCCTACTCGCAGGCGCTGCAGAGCGGCGAGTGGCTGTTCTGCTCGGGACAGGTCGGGCTCGACCCGGAGAGCGGAGAGCTGGTCGGCGGTGGGGTCGGCGACGAGACGCGACGCGCGCTCCTCAACCTCGAGGCCGTGCTCGCCCAGGCGGGGCTCCGCTTCGAGCACGTGGTCAAGACGACCCTCTATCTCGTCGACCTCGCTGACTTCGCCGCCGTCAACACGGTGTACGGCGAGTTCGTCCGCTCGCCGTTCCCGGCACGGGCGACGGTTGGGGTAGCGGCGCTGCCGCGCGGGGCGCGGGTCGAGATCGAGGCGATCGCGCGACGGCGCTGATCCGGGCTACGCGGCCTTTTGGATCTTGCCGGAGCGGATGCAGCGGGTACAGACGAGCACGCGGCGCACCGCGCTGCCGAGTTTGGCGCGCACGGTCTGTAGGTTCGCTTGCCACGTCCGCTTGGTCTTGTTGTTGGCGTGGCTCACGCTGTTACCAACCGAGCGGTGTTTTCCGCAGATCTCGCAGGTTCTGGCCATCGGCGGGTTCGTCCTTTCTTCGGTCTCGGAACCCTGCCTTGTAGCGGTTTGACCGGGCGCGGTCAATTTGCCGAGTGGGGTGGTGTGTAGGGTCAGCGGTGGGGTGGCCAGCGCATCCTGCTGGCGAGCGAGTGGCGATTGGCGCCGCGCACCATCATCCTGCTCGGCACGGAGGTCCGCCCGGGGTCGCGGCGCCTCATTCTCGCCCCCCGCTGCGATTGGAGAGCAAAGTGAAAAACACCGTCGCGCCACGCCCCACGGCGCCTTCGGCCCAGACGCGACCGCCGTGGCGATCGACGATGCGTTGAACGATGGCCAGGCCGATGCCACTTCCTGGAAACTCGGCCTCGCCGTGAAGGCGCTGGAAGGGACTAAAGAGCTTTTCCGCATACGCCATGTCGAAGCCGGCCCCGTTGTCGCGGACGAAGTACGCGCTATCGCCGTCTCGCTCGATCATGTCCACCGCGATCCGAGCTTCGGAAACCTTCGACGTGAATTTCCATGCGTTCCCGATCAGGTTGTCGAGCAAGACGCGCAGGAGGCGGCCGTCCGCAAAGACGACGAGATCCGGCCGAATGTCGAGGACGACCCTCCGCGCCGGCTCCCTGCGTTGCAGCTCGTCCACGACTACGCAGGCGACCTCCGCTAGGTTCACGGGAGCCCGACTGAGATGGGCTCGTGTGACTCGCGAGAGCTGCAGCAAGTCGTCGATGAGCTCTCCCATGCGCTGCGCGGCTTTGCGAATCCTCTGCAGGTGGTCCTGCCCTTGGTGGTCCAGCTTGTCGCCGTGATCCTCGAGGAGCGCCTGGCTGAAGCCGTCGATGCTTCGCAGCGGCGCCCGGAGGTCGTGCGAGACCGAGTAGCTGAAGGCCTCCAGCTCCCTGTTCTTCCGCTCCAGCTCTTCGGTCAGGGCAGCGCGAGTCTCCGCCAGCTCGCGGGCCGCAAGGGCCTCGGCGGTTTCCATGCCCTTGCGGAGCAGCTCTTCACGGATGTGCCGGTTCTCGTCCTCGAACTGCTTGCGTCGGATCTGCGCACGAACGCGAGCCTTGAGCACCTCGAAGTCGCTCGACTTGGGGATGTAGTCGTCGGCGCCGGCGCCGAGCCCTTCGATCATCGCCTTACGGTCTTCCTGTGCCGTCAACATGACCACCGGGACGTCACGAACCACGGGAGCCGCCTTGATCAGACGACATGTCTCCTGGCCGCCCAAGCCGGGCATGAGGAGATCGAGAAGGATGCAGTCGACGTGCTGGACCGCGAGAAGATCGAGAGCCTCTTCCCCGGAGTGCGCCAGCACCACGTCGTACCCCTCTTCCTGGAGCGTCGAGGCCAGCTCGTGTAGGTAGGTCATGCTGTCGTCGACGGCGAGAATGCGCTTCGGACTGAGTAAGCTGGCGGTCTCCTCGCCGGGCATCGCCACGAGTGCCCGGCGCAGGACCGCGGCCAGGCGGGCGAGGATCATTTCGATATCCTCTCCCTTACGCACGAAGGCGTCCGCGCCGGCGTCGAGCGCGTGGAACTCCGCCTCGCGATCCTCGGAGGCCGTCAGCAACACGCAGGGAATGTTGCGCAGCGCCGCGTCCAGACGCGCGCGTCGGATTACGGTGGATCCGTCGATGCCCGGCAACACTCCATCGACGATGATCGCGCTCGGACGCCGCTCGGCGGCCAGGCGAAGCCCGTCTTCGCCGCTGCCCGCGGTCACGACCGCGTACCCGACGTGCTGCAGTGCCTGACGGAGCTCCTCTCGGAACGTCACGCTGTCATCGATGACGAGGATGGTGGCGAGGCTCTCGGCGGGGCTTGCACGGCGAGCGCGCAGGAGATCCTGCGCCCTCGCGACGACGTACCCGCGCTCGTACGGCTTGCCGACGTACTCGTGCGCCCCGGTCTGCATCCCACGGATCCGGTCCTTTACGTCGGCTTCGGTCGACAGCATGAGGATCACGGCTTCCGAAGTGGCGGGTAATGCGCGCAGCTCCTTCACTCGAACGGCTACGACGCCGGGGTGAACCCCGTGCTGTCCTTCGTGCTCAAGAGCACCATGACCGTGCCGTGCGCGATATCGGCCGGATCCGACGTGCAGGTGTTCTCCATCACGAGCGGCGACGAGCTGATCTGGTCGTCGAGCCACTGCCAGACGGATGCGGTCGCCGCCGTGACCGTGCTCATGCCCGGTGTTCCCAAGCAGGGCCCGAACCTCACGTGGGACCGCACGCGGTCGTCCACCGACACCTGCAACACCGAACGGGAGGCGGTTGTCGCCGGCGGCGCGAGCTACCACCTCTCGGTGACCGTCGGCGAGTTGAGCTCCGCCGAGACGCGCCAGTTCCTGCTCTACTGATGGCCGAGAACATCCAGGCGGACGACCCGGGCTTCCGCTCAGAGCCGCTCGCGGCCGCGCTCGCGGCGCAGGAGGCCGCTGCGGTCGCCTTCGCGCTGCGCAACGACCGCGTCATCGTGCCGATGCTGCCCGTCGAGGGTCCGCCGCAGGTGCGGGTGTTCCGGCGCGGGGACGCGGACAAGTACATGCTGCTGCTG
>CAVPWJ010000166.1:0-27192 GCA_963708955.1 uncultured delta proteobacterium
AGGATCGGGCCCTTGATCTGCCCGACCAGGGTCTGCACCGCGAGGTACTCGAGAATCCGCTGCTTCACCTTGTCGAGGCCGTAGTGATCCTCCTCGAGGATCTTCTCCGCTTCCTCGATGTCGAGCTTGTCCTCGGTATATTCGTGCCACGGCAGCGACAGGATCCAGTCGATGTAGTTGCGAACGACCGTCGCCTCGGCTGACATCGGCGACATCAACTTGAGCTTCTTCAGCTCCTTTTCCGCCTTTTCTCGCGCCTCGGGCGAGAGCTTCTTCGACTGAATCTTCTCTTCCAATTCCTGGATCTCGTTCTTGAACTCGTCCTTCTCCCCGAGCTCCTTCTGAATCGCACGCATCTGCTCGTTGAGGTAGTACTCCTTCTGGGTCTTCTCCATCTGCTTCTTGACCCGCGTGCGGATGCGCTTCTCGACCTCGAGGATCTCGATCTCCGAACGCATGTGCCCGAGCACCTTCTCCAGCCGTTCGGTGGGATCGACCAGCTCGAGCAGGGCCTGCTTGTCTTCGATCTTGATGCCGAGGTGGGCGGCGATCGTGTCGGACAGGCGCCCCGGATCGTCGATGGCGGCCACCGACATCACCATCTCGGGCGGGACCTTCCTGTTCAGCTTGACGTAGTTCTCGAACGTCGACGCAACCGAGCGCAGCAGCGCCTCGACCTCGGTACCCCGCTGCACCGCCTCGTCGACCTCCTCGGCCTCGATGAGGAAGTATTCGGGATGCTCCACGTACTGCAGAACGCGCGCGCGCTTCTTACCCTCGACGAGCACCTTCACGGTGCCGTCGGGAAGCCGCAGCAGTTGAACGACCAACCCCAGCGTTCCGACCCGGTAGATGTCCTCTTCACCCGGGTCGTTGGTCTTCGCATCCTTCTGCGCCGCCAGCAGGATGTGCTTCTGCTTGTTCATCGCCTCTTCGAGGGCCTTGATCGACTTCTGCCGGCCGACGAAGAGTGGCACCACCATGTGGGGGAAGACGATGATGTCGCGAAGCGGCAACAGGGGAACCCGCGTTCCGCCGTCGGCCGGGCCCTCCTTCTTGTCGCCTTTTTCGTTTCGAAAGAGCATCGACATGTATTTTCCTCGGTCTACGACCGAACCTTCAGGCGGTCTCCTGAGCCTTCTGGTAGACGAGCAGGGGCTGCTCCCGCTTGCGGACGACGTCCTCGGAGATCACCACTTCCTTGATCGTGGGCTGGGAGGGGATCTCGAACATCACGTCGAGCATGATGTTCTCGAGAATGGCCCGCAGGCCGCGCGCGCCGGAGCGCCGCTTGAGCGCTTCGCTGGAGATCGCGCCGAGCGCGCCCTCGGTGAAGCGCAGGTGTACGTTCTCCATCTCGAACAGCTTCTGGTACTGGCGCGTGAGCGCGTTCTTTGGCTCCTTCAAGATGCGCACCAGCGACAACTCGTCGAGCTCCTCGAGCGTGGCGATCACCGGTAGCCGGCCGATGAACTCGGGGATCATGCCGAACTTGAGGAGATCCTCCGGCTGCACCTCGGCGAGCAGTGCGGAGCTCGAGCGCTCGTCCTTGCGGCGGATGTCGGCGCCGAAGCCCATCCCCTTCATGCCGATCCGTCGCCGCACGATGTCGTCGAGGCCGACGAAGGCGCCGCCGCAGATGAACAGGATGTTGGTGGTGTCGACCTGCAGGAACTCCTGCTGCGGATGCTTGCGGCCGCCCTTGGGCGGCACCGTCGCGATCGTGCCCTCGATGATCTTGAGCAGCGCCTGCTGCACGCCCTCGCCGGAGACGTCGCGGGTGATCGAGGGGTTGTCGCCCTTGCGCGCGATCTTGTCGATCTCGTCGATGTAGACGATGCCGCGCTGCGCCTTCTCGACGTCGTAGTCGGCGTTCTGCAACAGCGACAAGATGATGTTCTCGACGTCCTCGCCGACGTACCCGGCTTCCGTGAGGCTCGTCGCATCAGCGATCGTGAACGGCACCCGCAGGAAGCGGGCGAGCGTCTGCGCGAGCAGCGTCTTACCCGATCCGGTCGGGCCGATCAGCAAGATGTTCGACTTCTGCAGCTCGACGTCACCGGTGACGAGCTGCGAGTCGATCCGCTTGTAATGGTTGTGCACGGCCACGGAGAGGATCTTCTTCGCCCGATCCTGGCCGATCACGTACTGATCGAGCACCCGCTTGATCTCGCCGGGCTTCGGCACCGACGACGTCGAGGCCAGGCCCTCTTCCTGGTCGCATTCCTCGGCGATGATGTCGTTGCAGAGATCGATGCACTCGTCGCAGATGTAAACGGTCGGGCCGGCGATCAGCTTTCTGACCTCGTCCTGGCTCTTGCCGCAGAACGAGCAAACGAGATTGCCGCTGCGGTCGTCCCCGTGTTTGGCCATGGTCGGTCCCTCGCTGCGAGTCAGGGCTTCTTGTTCGGGCGGCTGACGATCACCTCGTCGACGATCCCGTACTCGACCGCCTGCTTCCCGGTCATGAACATGTCGCGGTCGGTGTCGCGCTCGATCTTGCGCAGGCTCTGGCCGGTATGCTTGACCAAAATGTTGTTCATCTGCTCGCGCGTGCGCAGGATCTCGCGGGCCTGGATGTCGATGTCGGTGGCCTGGCCCTGCACGCCGCCGAGCGGCTGGTGGATCATGATCCGTGAGTGCGGCAGGGCATACCGCTTGCCCTTCGCCCCCGCGGCCAGCAGCCACGCCGCCATGCTCGCCGCTTGCCCCAGGCAGAGCGTCGAGACCGGCGCACGGATGTACTGCATGGTGTCGTAGATCGCCAAGCCGGCGCTCACCGACCCGCCCGGCGAGTTGATGTAGAGGTAGATCTCCTTCTCCGGATCCTCGGACTCGAGAAAGAGAAACTGCGCGGTGATCAGGTTGGCCACGTCATCGACGACCGGAGAACCGAGGAAGACGATGCGGTCTTTGAGAAGCCGCGAGAAAATGTCGTACGCGCGCTCGCCGCGACCCGTTTGCTCGATGACGATCGGAACCAAATTCATTCTTCCGTACCCGCTCCTGCTCGGTGAAGTTACCCTGTTTCCCCCGTCGGAGCAACGTTGCCTCTCGGGACTTCGACGTCCTCGACCCTCGCCGCGCCGACGATCTGCGCGAGCGCGCGTTCGCGCGCCAAGCGTCCGCGGAGATCGCCGCGTACGGCGGGGTCACGGTAGATCTCGAGCACCTTCGCCCCCTGCTGGCCCGCCTGCGACGCAGTCTCGGCGATCCGCTGCTCGATCTCGTCGTCGCCGATTTCGACGTGGGTTTGTCCGGCCAGCGCGTCCAGCGCCAGCACGGTGCGCACCTGTCGCTCGGCCCTCGGCCGCATGTCCTCGCGCAGCTTCCCCAGCCGCTGCGCGTCACGCTCGATCTCCACGCGATGCCCGCCGGCCCGCCCGAGCAGCTCCTCCACGAACGCGTCGATCTGCCGATCGACCAAGGTCGCCGGAACCTCGAAGGCGTTGCGGCGAAGCAGCTCGTCGATCACCTGCTCGCGAACCTGATCCATGGCCTCGCGCTCGAACGATTGGGCGATCCGCTCGCGCAACTTCACACGCAGATCCTCGAGCGTCGAGCACTCGCCGTGCTCCTTGGCGAGATCGTCGTCCGCGGCGGGCAGAACCTTCTCGTGAATGCCCTTCAGCGACACCTCGAATCGAACCGTCTTGCCCGCCACCGAGGCGTCGGGATGCTCCGGGTCGAAGGCGACGTCGATGCTCTTCGCTTCTCCGACCCTCAGGCCGGCCAGCGCGCGATCGAGCTCGGGGGGAACGTTCCCCTTGCCGACCTCGACGAGCCGGTTTTCGCGCTTGCCGTTCGGCAGGACCTTTCCGCCGACCGAGGCGACGTAGTCGATCGACACGAAGTCGCCCTCGCGCGCCTCGCCGCGGCCCTCCACCGGGCGGAGCGTGGCGAGCGATTCGCGCAGATGCTCGACAGCGCGATCGATGTCCTCCTCGGTGACCGGCTGGCGCGGCCGCTGGGCGGGAAACCCGATGGAGTCGTGGATCTCGATCTTGGGAAGCACGTCCACCGTGGCGCTGTAGCGAAGTGGCTTTCCCACCTCGACGCTCTCCGGAACGATCTCCGGCGGACCGACCGGGCGTAGCCCCGCCTCCTTCACCGCGTCCGAATAGGAGTGCTCGATCAGGTGCGAGAGGACGTCGGCGCGTACCTGGTCGCCGAAGAATTTCTCGAGCACGGCGCGGGGAGCCCGGCCGGGGCGAAAGCCCTTGAGCTTGGCTTCCTGCTGCACCCGTCCGAACGCGCGTTCGAGCTCGGCGGCGACCGTCTCGACCGGCACCTCGACGGCGAGCTTGCGGCGTGTGGCGTTGACGTCCTCGACGGTGACCTGCATGCGTGGTGAGCTTCCTTCCTTTATATGTACATGGGCCGCCGGGCAGTCGCTCGGGCCTCAATGCGAGAGGGGGGAGTTGAACCCCCATCCCTTGCGGGGCCAGATCCTAAGTCTGGTGCGTCTGCCGGTTCCGCCACTCTCGCAGGGGTTCAGGGTTCAGCGCCGCACGGGATGTGCACGCCACTGGGTATTTAGCGGCTGCCGCGACGAAAGCAAGCCGCGCGAAGCGGCCTCGTCCAAAGGCGCAAGCCGCCAGCGAGGCCCTTCCTCGAATCGTTTCCGGGCGAAATCGGTTTGGCCGGGTACCGGGTCGCCGACGGACAGGGGCGCTGCTTCGGGAGTCTCTCCCGCGATTTTCAGCTTCGTGCCCAAGGATCCACCAGCTCGATGCCAAGATCGCTGAAATGAGGGACATTCCGGGTCGCGAGCGTCGCGCGCCTCGCGGAAACGATTCCGGCGATCTCGATGTCGCGGAAGTCGACCGGCTTACCGGCTGTCCGCCGCTCCGCGGCTTGCCTTGCTGCTACGAGAGCAGCTTCGTGGTCGAAACCAAGAACCCGCCCCTGAAAGTCTTCGTCGAGGGCACGCACGAAAGCACCTTCGAGCTGCCGCCTGCGGCGGCCAGGCGCCAATCGCTCGAGACCGAATCGGATCTCGAAAACCGTGATCGCGGTCGTCCAAACCGATTCGGGCGGCTGACGGTCAAGCCATGCGACGGCGGTCAAATCCGGTTCACGGAGCATGAGGGCGGACAGGACGTTGGTGTCGAGGACAATCATTTCCTGAAAGTCGCCGGCCGCGCCTTCTCGCCGCGCAGCTCGATGATTTCTTCGTCGAGGCCGATACGCGCGAAACGCTGCCGGAGGCGACTGCCGAGCGGAGACGAGACTTCCTCCTCGGTCCTCACGGCGTTGCGAAGGATGTCACGCACTTCCTCCTCCATGCTTCGGCGGTGCCGACTTGCCCTCCGTTGGAGCCGTGCTTTCACGGTCTCCTCGAGATTCCTGACGACGAGCTGGGCCATGCGTGCCACCTTTCGATATCATGATATCATAAGCAGGATGTTGTTCGACGATTGCATCACCGGCGCTCTGGCTCTTTCTCGCCGACGAACCGGGCCAACTCCAGTCGGCTCCTCCACAGGCGTAGTCCGAGGTCTCTAACGTTGACGACGCGACTTGGCCAACGTACCGTGCAAGAGTGCCTGAATGCGCGACAGGAGTAGCCATCTGATGCGGCAACGGGCCGTGGCTATCCGCGCTTCACTCCACAGGGACCAAGCTGGGAACGGCGGTGCCGCCGGAGCTACGATGTTTCGACGCTTGCGTCGGTTTGCCTTCGCCGTATTTGCGCAGCTCTTTAGTCTCCGGCGGTTGCGGATGTGGCCTGGCGACAGGGGGACGCCTTCCCACGCGGTGGGTCACGGATGTCGAACCTCAGTATCTTTGCGCAAGCGATCTCGCCACCGCGTCGTGGAACGACAAGATCGTCTGCTCGCCGGGTCTGATCGGCGGTACGTTCGTCGATCCGGGAGATCTGTCCCGCCACTGTCCTGCTTACCCAGACATCTCGGTAGCCGACGACGGTTCCCCCACGAGAACGTTTGTGTCGAGGAGCCGAGCGTTGCGGGGAAACACTACGTTCCCCGTCGACCGGACACTCACGGTCATCTTCGACGCCGATCCCGTCATCTATTCCCCTGACCCGGACTATGGGTTCGTGGGCGTCCTGCCCCGGCACCGCCACCTGGTCACGGTCATCCCTGTGGAGAGGCCCCGGCCTTTTCGGGCCACGGCCGAGGGCATCTGCTCCGGGGGGGCGTCCGGCATGGGAAGAAGTGGTGATCGACGTCGAGCCCAGACGAGTCCGCTCCACCTCGACGCGGGCGCTCGCGGTGTGCAACCGCGAGCTCGGTGGACGCGACCTTCGCCCTCGGGCTTCGCGCGGTGAGCACGTCGTCAGGAAATTCGTCGCCGCGATCGAGGGCGTGAACAGCGATCAGAAGGCTCTTCTCAAAACGCTGGCCGACCGCGGCAACGATCTCGGCATGCCGGAATCGAAAGGGCTGGGTCAGGGACTCTTCGAGCTTCGAGGGAGCGAGGTCCGCATATTCTACTGCTTTCGGCCCGGCCGTCGGATTGTCTTGATGGACGGGATGCTCAAGAAGCGGCAGGACATCCCCGATGAGGTCCTCGATGGACTCCGGAAGCTCGCTAGACGAATCGAGTGAAAGGTAGCGCGATGCGGAAGGTCAAGACCGAGTCGGGGATCATGGATTGGATCGACGGCAGCCTGAAGAAGGATCCGGGCGCACGGCGCCGCGTCGAAGAAATGGTGTCGGGGATCACGATCCGTCAGGAGTTGATGGCGCTGCGCAAAGCGCGTGGACTCTCGCAGAAGCAGTTGGCCGACCGGATCGGAGTCAGTCAGCCGGTGGTGGCCGAGTTCGAGTCATCGGCACCTCGGAACATCGAGCTGCGAACACTCGTCCGGGTAGCAGCAGCGCTCGGGGCAACGGTTCGCATCACACTCGAGGCCGATGCGTCGCCAGCGCGGGGGGCTCGGTCGCGGCGGGCGCGAGGAGTCGCGGCCTAGTTTCCAGGGGGCCGACCTTTGAATGAGCGCGAAGAAGGTGGGAGTGCGAGCAATCCCCGCTCCGGTGGGAGAACCTCGACTTCACGTCCGGCATCCTGACGGTGCCTCGGTCGAAGAGCGGCAAGGCCCGCTCTGAGTGGATCTACGCACCGTCCACGTGTCGCTGATCACGCGAGCATCCACATGACCCAGCGCGATATTTCACCTCTCGCCGGCCTACCAGCTAGCAGCGGTTCAACTTCTCAACGCAAAGCCAACTGACACCGCTACTGCCACCGAGGCCGAAGCGGCGTAACTCGCGGCAGGAGCTGAAACGTGGAAAGCCCCCGATTTCTCAGGGGCTTTCGTACATGGGCCGCGCAGGGATCGAACCTGCGACCCGCTGATTAAGAGTCAGCTGCTCTACCAACTGAGCTAGCGGCCCAGAACCCAGTCTTTCTATCCGCTCGCCGGCGAGTCGTCTACTCCGGTCCGGCCGGCGCGGCGGATCAGGGAATCAGGGTGAGTGATGGGATTTGAACCCACAACCCTTGGAGCCACAGTCCAATGCTCTACCGTTGAGCTACACCCACCATCGCCATAGACCGGCGCGCGTGCCGCCGGCGCCCGGGCAGACAAAAGTATTTACGTGCACGGCCGCGCATTGTCGAGAGCGCGCCAGGAGGGAATCGAACCCCCGACCTACGGCTTAGAAGGCCGTTGCTCTATCCGACTGAGCTACTGGCGCGAAAGAGCCTGACTGGGAGGCCGAACACGGTAAGATCGGGGTGAGAGGATTTGAACCTCCGACCCCCTGCGCCCAAGGCAGGTGCGCTACCAGGCTGCGCTACACCCCGCGAGATCGGATTCTCCAGAATTTCTGCTCGGGCCGCAGTCTAGCTCCACGGCCCTGCGAGGCCGAAACCGCTAACACGCGTGGCGTACGAAAACAAGGTGACGGCTACGACCATAGCTTCGCTCTAAGCTCGCGGAGTCTTCGGTATGATTTGTGGGCTGTCGGCGCGGAACTTCATTTCTTCCGGCGGGACAAGCACTACGCGAACCTGGGAGTCGCGGAGGCAGGGGCGTGGGCGATGAGATCCGTCCCGGTTTTCGCGGGCCACCTCAGGCCCAGATCTCGCCCAGATCGACCTCGAGCCCGTGGAACAGAGACGGCCGCAGGACTTCTTCGCCCGCCGCTTTCGCGATCAGCCGATACGCTTCTTCCTCGATCTCGTAAAGCTCCATCGTCCGCGCCTCTGGGTCGACGATCCAGTAATGGCCGACCCCGTGCCGCGCATAGAGAGCCGCCTTCACGACCCGGTCCTGCCTCGCCGAAGACGGCGAGAGAATTTCCACGATCAGGTCAGGACCTCCCTCGATGCCTCGCTCCGTTACCAGCGCCTCCCGACCGGCGCGGATGAAGAGAAGATCCGGCTGCACGATCGTGCTCGTGGAGAGGATGACGTCGATTGGAGCGTAGAGAACGCTTCCTAGGCCCCGCTTCCGGACGTGGCCGTGAAGGATCCATTCGAGGTTCCGCGAGACGATCTGGTGTTTCGGGCTCGGCGCTGGCGTCACGGCCAGCTCTCCGTCGAAAACCTCATACCGCCTCCCGTCCTGGGGCAGAGACGCGTAGTCCTCGTAGGTGAGCTTGATCCGGCCCGCCGGCACGCGATCGGGAACAGCGTTCATAACGGTCATTTACCACCTATTCCGCTGGCGAGGAAACCAGAAGACGAAGCGACCTCATCGAGAAGCTCCGCCGGAAAGCGGCCAAGCGCGGCTTGGGATATCAGACGATTCTGAAGCTCGTCGTACGAGAGCACCTGGACGAATACTGACACCCACGAGCGTACGCGCGCATCATGGCGGGAAGGATGCAGTGCGCCTCAGGCGAGCACGTCTCGCTCGTCGCGCCGCCGGCAAATCGCAATACGCGGGTAGCCTACTTTAGCCCGATAACGGCCTCGCCGGGCAAATGCCGAAAAGATATCGGTCGAGAGGCTTTCCCGTCGCAGACGAAACACGAGTTCGCCGAAATTGCGGCGATCGACCCTAGAATCCCTTAGAATCCCTTCGGCAACCCGGCCTGCCTCAGGACTTCATTCGCGGTGTGGCGCGACTTGATCTTTGCGTCAACGGCAAACCGCCTTCCGGAGATCGGTGACCACCAGACTTCGTGGTCGCCCTTTCCATGGCGCTCGAAGCGGCAACCGGCTTCGCGCAGCGCACGCTTCCGCGTCGGCGTGTAGTCGGCCACCCATGCGACAGCGTGGACTTGCTCGACGCGCTCGAGATCAACGCGAACCGGTACGACCTCCGGCACCGGGTGGCCGTTTGCCGCCTCGCTTGAGAAGGTGGAAAGCCACCAGGCTCTCGAACCGGGCGCCTTCGTCCTCCACCGTGACCAGCCCCACAGATCGAGGCGAGCTCGCAACGTGAGCTTGGTCGACACTCGCGGGCTCCGTTCCCTCGCCGAGACGACGAGAAGAACGGGGATCGTTGATAGGCGGCCCGCCGCGGAGTAACCTTTCTGGGGTGACGAAGGCCGCCGAGAAAATCTTGAAGAGCACTCTGGAGAGATTCTTCGCGACAACCAGAGCTGACTCGAGGTGACCGACCGAAGGCCCGGAACCTACCTCAGGGAAGTACGACGATCTCCTTCACGGGCGGCCACGCCCGGCGGAAATCATCAGGGTCCAGCGTCACGAGTTGGTCCACTCTCGCCTTCTGGGCGGCTCGCGCGATCAGCGCGTCATAAACCACTCCTCCGGAAAGACCACGCTCGGAGAGGTCGTTCACGACGGCCCGATAGTCGGCGGGCGACAGCGCAACCAGGGTCGCGGAAGCTTCGATGCTCTGCCGAATCAACTGCCGGGCGACGGACGGCGCAATTCTCGGGCGAACCGGGAGCGTGGAGAGTACGGAATAGAGCTCGGCGATCGTATGAGCGGCCACGGACAGCGTGATCTCGCGGCGTTTCGCCTTCTGAAGCCAAGGCACGGCCCGCGCGTGCATCGGGTGCGGCGCGACGAGGCCCGCTACCAGAACGGAGGTGTCCAGCAGGACCTTCACCGCTTCCAGCCGCGGTTCGATTTGCGATCCCGTCTCGATCTTTCTTGCTTCACCGCGTCGACCAGGTCTCCCGCGGGCGAACCCTGGAACACCAGGACGCCCCCTTCCTCATGCAAAGGCGAATCGTCTCCCGCGGGCACGAGGACGATCGTCTTCCCGCGCTCCTCGGCCCGGACGACCGAGCCCGGCTCCAGGCCGAGATCATCACGCAGTTGCTTGGGAAGGACGATTCGACCGAAACGGTCGACGGTGATTTCCACCGGCCTCATGGCAAAAGATGTTGCCAGTTGCCAGGAGTAATATCCAGCCTAGTTCTCGCGACCGGTCCCCGACGTCGCCGACCAGAAGCCGCAACGGAGGGGTCGCAAGAAGAATTCTTCCGTCAGCCGAATGAGTTCCTTGCCCGCTCGGCTCGGATGGAGCTCGCGGGCATCAGTAGTCCTTCCGCGCCACGACCTTGACCCGTTGTGGCAGAAGGTGGGTCGGCGAAAGAGCGTCCACCAGCGCGCGAGCCTGACTCGAGTAGGTCAGGCTCGCGCTGCCGCCGACGGTGAGCTGGACATCGGTGGTCCACAGTGCCCCAAGGATCGTAGTGTTTGCCTTGGACCGTGGTGATCTGCGTGGTGCCTTGCACGATGATGAGCCCGGTGAATGTAGAGCTGCCGCTGATGGTGAGCCCCTGATTGACGACCAGGATGCCGCAGCCCGAGAGATTGCCGTTGATGGTCACGCTGGTGCTGAAATGGGTGATCTGCGGCGCGGTGATCGACGTCAATTATTCTTGCCGGTCGGCGACAATTATTCTTGCCGGTCAGGGCCAGGGAGTTTGACCTCATCTAAGTCGGGTTTCTCTTGTCCTCCTTTTATGAAGGGTCCCCCCGTCTTGGGGGGAGCCCGAGGGGGGTGAGGAGTGGTTGTGGGAGGTGGGGTCACCCCCCTTCGGCTTCTTTGAAGTTGCGGTCTTGGACGTCGCCTGCGCCTGCGCGGCCTCGTCGCCGCGGAAGCTCGGCACGCCGAATTCGAGGATGACCGAGTGGTGCACGACGCGGTCGATGGCGGCTGCCGTTGCCATCGGCTCCTTGAAGATCCGTTCCCAGTCACTGAAGACCAGATTGCTGGTGATCAGCAGCGAGCGACTCTCGTAGCGCTCGGCGATGAGCGTGAAGAGGACCTCGGCCTCCTCGGGACTCTGCTTCACGTAGCCGATATCGTCCACGATCAGCAGCTCGAAGCCGTCGAGCTTGCGCAGCAGCCGCGGCAGCTTCACCTCGCGCTTGGCCGCGAGCAGCTCCTGCACGAGCTGGTAGGCCGGCCGGAAGAGGACCGAGTGCCCCTGCTCGAGCAGAGCATGCCCCAGAGCACAGGCGGCGTGGCTCTTGCCCACGCCTGGCAGGCCGAAGGCGAGCACGTTGACGGCACGCTCGAGAAACTCTCCGCGCGCGAGTTCTCGTATCCGATCCGCAAGGGGCGCCGGCAGCCGGCCCAAGTTGAAGGTCCCCATCGTCTTCGCTGGCGGCAGCTCCGCTGCCTTCCTCAGACGCACGATCCGCCGCTCTCGCCGCGCCTCGGCCTCGAGCGTGAGCACTTCGTCCACCACCGGCAGGGCCTCATCGAGCCCGGCCTGAGAGAGACGCAGGGGCATCTCCCGTGCCGCCGTCGTCAGATGAAACTGCCACAGCCGTGACTCGATCCGCCCGCTCACAGACTCCGTGGCGGCGTTCACGACTGGCCTCCGGCGAGCAGCGCGTCGTAGACCCCGAGATCAGGGCGCGGTAGCTTCACGACAGGCACGACCGGCCTCTCCGGCCGCACGACTAGCTTCACCGCGGCGTAGTCGAAGCGTTCCCCACGCGCCACGATCGCTGCCAGTGCGTCGGCGACCTCGCTCTCACGCGTGCTCGCCGCAAGGTGCAGGATCTTCACGTACTCGGCGTCGGCGCGCTCTCCGGACCAACGCCGAAGCGCGTCGTACGCCTGGCGAAAGACCAGACGAGGGAAGAGTTCCTCGCGGAATCGATAACGCGCAAAGGCGCCGGGCTTGCGTACCAGCGACCAGATGACGTGGCGGTAGTCGATCCGCGCCGTGCGGGCGCCCCGCACCCGCGGCATCGTCTCCACCGGCTGCCCCCGGTAGTAAACCTCCACCGTGTTCGAGTGGAGCCGCGCCTCCACCTTCTCCCCGATCAGCCGCGAGGGCACCGAGTATGTTCGCTCGCTGACCTGAATCGTGCTCCAGCGGCGCACCGTCGGCCACACCGTCGTGTAGTTCGGCACCGCCGTCGACGGCAGCGCGCGCAGGCAGTTCCTCTCCCGGCCGAGCGCCTCGGAGACGTGGCGGTTGCGGCTGCGCTCTACGACGCCGCGGACCCACTGCTCGTAGGCAGCCACGTCGCTGAAGTCGCGGCTCCCGCGCAGCACGAGCGCCTGCGCGATCGCTGACTTCAGCCGGTAGTGCGCCTGCTCCGCCACCCCGTTCTCGTGCCCCTCTCCGGGTCGGATTCGCGTCGAGCGCATCCCGTAGTGCTCCAGCACCTCCCGAAACCGCCGCGTCAGCGAACGCCCTCCTTCCTTCAGCTCGTGCGTGGCCGCGGAGAGGTTGTCAGACCGTAGCACCTCCGGCACCGCGCCGAGCTCCCACAGCGCCCCCTGCACGCATTCCACCAGCGTCTCGAACGTCTCGCCGAACGCCACCGCAACCCATCTCCAGCCGCTGTGGCTGAGCACGAACTCGAACAGAAGATGGCGTAGCCACTCGCCCTGGATCGTCACCCCCAGAGAGTCCGCGTGCGTGAAGTCGATCGCTGCCTCGCGGCCAGGCGGGTGGTCCTGCGGGAAGTAGACCTCCCGTTCCGGACCGTAGAGCGCTCGCCAATGGTGCACTCGCCGCTGCAAGGTCCGCAGCTGCCCGAGCGCGTACACGTCAGGCTTGTCGTCGATCAGGAGGTCGAGCAGGGTCTTGGCCTCCAACACCCCCTCGTGGTCCGCCTCGAGCCACGGAACCAACTTCGCTTCCCACACCTCGGCGAACGGGTCGATCCGTGTCCGCCAGCTCCGTCCCGTCCTCGCCGACGGCAGCACTCCTCCCTCCCAGCTCCTCGCCGTCCGCTCGCTCATACCCGCGGAAACCGCAGCCGCTACCTGAGTCTTTCCGTCCATTCGCTTTTGCCTCATCAGCCGCACCTGCCCGTCCGATACCATCCTGAGCCCTCCGGCTCTCGGTATCCCACGCCGCCGTGCGGACGGCCTCAACCGGCAATTCTAATTGTCGCTGACCGGCAAAAGTAATTGTCGCTGATCACCGCCCTTTCCGTGACATCCCGCAGGGTGACGTTCGGGACTCTGAGAATGCAGCACTCTTCTTGCACAGTCCCGCTGTCCGTCAGGACGAGTCGGGCCGCGCGCTCGAGCCGCACGAAATCCGCGAATCCCATGGGGCTGAGGAGCTGGACCCGCGCTGAGCCCGGAATCACGCCAAAAGCCTTCATGCGGTCGGACGTTCGGGGGTGCAGACTCACGAGGAGCGGCATTGCTAGGGTTTCAGCCACTCGGGACATCCCCTCCAAGAGAGAGGCAAGCCGCTCCGGCTCGTCCACATTTTCCGCCCTATGGAGGGTCGCGAGCAGGTAGGCGCCAGGCTGGACACCGTGCCGGTCCAGGGCGCCGCTCGCTTCGATAATGCCGGTGTATGCCGCTAACACTTCAGCGATGGGGTTCCCCACCACGAAAATCCGCTCCGGCGGCCCATAGAGGTTCACCGGAAGCAGGTAGATCGAGTTGAACCCGTACTGCTGCCGGTACGCCTGGCCCTGGACGAGAAGCATCTTCTTCGCCAGCCCGTACGGCGCATTCGTCTGTAACTGCTCGCCGTGCCCCGTCTGGCGGGATGAGCCACAGTGCTTCAATCTTGTCGCACAATGATCGCGCCATTGGACGGGCGCGGATGGGGGACGAGATGGAAGCAGAGCTGGGCGTGATTCGTGAAGCAGTGGGGAAGCGGGTACGGCGCACCGAGGCGCTATCGGCGGAGCTGCGGGAGGCGGTGACCGCGTACGTTCGTCGAGAGCGCGAGAAGGGGGTGAAGTTCGAGACGTTGGCGGCGACCATCGGGCTGTCGATGAACACACTGGCGAGGGCGGCCCGCGGCGGCGGGAAGGCAGTGGGAGGAGCGACTCTGGTTCCCGTTCGGATGAAGCCCGAGGAGGCGCGAGGGCGGGGGAGCAGCCGGAACGACACCCGCGCCCCGCCGGCGAGCGAAGCGAGGAGGAACCCGCCGAGCACCGTCACCGCTCCTCAGCCTACCTCGAAGTGCAGCTGCCTGAGGTTTGCGAGAGGCACCCGGTCCTTTACCCCGAGGATCTCAACTCCGACGACCTGGCCCCGACTATCGAAGTCGAGAACGACTCCGGGTTTCACCTCCTCCGACTCGGCGATTCCAGTTTTGTCGAGCCGCAGGTAGAGCGCGTCGGCCTTCTCGTCGAAATAGATCCTCATGGCTTCCGCGTCTCCCTCCGATCGAAATACGCCGTGACGATCCGCCGCGGCATGCCCTCGTGAGGTGAGCTCATCCCCCACGGCAAGCCTCTCTGCGCCGCTCGACCACCCACGGACCGATCGCGTCCCTCCCCGGAGGCGGTTCACGCATTTGCACTCCGCCGTGACGACCTGGATTGCCGAGCTTCAGGCCCGGGCCGAGCGAGCGGACATCGTCGTAGACGCCGAGGGGCATGACGATGCTCGCCGCGACGCCCAAGGGCGAGAACGTGGGCCCCGCTCCCCGGGAAAATCCACCGCCCCGAGCCACCGGAGCTTCGCCGCGCGGCCGGCCGCTCAGGGAATCACGTCGTCGACCCCGAGCGCGGCTACGCCCGCCAACGGAACCCGCAGCGATTCGCCCCTGCCAAGGGTCTCTCGAACACCGTAGCCACTGCCCTTCGGATCCCGAAATACGTGCACCTGCTCGCCTTCAAGATCCACGACCCACACCTCGGGAACCCCGCTTCGGGCGTAGAGCGGAACCTTCACGTTCAGATCGTAGTCGAGCGACGTGTCCGCCACCTCGACCGTGAGCAGTACGTCACTCGCCTGCTGGAGACCAGCGGCGTAGAAGTCGGCGCGCGGCCGGAGGAGCGCGACGTCCGGCTGCGGCTCGGCCTCGCCGCATAGCCGCACGGGGCTCTGCACCCTCACGATCGCCCGATCCCCGACGTGCCCCGTGAAGAGCCTGGTGAGTTTGTCCACACAGGCAACATGCCGGCTCCCGATCGGCGTCATCTCAACGATCTCCCCGTCGATCAGCTCGACGCGATCGTCCTCGTGGAAGATCCCCGCCTCCGCCATGCGGTGGTATTCCTCGACGCTGAACCGGTGATGCCTGACGGCCAGAGCCATTTCGCTTCCTGCGCTCATCTACCCTACCATCCGCGCATGACCCCCGAAAGCTTCCACACACTCGGCGATGCTACACCGTCGCCCCGGTGCGTCGACACATCGAAGTGGGCAACCGAAATGTTTCGTTGCACGGCCCTATCCTTTTACGCGACGGCCGCTCGTGCCGGAAGGAAGTAACGCCGCAAAACACGGCGCGGGCTCTACAGCGCGCCTCTCAGCTCGCGGCAGCCCTTCCGGAACGCTCGACGATCGCCGCACGCCCGCCGCCCCCCGGGGCCGGCGGAAGGACGTCTTCCCATCCCGTCACGAAGCGCCGGAGCGGAACCCCCGCCGCGGCCGCACGCTCGGCGAGCGAGGCGAGGAGGAACCCGTCGAGCACCGTCACCGCGATGCTCGGCGGAACGAACCCACGTGCCACGAAGCGAGCCAGCCACCCCGCAACGCCGGCGAGGAGGAGGGCTCGGGCGAGAGGCACGACGTCTCCCACCCCCGAATAGCGAAACGATCGCCGATAGAGCCCGCTCACCGTGAAGGCCGCGATCTGCGCGAACGCGACACCCGGAATCGCGTCGACGAACCGATCGCGAAGCGAGCTCTCCCACGCCGCCTCGTTCGCGATCCAGAGCGCCCCGAGAAGCGACGCGAAGACGAAGACGAGATCGACGAGGACGTGAAAGATCCGCCGGTTCGCGAGCGGCAGATCGAAGATCGGCAGCAGCTTGCCGCCGCGGACGACCTCGATCTCGCCGTAGCCGAGGCGCCGGATCCCCATCATCGAGGCGAGCACGAAGGCGCCGAGGATGAAGCCCTGATCGGGCTCTCGCAGCACCACGAGCGCGAGGCTCACTCCGTAGAGCACGAGCACCGTGCGAGAGTGAGAGAAGCCGAGATCGAGGAGCCGATGGTGAAGGTGGCGGCGATCCGGCTCGAAGAGAGACCCTCCCCCGCACCTCGCGTACTCATACCCCTCGCCCGTGGCGAGCCGGCGCACCCCCACCGCAGCGGCGGCGCGTCGGACGACCGCGACGCCCGTGTCCAGGATCGGCAACCCCAGGGCCAGGATCGGAGCCGACAGCGCCACCGCCGTCGAGAGCTTGTTCGAGGCCTCGATCGACACCACGGCGATCAGGAAGCCGATCAGCAGGCTCCCCGAATCGCCGAGGAAGATCCTCGCCGGGTGGAAGTTGAAGCGGAGGAAGCCGATGAGCGCCCCGGCGAGGCAGGCGAGAAGGAGCGCCGGCACGATCTGATTCGCCATCAGAGACGTCGTGAAGATCGTGACCGAGACGATCAACGCGACTCCCGCCGCGAGGCCGTCGATCAGGTTGAACGCGTTGGTGATACCGACGACCCAGAGGATCGTGAGCGGGATCCCGAGCGCACCGACGTGAACCGCCCGACCGCGTCGATCACCGTCCCGCCAGCGATCACGACGAGCGCCGCAGCGATCTGGATCGCGAGCTTCCCCAGCGGGCGCTGCGAGCGAAGGTCGTCGATCGCGCCGATCAACGTCACGAGCGTCGCGCCGAGCGCGACGCGGGCGATCGGCCCCTCCAACCGCCGATGACCCACATTCCGCCCGCCTCGGCGAGCGCCCCGCCGGCGAGGGCGACGACGAGGCCCGCGCCATAGAGCGCGATCCCGCCGAACCGGGGCGTCGGCTCCGCGTGGATCCGACGCGGCCCAGGCAGATCCAACGCCCGCACGCGGTACGCCAGCCGGATCACCAGCGGCGTGAAATCCAGGCTGTCGGAAGGTAAACCCGCCGCAACCCGGACGTATCGGGAGGCTGGACTTTCGTCCCGCCCGTCCTTGAGCACGTGATATTCGACCCTCTCGCGCAAGCCCGCTTGCCTCAACGTCGTCTCCACGCGGCGCGCCCATTACGGATCGTGTTCGACACTCACGAGCTCCGCGACCCGCCTTGCAAACCAGATCGTGCTCCGCCCGGAGCCCCACTCGAGACCGGCGTGAGTCGGCTCGAGCAAAGTCGAAAGCAGCGAGACCGCCTCCGGGCTCAGCCCTGGAGCATCCGGATGCCGCCGCTGAAAGAGCATCACGCCGAACCGATCTCGAAGGTAACGTGGAGTCCAGTGCCGATACGAACGCATCCTCGAGTTTCCCCGGCGCCGACGGATCATCTGTCCTCGGATCGACTCTGCCCGGGCTCAGACCCGCGCAACCGCTCGTCCAGCACCGCCGCGATCCGCTCAGCCGCCTTCCCGTCCCAGAGCTCCGGAACGATCGCCGCCCGCCGACTGCCCGAAAGGATCCGAACGACCGCGGCGAGAATCCGCTCGGGATCGCGCCCGACGAGCTCGTTCGTCCCTTGCGCGAGCGTGATCGGCCGCTCCGTATTCTCGCGGAGCGTGAGGCACGGGACGTCGAGGACGAGGCTCTCCTCCTGGATCCCTCCGGAATCCGTCAGGACGAAGTCCGCGCCCGCGACGAGGCTCAGAAAGTCGAGATAGCCGAGCGGAGAAACGAGCTTCAGGGACTCGCTCCCGCGGAGGCCGAGCCTTTCCAAGCGCGCGGCGGTACGTGGGTGTACGGGGAAGAGGATCGGACGTTTCGCGGCGATTCGCTCAAACGCGGCGAAGAGCCGGGCGAGCACGGCGTCGTCGTCGACGTTGCCCGCGCGGTGCAGCGTCGCGACCGCGTACCGCTTCGGCTCGAGATCGAACTGCCTCCATGCCTGCTTCAGCCGCGCTTCGTCCACGAAGCGCCGGAGGGAATCGATCATCACGTTCCCGACGAAGAAAATCTTCTCCTCGGGAATGCCCTCGCGAAGCAGGTTCTCCCGAGCGCTCGGCTCGCTCGTGAAGAGGAAATCCGAGATCGCGTCGGTCAATACCCGGTTCACCTCCTCGGGCATCGTCCGGTCGAAGCTCCGAAGGCCGGCCTCGACGTGCGCGAGCTTCGGCCGCTCTCCCGAACGATAGACGGCCTTCGCCGCCGCGAGGCCACAGGCGATCGTCGAGTTCACATCACCGGCGACGATGACGAGCGCCGGCTCTTCGGCGAGGAGCACCTGCTCGAATCGCTCGAGAATCCGCCCCGTCTGCGCGCCCTGCGTCGCCGAGCCGACGTCCAGGAAGAACGCTGGGCGGGGTATGCCGAGCTCCTCGAAGAAGACGTCCGACAGCTCGGGATCGTAGTGCTGGCCCGTGTGCACGATCGACACGCGGAAGCGGGGAATCCTCGACAGCGCGGCGTGGAGTGGGCCGATCTTCATGAAGTTCGGGCGAGCACCGGCGACGAGGAAGATCGAGTGGACGCACATGAGGAAGCCCGATCAGTAGTAGAGGAGCTTGAAGACGCTCTTCAGGGCCAGTGCGCGCGCCCGGTTCACTCTGCGGGCCGCATAACCCCGCCACCGCTCGGCGACCTTCGCGAAGACCGCCTCGCCCGTGATCCGCGCGGTCACCTCGAGCTGGACGAGGTGAAGCGCGTGATAGAACGGGCTCGCGAGCATCGGCAGGCGCGTGCCGCCGAGCTCGTAGAGCGACCAGTAGCCCGTGTCGTAGCGGTCGAGATTCCGGACGAGCGTACGCGTGCAAGCTCCGAAGAGCGCCGCCGCCTCTTCGGAGCCGCCGATCCGCGCCATGTCCCACACGCCCCAGAGGGCCCAGAGAAAGCCGTTCAGGATGTGGCTCGGGGGATCGACCCGGTACTCCTCGATCCACGGATCGCCGCGCTCGTCCAGGTACACGACGCCCCCCTCGCCGACGCTCCGCCGAAACGAGAGGAAGGCTCGTTCCGCCGCCTCGCGGTAGGTTTCATCGCCCGAAAGGCGCCAGGCGCGGAGCAGCACCGATACGCCCTGGCCCTGCGCGAGCCCCGAGAACCACGGGCTTCGGAGCGTCTCCCGGTAAGGCCAGTCGAAGTGGTGGAGCCAGACCGGAACCCCGCGGTCGTTCTCGACGAGCCCCTCGCGGAGCCAATCGACCGACGGTTGCCAGCGGGCGCGCGCCGCCCCCTCGCCGGCGAGCTCGCGGTTCATCCACGCGAGCGCGAATTGCGCGACGGCGATCGGGTTGTACTGGAGCCCAACTGTCGCGCGATAGTCGAGGAGCGGGACGCCATTCGCGTCGAAGGGACCGCGGTAGCGGCTCTTGTCCGCGAACGTCATGTAGTAGCGAAGCGTCTCGCCATCGGGAATGGCGGCGAGCGCGCTCCGATCCGCCGCCGGCGTCTCGTGCCAGAAGTCGAGCGCGCTCCGCCGGCCGAGGACGTATGCGCCGACGGCTCGCCGAAGATGGTCGATGCGTACCGCGAGCGAGCTCGTCAACGCGTGACCCCGGACTTCTTCGCCGCGTCGACCCGATCCTCCGCCGGCCGCCCGCGAGCCTCACGAAGCAGCGCGAGCATCCGACCGGCCGATGCCGACCGCGAATGGCGCGGCGCCGCGGCGAGAGCGTTCTTCCGCAGTCGCTCGCGCAGGCCCGGCTCGTCGACCAGGCGCTTTACGGCTCGTGCGAGCGCCCGCGCGTCCTCGGGCGGAAAGGCGATGCCGCACCCCGCAGCGTCCACGACCTCCTTCGCCTCTCCCTCGACGCCGAGGAGGATCGGTACGCCGCAGGCCATCGCCTCGAAAATCTTCGACGGCACGGTCGTCAGGAAAACGGGGTCGCGGCGGAGAGGGACCACGGTGGCATCCGAGATCGACCAGAAACGCGGCATCTCGGCTCGAGGGCGGGGATCGACGAACACCACGTTCGGGAGCTTCATCGCGCGCGCTCTCTCCACGAGCCGAGCCTTCTCGGCGCCGCTGCCGACGAGGACGAAGACGACTCGCTCGTTCTCGAGCAACGCGGCGGCCTCGAGCAGCATCGCGAGCCCGTGCGCCATGCCGTGCGTGCCGACGTACGTGACGACGAAACGGCCGGCGACGCAGAGCTCCCGCGCGAGCGCCTCGTCCCGCGGCCGCGGCGAGAAGAGCTCCGCGTCGACGCCGTTCGGCACGACCTCGATCTTTCCGGGGTCGATGCCTCGCGCGGTCATGTCGCGGCGAAATGCGTGCGTCACCGTCACGATCCGCGCCGCCCTTCGGTAGAGGAAGAGCTCGAGCCGTTCGAGCGCCCGGAGCACGCGCCCCTCGCGCATGGCGCCGACGGCACGGATCGACGCGGGCCACAGATCGCGGATCTCGAGGACGAACGGAACGCCTCTCGACGTCGCGACCACCCAGCCCGCGATCGCGGCGAAGAACTGCGGCGAGGTCGCGACCACCACGTCAGGGCGCCGGTGACGACCGTCACCCTCTCCCCGGCCTCGACCCAGCGGCGGGCGGGCTCGTAGGTCCGCGGCGCAGGGGCGCGCCGCTTCACAGGCTCAGCTGCACCTCGATCTGCTCGACCCTGCGATTCCTTCCGCGCAACGCCGAAGGCTCGAGCCGCGCCAGCTCGGTCAAGGCCGAGGCGAGACTCCGTCTAGCCGCAGCCAGGGTGCGCTCTTGCGCGTGCACGCCAGGCACCTCGGGAACGTAGCCGACGTACCAACGCCCTTGTCGCTCGAAGACCGCGGTGAACCGCGCTTGTGTCATACAGGGAACCCTACCCAGCCGCGTCGGCTCGAGTCAAAACCGGATTCCGAAACGCGCCGAGGCGGACTTCTAGCCGAGCACCTCCACCCGCTCCTTCGGGTACGCCGTGTCTCCCCCTGCCAGATACGCAATCGACGACACGCTCCCGTTCGCGTGTGCTCTCTCCGAAAGGGTGACGGACGCGGAGCGACGACTGCGGGAGCGATTGGGAGCCACAGAAGTGCCGTATCGATAGCTCCTTGACGACTTTCGCGCCGCCAGCCGCGGAGACGCGACGCCGCTGCTCTTCCGCGATGGTGTGCACCCAACGCCGGCCGGGAATGCGGTGATCGCGCGCGGGGTCATGGATCTGGTTTCCGATTCAGGCTTCGTCGCTCGCACACCTTTCGATTGACCCGCAAACGTGGCACGCTCCGCTGCATCGCCCTGGTCTCGGGTGAGCCAACCGAAGGCTACTTCGAAAGAGTCGCTCATGCCCGCGTCCATCGAGCCAAGACTTCTTCACGAAAGGGGTCGGTGCTCGGCATCGGATACAGTACGAGGCGGCTTCGGCTCTCAGGCGAACATCAGCCGGCGGCCCTTTGGTGCCGGGATCGGATCACCATGCTTCGAAGCAACATCGAGCCAAAGCTGGATGGCCTCCTGCGCGTTCTTTAGCGCCGATGCTGGAGACTGTCCGTGGGCCATACATCCCGCAAGCTCGGGAACCTCCGCGACGAAGACTTGATCCTCGTCGCTCCAATAGACCACCACTTCGTATTTGTGCCTCACTTCGGATTTCCCCCAAGGCGATACTTCAGGATTACCACTCGAACCTGGCGCACCTGGTACACCTTTGCCATGGGACCATCGCGCTGCAGGTTGATCTTCTCTTCTACATCGCCGCGAAGGATCTGAAGAAGGAGTTTTTCATGACGATCCACGAGGTCTTCTCTACCGCGGATTCACAGCAGGGACTACCGATCATACCTCGTTGCGGAGGCGGTCTTGATGCCGGGGACAACCGGGGACGCACTTCCCCCAGGGGATACATCGCTCGTCGATCTATCCCCTGAATTTTTATGACAACAGACTCACCCCGCCGCCCGCTGTTCGCGGTACCACTCGATCGTCTTCCGCAGCCCCTCGACGAAGTCCGTCGTCGCCCGGAACCCGAGATCCCGCTCCGCCCGCGATACGTCGAGACACCGCCGCGGCTGCCCGTCGGGCTTCGTTACGCCTGCCCCTGGACGAGAAGCATCTTCTTCGCCAGCCCGTACGGCGCGGTCGTCTTCCCGGGGTAGCCGTTCCAGAGATCGTCTTCCTGGAACGGCACCGGCGTGAGCTCGGCATATCCGACCTCCCTTTCACCCCCGAGCGCTTCGAAACCGGACAAACCGTGAAACGTCCCACGCAGCTGCCGCGCCCGAGTCAGGATGGCTCGCGGCTTAGTCCCAGCACCTGCTCATAGGAGAACTGTGGAATCCCTGCGCGTTGAGAGGCGTGCTCCACCGTGATCGCGCAGACATCCCCCCGGGCATCCAGGTCGAGCACCGTGTTCTCATCCAAGTCCCGCGTCTCACCGACCGGAACATCCCGGAGCTCGATATAGAGGGTATCGGAGTCGGCGTAGTATCGGATCTTCATGGCTCGAATCCGCGATCGAAGAACGCGTTGTGAACCGTCTCCCCGTCGGGCAGAAGAATCACGCGAAGATAGCGACCCTCCATCTCGGCCACTCGAGCCCACCGCCGGATCCGACCGTCGGGCTGGATGTGTTCACGAAGCGGCTCCCGCATGGCTCGTTCTATCCACTCGTCTCGGATCAAGGCCCGATCGGGGCGCTTCCGGATCGCCTCGAAGTAGGCCGTAGCTTTCACCGTCCGACCCTACCAGAGGCCATCGAATCCTCCAACGGTGCACACGCCGGTCAAGCTGCCGTACCGTTCGCACCCGAGGTCTGCGGCCGTCCGGTGTGTCGAGTGGACCATCGACTTCGTAGCGGGGGCCGAAAATCCTGTCTCTCGCTCCTCGGCAGCTTCACGTCACCCCGCCGCCCGCTGCTCGCGGTACCACTCGATCGTCTTCCGCAGGCCCTCGACGAAATCCGTCGTCGCCCGGAACCCGAGCTCCCGCTCCGCCCGCGATACGTCGAGGCACCGCCGCGGCTGCCCGTCGGGCTTCGTCGCGTCCCAGACGATCTTCCCCGCGAAGCCCGTCAGCCGAGCGATCAGCTCGACGAGGTCTTTCACCTTGATCTCTCGCCCGGCACCGACGTTCACAGGGTCGGGTTTCTCGTACCTCTCCATCGCGAGCACGATCGCCCGCGCGCAGTCCTCGACGTAGAGAAACTCGCGGCTCGCCGACCCCGTGCCCCACACCTCGATCGCGTCCGCTCCCGCCTCGATCGCGTCGACGCACTTCTTGATCAGCGCCGGAATCACGTGCGACTTCGCCGGATCGAACGAATCGCGCGGCCCGTAGAGGTTCACCGGAAGCAGGTAGATCGAGTTGAACCCGTACTGCTGCCGGTACGCCTGGCCCTGGACGAGAAGCATCTTCTTCGCCAGCCCGTACGGCGCGTTCGTCTCCTCGGGGTAGCCGTTCCACAGATCGTCTTCCTTGAACGGCACCGGCGTGAATTTGGGGTACGCGCACACCGTCCCCACCGCGACGAACTTGCCCACGCCATGGAGCCGCGCCTGTTCCATCAGCTCGGCGCCCATCATCAGGTTCTCGTAGAAGAACCGCCCCGGGTTCTCGCGATTCGCACCGATCCCGCCGACGACCGCCGCTAAGTGGATGATCACGTCGGGGCGCGTGTCGCCGACGATGCGCACGGCCGCGTCCGTCTTCGTGAGGTCGTACTCCCGCGAGCCCGGCGCGAATACGTCGCGGTAGCCGCGACGGCGAAGCTCCTCGACCACGTGACTACCGAGAAAGCCGCGCCCGCCGGTGACGAGCACCCGGCTCGTGATGTCGATCTTCATGATCGTCGCTCCCCTCTTTCAAGAAACACTTCAGGCCGAAGCTACCGCCGCGTCTTTCATCCGCAGCCGCTTTACGCAAGAAGACACGCCGACATGGCGACGAGCCCACGCGCGCTGCTGCTCTACCACTTCTTCGCACCCGACGATGAGGTGAGCTCGCGGCTGTTCGCGATGCTCGCCGAGGACCTCGCGGCGGCCGGGTGGGACGTGACCGCCGCACCGTCGAACCGAAATCGTCGCGATCCCCGAATCGCCTATCCACGAAGGGAACGGATCGGATCCGTCGCCGTGCGCCGCATCTGGCGACCGCCCCTCTCGCAGTCCGGGGCGCTCGGCCGTATCGCGAACGCCGCCTGGATGATCGCGCGCTGGAGCCTTCTCGCGCTACGAAGGGATCTCCACCCCGACGTCGTCATCGTCGGCACCGACCCGATCCTGAGCGTCCTCACCGCCTGGGCCTGGAAGCGCATGCGCCCGCGGGTCCGCATCGCTCACTGGGCCTTCGATCTCTACCCCGAGGCCGCCATCGCCGACGGGCGCCTGCGCGAACGGTCAACCCTGGCGCGCATGCTCCGCGCAGTCCTGAGACGTGCCTACGGCTCCTGCGACCTCATCGCCGACATCGGCCCGTGCATGCGGCAGCGCCTCGATCGCTACCGGCCCACGGCCAAGCGGGCCACGCTGACCCCGTGGGCGCTCGTCGAGCCGCCCGAGATTCCCGAGCCCGACCCGCAGACGCGGCGGCGGCTCTTCGGCGACGCGCGCCTCGCCCTCCTCTATTCGGGCAACCTCGGACGCGCCCATTCCTTCGAGCCGTTTCTCGAGCTGGCCCGCGCGCTCGAATCCGATGGCGTCCATTTCGCGTTCGCCGTCCGCGGCGAGCGCGTCGCGGAGCTCGAGCGCGCCCTTCGCTCGGGTCCGGCGAACGTATCGCTCGCACCGTTCGCCCGCGAAGAAGATCTCGCCCGTCACCTCGCCGCCGCCGACGTCCACCTCGCGAGCCTTCGCCCCGAGTGGAGCGGCCTCGTCGTGCCGTCGAAGTTCTTCGGATCGCTCGCCATGGGGCGGCCAGTGCTCTTCGCGGGCGCCCGAAGCTCCGCCATCGCGCGCTGGATCGAGGAGCACCGCGCAGGGTGGATCGCCGACGAGGCGAGCCGCCCGGAGCTCCTTCGCGCTCTCGCAGAGCTCGCGAGATCGCCGGCGCGCGTCGCCGAGATCCGCCACCGGTGCAAGGACACCTACCGCCGCCACTTCGCGCGCAACGCCGTCGCCTCTGCCTGGGAGCGCGAGCTCCGCTCGCTGCTCGTCGATCCTGCGAGGACCGTCAACGCCACACGGGATGGTGCCGTCGCCGGGGGATGAAACATTCGAAGCGTAGCCTGCCGGGGCAGTTGCCCTTGCCGATTCAGGCGGACCATGATGACCCCACGATGGCCACGAGACGCGCGGATACGCCGACGATCGTCTCCGACCCCGCGGTCATGATGGGAAAACCCGTGATCGCAGGCACCCGGATCACAGTGGAGCCTCCTCGATAAACTCGCCGCGGGAGAGAGCGTGGCGCAGATCGTCGAAGCCCATCCGAGACTCACTCGCAAGGCGATCCAAACGGTCACCAGGTCTTTTGCATCGCAGAGAGCGTGCCGGGTGCCACAACAGACGATGCGGTGCTCGACTCCGCAAACCGGCAAAACGCGCGTCTTCTGACCGCAGACAAGGATTTCGGGGACCTCGTGTAGAGCGCGTTGGCTTTCTCATCGAAGTACGTTCTCATGGCTTCCGCGTCTCCCACCAGTCAAAATACGCCGTGACGATCCGCCATGGCATACTCTTAAAATGACAAGCGATGATTTGGCTGAATATTTCAATGGCAACAAGCTGTTCGGTGATGATCTCTCGCCGGATGAGATCCGTGCCTGGTACGACGATGAAAAGGAGGCGTACGCCGACCTCGGGGCGGGCGATCACGACCGCCCCGAGGTCGGCGTACGCCTCCTTTTCATCGTCGTACCAGGCACGGATCTCATCCGGCGAGAGATCATCACCGAACAGCTTGTTGCCATTGAAATATTCAGCCAAATCATCGCTTGTCATTTTAAGAGTATGCCATGGCGGTACGTCAGCGGCGTATTTTGACTGGTGGGAGACGCGGAAGCCATGAGAACGTACTTCAATGAGAAAGCCAACGCGCTACACGAGTCCCCCGAAATCCTTGTCTCTGCGAGACACGCATTTTACAGTTTTACGAGATCCACAACCGCATAGGTATTATGACCGCTGCGATGCAAAAGACCTGGTGACCGTTTGGATCGCCTTGCGAGAGAGCCTCGGATGGGCCTCGACGATCTGCGCCACGCTCTCTCCCGCGGCGAGTTTGTCGAGGAGAGCTCCACTGTGATCCGGGTGTCTGCGATCACGGGTTTTCCCGTCGTGGCCCGCGGGGTCGGAGACGATCGGTGCCCGGCGTGTCGTAGTTGCGTCGGCCATCGTGGGGTCATTATGGTCCGCCTGAAATCGGCAGGGCAACGGCCCCGGCAGCTACTGTTCTTCGAATGTTTCATCCCCCGGCGACGGCACCATCCCGTGTGGCGTTGACGGTCCTCGCAGGATCGACGAGCAGCGAGCGGAGCTCGCGCTCCCAGGCAGAGGCGACGGCGTTGCGCGCGAAGTGGCGGCGGTAGGTGTCCTTGCACCGGCGGCGGATCTCGGCGACGCGCGCCGGCGATCTCGCGAGTTCTCCGAGAACGCGAAGGAGCTCCGGGCGGCTTGCTCCGTCGGCGATCCACCCTGCCTGGTGCTCCTCGATCCAGCGCGCGATGGCGGAGCTTCGAGAGCCCGCGAAGAGCACTGGCCGCCCCATGGCGAGCGATCCGAAAAACTTCGACGGCACGACGAGGCCGCTCCACTCGGGGCGAAGGCTCGCGAGGTGGACGTCGGCGGCGGCGAGGTGACGGGCGAGATCTTCTTCGCGGGCGAACGGTGCGAGCGATACGTTCGCCGGACCCGAGCGAAGGGCGCGCTCGAGCTCCGCGACGCGCTCGCCGCGGACGGCGAACGCGAAATGGACGCCGTCGGATTCGAGCGCTCGGGCCAGCTCGAGGAACGGCTCGAAGGAATGGGCGCGTCCGAGGTTGCCCGAATAGAGTAGAGCGAGGCGCGCGTCGCCGAAGAGCCGCCGCCGCGTCTGCGGGTCGGGCTCGGGAATCTCGGGCGGCTCGGCGAGCGCCCACGGGGTCGGCGTCCGGCCCCGCTTGGCCGTGGGCGGCACTGCAGCAGTGCACGGGCCGAGGAGA
>CAVPWJ010000167.1:0-8480 GCA_963708955.1 uncultured delta proteobacterium
CCATCACCAATTGCTGATGCACGAGCCGAGCAGAACCGCGAGCAGACCGGCGGCCAATCCAATCGCCGGACGGCGCAGAATCTCTGGTGTCACGTTGGAGAAAAGTGTACTCGCAAGCGCGCGAGGGGAGCAACCGGCACCTCGACAAACGACACGGGAGTGAGCGAGCGGTGAAAATCCAGCGGATCGTCGCACGCGAGGTGCTGGACTCGCGTGGCAACCCGACGGTAGAGGTCGATGTGTTCGTCAGCGGCGGGCACGGTCGAGCCGCCGTCCCCTCCGGTGCGTCCACGGGGGAGCACGAAGCCAACGAGCTGCGCGACGGCCAGCAGAACCGTTACGGCGGGAAAGGCGTGCGCTGCGCGGTCGACAACGTCAACCGGCGGATCGCGCGAGCCCTGCGCGGTGCGGACGCCCGCAAGCAGATGGAGATCGATCGGCGGCTGATCGATCTCGACGGCACGCCCAACAAGTCTCGTCTCGGCGCCAACGCGATTCTCGGCGTCTCGTTGGCGGTCGCCAAGGCCGCGGCCGACGCGCTGGGGCAGCCGCTCTACCGCTACCTCGGCGGCCCGAAGGCGCAGCTCCTCCCCGTTCCGTTGATGAACATCTTGAACGGCGGCGCCCATGCCGACAACAACGTCGACTTCCAGGAATTCATGGTCGCGCCGGTGCGTGCCCGCAGCTTCGCCGAAGCGCTGCGTTGCGGAGTCGAGATCTTTCATTCGCTGCGCGCCACGCTGAAGAGCCGAGGTTACGTGACCGCGGTCGGGGACGAGGGCGGTTTCGCCCCGAACCTGCGGTCCAACGAGGAAGCCTTCGAGATCATCCTCGAAGCGATCGATTGCGCGGGATACCAGGCCGGCAAGGACGTCTTTCTCGCGCTCGACGCCGCCGCCAGTGAGATGCTCGAAGGAAGCACGTACGTTTTCCGCAAGTCGGATGGATCGCGGAAGAGCGCCACGGAGATGGTTGCGTTCTATCGGTCCTGGGTCGAGCGCTACCCGATCGTGTCGATCGAGGATGGGCTCGGCGAAGACGACTGGGACGGATGGCGCGAGCTGACGCAAGCGCTCGGCGGCAAGGTGCAGCTCGTCGGCGACGATCTCTTCGTCACCAACCCCGAGCGCTTGCGACGCGGCATCGCCGGTGGGGTAGCGAACTCGATCCTCGTCAAGCTCAATCAGATTGGCACGCTCAGCGAGACGCTGGCAGCCGTGCGGACCGCTCAGGACGCGGGTTATACGGCAGTCATCTCGCACCGTTCGGGCGAGACGGAAGATGCGACGATCGCGGATTTCGCCGTCGCCACCCGAGCTGGACAGATCAAGACGGGCAGCGCGTGCCGAGGCGAAAGAACGGCGAAGTACAATCAGCTCCTGCGTATTGAGGAGGAGCTCGGGCGCCGCGCTCGCTTTGCTGGGCGCAAGGCCCTCGCCGCGCACTGAGCGGAGTGTGTTTTGCTCTACTTTCGCTCGCTGGGAATGCTCCGAACGGCAGGTAAAACGGCCTGCTACTCATGGCGCCGGCGGTGTGTGAACGACATTTTAGGTCTATGAAGCTATTTGGATTGAATGGCAAAAAAATAGAAATATTTTTCCAAAATGGTATTTCTTCATTGACACAGAAAGGTGACGTCGGTATATTCGCGCATGTGTGGAGTGGTGGCGGGGCTTGCCTGTGAGAGAGGGGTTTGTTGGGTGGACCAAGCTACGAGGAGGTAGAAATGGCAGCGAAGAAAAAGGCAAAGAAGCCGGCTAAGAAGAGCAAGGCCAAGAAAAAGGCTCCCGTGAAGAAAAAGGCCAAGAAGAAGAAGTAGCGAAGTCGTACGAGTTTCCGAGGCTGGAACTAGAAGCTTAACTCCCTCTTTCCAGGCAGGAAGAAAAAGGCCCTCGAGCGAATTCGCCCCAGGGCCTTTTTCTTTGCGGCGCGATCAGGGCGCTGCGCCAATCAGGAATCGCTGTCGGTCGGCTTGAGGAACGTGTGGATGCCGCACTCCACCTTGGCGGTGTCGGACCATCGCCCGGCTCGCTCGTCCTCGCCGGCGAGGATTGGCCGTGTGCAGGGCGCGCATCCGATCGAGGCATAGCCCTTGTCGAACAGCGGATGCTCGGGAATCGAGTGCGCCTGCAGGTAGCGGTACGTATCGGCGGCGCTCCACCCGACCATCGGGTTCACCTTGTAGATTCCCCCCTCGTAACGCTCGACCGGCGAAAGACCGCGCCGGAGCGACGTCTGATCGCGGCGCCGGCCGTTGATCCAACAGCGCACCCCTTCGAGCGCGCGTCGTAGCGGCTCGACCTTGTTGATCTGGCAGCAGAGATCGGGATTTCGCCGGTAGAGGTCGAGACCGTGCATGCGCGCGAATTTCTCGCGCGGCATCGACGGCGGGACGTTTCGCACGTTGAGATGAAAGCGCCGAACGATCTCGTCGCGATAGGCCAGCGTCTCGGGAAAGTGAAAGCCGGTGTCGAGGAAGACGATCGGCACGGCGGGGGCGATGGCCGTCAGCATGTGCGCAAGCGCGACGCCGTCGTGCTGGAACGAGCAGGTGAGAATGACGTCGGTTGCGAAGGACTCGACCGCCCAGCGGAGGATTTCTTGCGGAGGGCGACCGTCGAGTCGGGCGTTGACCTCGTCGACGTCGATCTCGGTCGTCCTCTGGTTTCGCGCCGTCTGCGACATATCGACGACAAACGCTAACACGCGGGGCTGGACCGAACAATCACGGGCGGCGAGCGGGCGCCGAGCCCGAGGGCGGGACCCCTCAGGCCACGGTGACGTTCTTCCGCGGCACGTCTTCGAAGAGAAAGTTCGAGCGCGACTCCTTCACCTTCGGAGCCTTCATCTGTTCGAGTCGCTCACGGGCCTCGCGCCGCGTGATCTGAACCCCGTAGCTTTCGAGGATCTGGCGCACGCGCTCGAACTGGCGCTCGATCGATTGGGTGACCGATACGTAACCGTGCTCGGCCGCCAGCCGGCGCTCCCAGAACGCGAGCGGGTTCATGCGAAAGAAGGAGACGTCGCTCTCCTGCGGCTCGATGATGATGACGTCGCCGCGGAAGCCCGGATCCTCCTGGAACTCCCGCAGACCGTATTGAAGGCGGGAGTGCAGCAACGTGCGGAAAACCTGATTGAGGACCACGAGCAGGCCGTGCGAGGACAGCGGGGCGCCGTCGAAGGCGAAGCGACCGTCCGCGGTGGGACGCGGGATCACGCGATTGTAGATCGGCCGGAACGGGTTGTAGCAGAGCACGAGCTGCGCCCCGTGCTCGATGGCCACGTCGATGTTGGCGGTGCGCCGCACGCCGCCGTCCACGTAGTCGACGCCGCGGATGCGAGCGGGTTTGTAGAACCCGGGCAACGCCGTCGACGCCTGCACCGCCTCCGAGATCGTCGCCGAGCTGTTCTCGTTGTGGCCGAACACGACCCGTTCCGCGGTGTCGAGGTTCATCGCCACGATGAACAATTCCTTGCGCCGCGCCCGATAGAGCACCTTGAAGTCGTTCGACATCTCGTTGCGCTTGATGTTCTCGCGCAGATACCGCTCGAGCGGGGAGTTGTCGAAGATTCCCGAGGGCAGGTAGTCGAGCGGGAACGGAAATTCGCGCGTGGCGAGCAGGGCGTCCAAGACTGGCAAAAATAGCTGGCTCAGAGTGGAGAGCGTCGGCCGTCGAACATAGCTCGACAGCGGGTTGCGCAAGTCCTCGGCGAGCTTGGGACTGGCCGCCACGAAATCGAGGATCGATCCCGGCACGAACATCGCCAGATCGACGAGATAGCGAATCGGTTTGTTGAAGAACTCGCGAAA
Organism: uncultured delta proteobacterium; assembly: GCA_963708955.1. Classification (GTDB taxonomy): domain Bacteria; phylum Desulfobacterota; class Binatia; order JACPRU01; family JACPRU01; genus JACPRU01. Next base: position 3,812 of record CAVPWJ010000167.1, read on the forward strand.
GTTCGGATTGTAGAAGTCGCCGGCGTGGAACGTCGAGAACTTCTCCGAAGCGCCCCCCAGGCTGCGGATCATCTCTGCGGGAGAGATACCCGCCGCGAGCGGGGCCGCCAGAAACGCACCCGCGGAAAGCCCGACGTAGACGTCGAAGTCGGTGGTCTTGCGGTTGACGAGCAGGTCGTCGAGCGCTTTGAGGCCGCCGACCTTGAAGGCGCCGCCCGTCACCGCGCCGCCGGCCAGCACCAAGGCGACCTTGGCGTTCGGCTTACGGAGCGACAGGTCGCTCTTCTGGATGATGGTGATACCCATTCGGGCCCTTCAACACCCGTCTTCTCTCGGAGCACGCCAGATCTGGGCGCGTTGCACCACGTAGAGCCTCATCTCCAGCAACTCACTGAAATCATTTGCCGGCCGGCCGTGTCAACGTCGCGTCAGATAGGCCGGGACGAAGCGCTCGCCGGCGACGTCCAGGCGCGCCGCGGCGAGGCTGTCGGCGGTGCCGAGGTCGCGCCAGTAGCCGCCGTGATCGAAGCCGTAGAGGCGAGCGCCGGCCTCCACCAGCGGCAGATAGACCGCGCGCGTGATGCTGAAGCTTCCCGCCGAAGGCATGTGCGCGAAGATCTCGGGAGAGATCACGTGCACGCCGCAGAACATACGCGGGGCGAGCGCTCCTCCGACACGGGCAGGTCGTCCGAGGAAGCGGCGCACGAGACCCGTCTCGTCGAGCTCGAGCAGTCCGTAGCTCGCCGCGCGTGGGTCGGCGCGCACGACGAGCGTCGCCAGCGCGCGGCGCTCGCAGTGGAGCTTCCACACCTCGTCGAGGTCGACGTCGAGCAGTGCGTCGCAGTTGGCGAGCGCGAACGGCTCGTCGCCGAGCAGGGCGCGCGCGCGCGCGACGCCGCCGCCCGTATCGAGGATCGGATCCTCCGGCGAGTACCGAATGCGTACACCGTAGAGCCCGCCGTCACCGAGCGTGTCGCGGATCTGCTCGCCGAGGTGATACAGGTTGATGACGACGTCCTCGACCCCGGCAGCCGCGAGCATGCGCAGCGGATACTCGATCATCGGCCGGCCCGCGACGTCGATCAGCGCCTTGGGACGAGCGCCGGTGAGCGGCCCGAGGCGCGTGCCGAGGCCCGCCGCGAGGATCATGCCGTGGCGCGGGAAGCGCATCACGCGAGATCGGGGAAGCTCGGCACGAGCAGCGCTCGAAGATCGGCGAGCTCCGGCAGGTTCTCGAAGCAGCGTCGCAGCGTCGCGAAGGTGTGGGGCAGCATCGCCACGTAGCCCTGCTTCCCCTTCACTTCCTCGAGGTAGTGGAAGCGGCCGACGATCTTCAGCGACTTCTGGAACACGCAGCGGAAGTAGACGGCGCGAAACTCCTCTTCCTCCACCGGCTCCCCGAAGAGATCCCGGCGCCGTTCGCGGAAATACAGCAGCAGCGCCTGCTCGAGAGCGGGTCGAATCACGGTGGGCGTCGCGCGATCGTTGAGGAGCGTGGCGAGATCGTACGGGACCGGCGCCAGCAGCGCATCCTGGAAATCGATCACCCGAATCCTGCCGTCCTGCACGAAGAGGTTCCAGCCGTGGTAGTCGCGATGCGTGAGCGCAGGAGGCTCCCGGGCCAGCTCCTCGGCGAGAGCCTCGAAGCGGCTCCGCAGCGCGTCGCGGCGGCGTCGCTCGAGCGCTCGCCCGCTGAACCCATGCTCGAGGAAGTGGTCGAGCTCCCAGAGAAAGAGCTGCGCGTCGAAGCGTTGGCCGAAAGCGATGCAACCGGGATCCGGCCGCGCGGCGCCGGCCCGCTGCAGGGCGACGAGCTCGTCGATCGCCGCGCGAAAGAGCGCGAGTACGTCTTCCTCGGGTCGTCCCTGAACCGCCTCCCACAGCGTGGTGTCGCCGACGTCTTCGAGCAGGGCGATGCCGCGTTGCGAATCGGCGGCGTAGACCGCCGGAACGGCGAGGCCGCTGTCGTGGAGGTAGCGTTGCACGTTCAGGAACGGCATCTCCGCGGGGGGCTGCGAGATCGACGACAGCTCGTCCGAAGAAATCGAGAGCCCGGAGCCGGACTGGATCATGAGAACGGCGGTCGCTGGCCGATCGCTCCGCAGCCGCACGCGGAAGTAGCGTCGCGACGAGGCGTCGCCGGCGAGCGGCGCGACCGAGACGACCGCGCCGCGCTCGCCCCATGCGGTTCGAGTCAGGTCCGCGGCCAGCGCGGCGGCCTCGACGGAGTTCATGAAATCGCGGTTATCAGAGCGCTCGGCGCCGCGTCAAAGCGCCTTTCGAAATAGTCTGCTCCGTCGGCCTGGGGTGCTTTGACATGCGGTTTCTTTGTGCCATAAGTGGCGAGTTTACTCATGAGTCCGTACGTTTCCGTCATCATCCTCTGGACGCTCTCGGCGATCGTCGTCGGGGCGATGGTGTCGCTGAACACGTTGCTGGGACCCAAAGCGACGAACGCCGTCAAGCTCGACCCCTTCGAGTGCGGCAATCCGCCGAGCGGAAACGCCTTCGGCCGCTTCAGCGTACGGTTCTACATGACCGCGATCCTCTTCATCCTCTTCGACGTCGAGGTCGTGTTTCTCTACCCGTGGGCGATCCTGTTTCGCGACCTCGGCCTGTTCGGCTTGGTCGAGATGTTGACGTTCCTCTTGGTTCTCGGCATCGGGCTGCTCTACGCTTGGCGCAAGGGCGCTCTGGAGTGGGACTGAGATCTCGTGGGACGGTTGATCGACATCCTGCGCGCGCGGTTCACGGACGAGATCGTGGACGCGCACGACCGGCTGGGGGATGAGACCATCGTGGTCGGGCGAGAGAGCCTTCTCGAGATCTGTCACGCGCTGCGCGACGACCCCGAGCTGGCGTTCGACTTTCTCGCGGATTTGACCGCCGTCGACTACCTTGGGCGAGTGCCCCGGTTCGAGGTGGTGATGCACTTCCTCTCCTCGTCGAAGGGCCATCGGCTGCGCCTCAAAGTGCCGGTCGAGGAGCAAGACTGCTCCCTGCCGTCGCTGTCGGGTCTGTGGAAGAGCGCCAACTGGCTCGAGCGCGAGGCGTACGACATGTTGGGCATCCGCTTCGATGGCCATCCGGACCTGCGGCGGATCCTCATGTATCCCGAATTCGAAGGGCATCCGCTGCGCAAAGACTACCCGCACACGCGCCGGCAACCGCTGGTGCCCGAGCGCGACCCGGTGGAGAATCCTTGGCCGCCCCGCACGCTGCGATGACGCTTCCAGCTCGCCACGCCGACGTCACCGTTTCGGACCCGACCCATGAGATCATGGAGCTGCAGATGGGTCCGTCCCATCCGGCGTCGCACGGAACCATCAAGTTCAACCTGCGGCTCGACGGCGAGACGATTCTCGATTGCGACGTCGAGATCGGCTATCTGCACCGCGGCTTCGAGAAGATGTGCGAGCAGGGCACTTGGACGCAGGTGTTTCCGTACGCCGACCGCCTGAACTACGCCTCTCCGCTGATCAACAACGTCGGCTTCGCGCTCGCGGCCGAGAAGCTCGCCGGAATCGCCGCGCCCGAGCGTGCGCAGTGGATCCGCATGCTGATGTCGGAAGTGTCGCGGATCACCGATCACCTCACCTGTCTCGGCATGGGCGGCATGGAGGTGGGCGCGTTCACGGTCGGCCTCTACACCAACGAGGCGCGCGAGTACCTCTACGATCTGGTCGAGACGGTGACCGGAGCGCGCCTCACCGTCAGCTACTGCAGGATCGGCGGCGTCACCAACGACCTGCCGGCGAATTTCGCCGACGTCCTCGCCGACCGCTTCGCGAAGATTCGCGCGGTGATCGAGGATTGCGACAAGCTGCTCACGCGAAACCGCATCTTCGTCGACCGCATGTCGGGGGTCGGCATCTGCTCGCGCGAGGATGCAATCTCGTACGGAGTGACCGGGCCGCTGCTGCGCGCCACCGGCGCCGACTTCGATCTGCGCAAGAAATGCCCCTACCTGTTCTACGACCAGGTGGACTTCGAGGTGCCGGTTGGGACTCGCGGCGACAACTACGATCGCTTCCTGGTGCGCTTTCACGAGATCGAGCAGTCGATGCGGATCGCCGAGCAATGCCTGCGAAAAATGCCGCCGGGGCCGGTGATGCTGCGCGACAGCCGCTTCACGCTCCCGCCGAAGCGCGACGTCTACAACTCGATCGAGGGGCTGATGAACCACTTCAAGATCGTGATGGAGGGCGCCAAGCTGCCGGCCGGCGAAGTCTACCAGGCGGTCGAGGGCGCCAACGGCGAGCTCGGCTTCTACCTGGTGAGCGACGGCAGCGGCCGGCCGTATCGGGTGCGCGTGCGTCCGCCGTGCTTCTTCGGCATGGCGGCGCTCGGCGACATCCTCAAAGGACACATGATCGCCGACATCGTCACCACCTTCGGCATGGTGAACATGATCGGCGGGGAGTGCGACCGGTAAGGCGGAGCGATGGCGGTCCAGTTCTCGAAACCCGCGCTCGACGAGTACGAGCGCATCGTCGCGAAGTATCCCGTGATGCGCGCGGCCATGATGCCGGTGCTGTGGCTCGCGCAGAAGGAGTTCGGCTACCTGTCCACCGAGGTCCAACAGTACGTCGCGGACCTGATGGGCTTCCCGCTCGCCTGGGTGAGCGGCCTCGCCTCCTTCTACACGATGTTCTACAAGAAGCCGGTC
>CAVPWJ010000168.1:0-9416 GCA_963708955.1 uncultured delta proteobacterium
GCAGGTACGGCGTCGAGGTCGCGGATGATCTTGCCTTCGCGCACGAGCGAGATCTTGCCCTCTTCCTCGGAGACCACCAGGACCACGGCGTCGGTCTCCTCGGTGAGGCCGATGGCCGCTCGATGCCGGGTGCCGAGCGTCTTCGAGACGTTCGGATTGACGGTGAGCGGTAGGAAGCAGCCCGCCGCGGTGATCCGCCCCTGCTGGATGATGACGGCGCCGTCGTGGAGCGGCGAGGTGGTGAGAAAGATCGCCTGCAGGATCTCGCGGCTCACCCGCGCCTCGATGCGCGTGCCGACCTCGATGTACTCGTTCAGATTCACGTCCCGCTCGAACACCAAGAGCGCCCCGATCCGCTTGCTCGCCAAGAGCACGGCCGAGCGCACCACCTCTTCCAATACCTGACTCTGGGCGATCCGCTCGGCGCCGGAGAACGAGTGGCCGGCGCCCACCTGGGTCAGCGCGCGACGGATGTCGTTCTGGAAAACCACGACGATCAGCAAGATCACCGAGGCCAGGAAGTTCGATAGCACCCAGTTGAGCGTGTGCAGCTCGAAGTACTGCGACGCGAGATAGGTCGCCAGCACGATGAGGAACCCGATCAGCATCTGCGCGGTGCGCGTGCCGCGGATCAGGTTGATCACTTGGTAGGTGATGAACGCGATGATCGCGATGTCGACGGCGTCCTGCCATCGCAGACGGAAGGCGATGCCGCTCACGACCGGGCCGCTCCCCAGATGGCGCGAGCGACGCGCAGCGCGCCCGCGACGGCGGCGACGTCGTGGACCCGGACGATCCGCGCTCCGCCCGCGACCGCCAACAGCGCCGCGGCGATCGTGCCTTCGACGCGCCGGTCGACCGGCCGGTCGTCGAGCAAGCGCCCGAGAAAGCGCTTGCGCGACACGCCGACCACCACCGGCACGCCGAGCGCGGCGATCTCGCCGATGCGGGCGAGCAGCGCGAGGTTGTGCTCGAGCGTCTTGGCGAAGCCGATGCCGGGATCGACGGCGATCGCCTGCCGGGGGATGCCGGCACGGATCGCGGCCGCGATCCGCTGCTCGAGAAAGCGCTTCACCTCACCGACCACGTCGCGGTAGCGGGCGAGGCGGTTCATGGTCTTCGACGTGCCCTTGCGGTGCATGAGAATGATCGCCGCTCGCCTCTCGGCGACCACATCGAGCATGCACGGATCGGCCGTGGCGCCGCTCACGTCGTTGACGATCGCCGCTCCGGCATCGAGCGCGCGAGCGGCGACGGCGGCCTTGGTCGTATCGATCGACAGCGGCCGCAGGCCGGCGATCGCCTCGATGACCGGCAGCACGCGGCGAATCTCCTCGGACTCGACGACCGGCTCGGCGCCCGGCCGGGTAGATTCGCCGCCGACGTCGATCCAGTCCGCGCCGTCGTCCGCCATCCGCCGCGCCTGTTCGACCGCGGCCGCGACGGCGAGAAAGCGCCCGCCGTCGCTGAACGAGTCCGGCGTCACGTTGAGGACGCCGAGGATCACCGGACGGCGCAGGCGCGCGAAGGAAACGCCGTCGCGTCGACCTACGCGACGCAGACCGGGGGACGGGCGACCCGAAAGTAATCGCAGCGGGGCCGGAGTCGCCAGCGCCTCCACCGGCCCATCAGGATGCCGCCGCAGCAACCGCCTCGGCGCCCGGCTCGTCCGTGACGGCACCGACCTGTTTCAAGATTTCGTCGATCTCGGGGCCGTCGAGCGATTCGCGATCGAGCAGCACCTCAGCCATGCGGTGGAGCCCCCGGAGGTTGGCGCCGAGCAGCCGCTTGGCGCGCTCGTAGGATTCCTGGATCAGCCGCCGGACCTCTTTGTCGATCTCTTCGGCGGTGCCCGGTGAGTAGTCCTGGAGCTGGGTGAAATCACGGCCGAGAAAGATCTGCTCTTCCTTCTTGCCGAACGTCATCGGCCCCAGGCGCTCGCTCATTCCCCACTCGCACACCATCTTGCGGGCGAGGTCGGTGGCGCGCTCTAGGTCGTTGCCCGCGCCAGTCGTCATGTGCCGCAGGCACAGCTCCTCGGCCACGCGGCCGCCAAACAGGATTGCCAGGTTGTTGGTGAGAAACTCGCGCGTGTAGGTATGGCGGTCGTCGATCGGCACCTGCTGGGTGAGGCCGAGCGCCATGCCGCGCGGGATGATCGTCACCTTGTGCACCGGGTCGGTGCCCGGGATCAGCTTCGCGACCAGCGCGTGCCCTGCTTCGTGGTAGGCGGTGTTACGCCGCTCGTCGAGCGACAACACCATGCTGCGCCGCTCGCTGCCCATCATCACCTTGTCCTTGGAGATCTCGAAGTCGCTCATTTCCACCCGCTCCTTGTTCTTGCGGGCAGCCAGCAGCGCGGCTTCGTTGACGAGGTTCTCCAGATCGGCGCCGGCGAAGCCGGGGGTCTGGCGGGCGAGCAGCGAGATATCCACGTCGGGCGCGACCGGCACGCGGCGCATGTGTACCTTGAAGATACCCTCACGGCCCTTGACGTCGGGGCGCGGCACGATCACCCGGCGGTCGAAGCGGCCAGGCCGCAAGATCGCCGGGTCGAGCACGTCGGGACGGTTGGTAGCGGCGATCAAGATCACGCCCTCGTTCGACTCGAAGCCGTCCATCTCGACGAGCAGCTGGTTGAGCGTTTGCTCGCGCTCGTCGTGCCCGCCGCCGAGGCCTGCGCCGCGGTGGCGGCCGACCGCGTCGATCTCGTCGATGAAGATGATGCAGGGAGCGCTTTTCTTGCCCTGTACGAAGAGGTCGCGCACGCGCGAGGCGCCGACCCCGACGAACATCTCGACAAAGTCCGAGCCGGAAATCGAGAAGAACGGCACGCCCGCTTCGCCGGCGATGGCGCGCGCCAGCAGCGTTTTGCCCGTGCCCGGCGGCCCGACCAGCAGCACGCCCTTGGGGATCCGTCCGCCGAGCTTGGTGAAGCGCTTGGGGTCCTTCAGGAACGCGATGATCTCTTCGAGCTCTTCCTTCGCCTCGTCGATGCCGGCCACGTCTTGGAAGGTGACCTTGTGCTGGCTCTCGGTCAGCAGCTTCGCGCGGCTCTTGCCGAACGACATCGCCTTACCGCCGCCCACTTGCATCTGCCGCATGAAGAAGATCCACACGGCGATCAGCGCGAGCATCGGCGCCCACTGAATGAGGAACAGCATGTACCAGGGCTCGCCGTCCTCGGGCTTGGCGGCGATCTTCACGCCCTTGTCGCGCAAGAGCTTCACCAGGTTGGGATCTTCCGGCGAGAAGGTCTTGAAGCCCTTGCCGCTCTGCGCGTAGCGCCCGCGGATATTCGGTCCCTGGATCGTGACCTCGGCGACCTCTCCCTTCTCCACCTCGTTCAGGAACTCGCTGAAGATGATCTCGGGATCGCGGCTTTCCTGGCGGTTCAGCACGTTGAAGAGCAAGAGCACCATCAACCCGAGCACCAGCCAAAGCGCGACGTTTCTCGAAACTTGGTTCAAATCGCCTCCAGGGGCCTCGCTTCTGCGCGCGAACCGCCCACAAATGCTATGCGGGAAGGTAACACACGGGAATTACTGCGGCAACGCAGATGCCGCCCGCGGGGCCTCGGCGCGTGGCCGGCGGCGGGCCTCGATCACCAGCAGGCGGCGGCTGCGCGCCTCGATCTGCGCGAGATCGCTCCGCACGAGCCCCGGCACCCAGGCAATTTCGCCGCCGAGCTCGACGATCGGCCACGCTCGACGCTCCTCGCGCGGGATCTTGGCGTCGACGAACACGTCCTGCAGCTTCTTCGAGCCGCCGAGGCCGAGCGGCCGAATGCGATCGCCGCTGCGAAAGCCGCGCACGCGGAGGCTCCGCTCGCCGACGGCGCCGACATCGAAGACCGCCCGCCACCGGCTCGGAGCCACACGCCGCCCCGCCAACCGAGCGCGCAGGCTCCACCCCGGAATTTGCAGCGCGCCGCCGGCTTGCAGCGTCTGAGCCTCCACGCCGAGCGGTGCCGCGCGCTCTCCCCAGCACAGATACCCCGCCGAGCGCACCACCGCTCCGGCGGGGAGCGTGCGCCGCCGACCATCTTGGCCCTCCACGGCGAGCGCGCGCAGGGCTTCGACGTGTTGCTGCTCGATCGCGTGCAGGTTTCCGCGCGCCTCCGCGAGCCAACGCCGCAATACGCGGCGCTGCAGCGCCACGGGCATCCGCCCGAGCGCCTTGCAGTCGAGACCGCGCGCGCCGATCACCCGGCGAGAATACCGCTCGGCCATCCGCCCAAGCACGCTCTCGTCGTCGCTGGCCAGCTCCGCCAGCCGAGCGAGCGCCTGCTTCGCCCGCGGGTTCAGCTCTCGCTCGAGCAGCGGTAGCACGCGGCGGCGCAAGCGGTTGCGCGTGAACCGCGGGCTCGCGTTCGTGCGGTCAAGCCGGTACGGCAAGTGCCGCCTCTTCAAGAACGCCAATACCTCGGCGTGCGACACGTCGAGCAGCGGGCGGATCACTCCGTCGCCACGGCACGCCTGGATGCCCACGAGGCCGGCGGGGCCGGCGCCGCGGATCAAGCGGTGGAGCACGGTCTCAGCCTGGTCGTCGAGCGTGTGCGCGGTGGCGATGCGGCGGAAGCCCTGCCAGCGGGCGATCTCCGTCAGCGCCGCGTAGCGCCGCTCTCGCGCCCGCTCCTCGAGGTTCTGGCGGCCAGCGATCGGCGCCGCGGCGACGAACACCTCGCACCCCAGGCGCCTGGCGAGTCGGCGGACCAGCGCCTCGTCGCGTTCCGAGTCGCGACCGCGCAGCCGGTGATTGACGTGCCCGACGCCGATTCGCCAGCCGCCGCGGTTGATCTCGACCAGCGCGGCAAGCAACGCCACCGAGTCCGGGCCGCCAGAAACCGCCACCAGCACCGCGTCCCGCGCGGCCAGCAAGCGGCGGCGGTGGATGCCATCGGCCAGTGAGCCGAGCAGCGTCTCGTTCATCGTCCCTAGACTTTCCCGCGCCAGCCCACCGCGCGCAAGCTGCGCAGGCGCAGGCGCTTGTCGGGCCCGCGGGCGTGATGGCATACGATTTAGCTTCAATGGCCTTGCGAACCCTGTTGGCGTCGTTGCTGCTCGCCGGCACGGCCTTCGCTGCCGAGACCATCGAGCTACCCACCGGGCTTCCGCTCGAGCCGGCCCAGGGCGCGGGGCGCGCGGTACTCGATCTGATGAAGCACAACACCCAGGCATACGGCAGCGATACCGCGCTGCTGCAGGGCTTGTTGCTCACTCACTCCTTGCAGGGCGCGGCGGTCCTCGACACCGAATCGACGCTCCTCGGCTTCGAGCAGTCGGCGGGTCGCAAATACGTAGCGCTGCGGGTGGCCAGCGGCATCGTGCTGAACGACCAGCAGCTCACGCGCAACCAGCGTCTCGAGCGCATCTGGCACGTGATCCTCGAGCACACCCTGCTCAAGTACCCAACGTTCACCGCTCCCGCCGACGGCCTGGCGATCGAGATCCAATACAACCACCGCTCTTTCGACGAGGTTGCCGATCTGTACGCCGAGATCGACGCGGGCCCAGTCGAGCGCGCAAAGTTCTACCTGCTCGGCTCAGATCTCGCCGAGTTCCTCGGCCACCGGCTGGGTCCCCAAGCGTTTCTCGATCGCTCGCGCGTGCTGCTCGACGATCAACCGGTCAAGCTGCAATTGACCGAGGTGTCGATGCCGCCGCGACCGGAGCTCCCGGCGACCGCGAACAACGCGATCCGCAGCCAGTTGCCGAAGGATTGAGTTGCCACGCGCTTCGCGCACCCTGACGGATGAAACGTGATAAGAATAAGGGTCTCACGCTGTCGGCACAGAGGTCGTTTTCGCCTTGGTGCTCGCAGCCCGTGACTGAGTTTGACCCGAAGCCCTGCGAGCACCCTGGAATGTAGCCAAGGACCGCGAGGTCCGAGAGCACGATTGGTAGAGTTCGACGACGAGGGCTTCGCGCCGGCGGCGTGGGGAAGGAGGCGAGCGATGCAGGTGCTTCATGAGCGGTGCGCGGGGCTGGACGTTCACAAGGAGACGGTGGTTGCGTGCGTGCGAGTGGTGGAGGGAGGCGCAGAAGCGCGGCGGGAGGTTCGTCGATTTTCGACGACGACGAAGGGGTTGCTGGAGCTGGCAGGCTGGCTGAAGGAATGCGGATGCACCCATGTGGGGATGGAATCGACGGGGGTGTACTGGAAGCCGGTGTGGCGCGTGCTGGAGGCCGAAGGGGCCTTTGAGCTGGTGCTGGCGAACGCAGCGCACATTCGCAACGTTCCGGGGCGCAAGAGCGACGTGAACGACGCGACGTGGATCGCCGATTTGCTGGCGCACGGGCTGATTCGATCGAGCTTCGTGCCGCCGGCGCCGATCCAGGAGCTTCGCGATCTGACGCGGACACGGCGGCAATTGGTGCGGGAGATCGTGCAGCACAAGCAGCGAATCCAGAAGGTGCTCGAAGACGCCAACGTGAAGCTCGCCTCGGTGGTGTCGGACGTGCTCGGGATGAGCGGGCGCAAGATGCTGCGGGCGATCATCAAGGGACAGACCGACCCCGTGCGGCTGGCGGCGTTGGGTGGCGAGCGGCTGGCCGCTTCGCAGGAGGAGCTGACCGAGGCACTTCGAGGACGGGTAACGGCCCATCACTGCTTCCTGCTCAAGCAGCACCTGGCGATGGTGGAGCATCTGGAGAAGACGGTGGAGCAGTTCGAGGCGCAGATCGAGGCTGCGCTCGCACCGTTTCGCGACGCCGTCGAGCGGCTCGTAACCATTCCCGGGGTCAGCAAGACGGCGGCTCACGTGATCGTGGCGGAGATCGGCGTCGACATGAGCCGATTCGCCACGGCCGCACACCTGGTGTCGTGGGCGGGCTTGTGTCCGGGGCTCAACGAGAGCGCGGGCAAGGTCATGTCGCGTAAGCTCCGCAACGGAGCCCCGTGGCTCAAGCCGGTCTTGGTTCAGTGTGCATGGGGTGCCGCGCGCAGCAAGGACACCTATCTCCATGGGCAGTTTCTCAGGCTCAGAACTCGCCGCGGACCCCAAAGGGCCGTGGTCGCCGTCGCCGCCTCGATTCTCACCGCTGCCTACCATCTGCTGCGAGACCAAGTCCCCTACCGAGACCTCGGCCCCCTCTACCTCCTGCGCGTTGACCACGACCGCAAGGCCGAACGCTTGGCCCGGCAGATCCGTCAGCTCGGTTATGAAGTCGAAATCCGTAAAGCGGCCTAATACCAACCGCGATAGGGCGAGCGCGGGAGTTTCTTGGTAGACGCGGCTCAGCGCGCCGCGCTCGCCCCCCTTCGACCGCTCCAGTCGGTGAGCGCCCGCGACGGCAAGCGCGGGGCCGGCTTGGGATCGCAGCCCGCGAGCCAGGCCACGGGCAGCAGCAGCACCTGAAGTCTGCGTCGAGGATCTTGGTGGATACCACGCGATCGAGATCGCATGCGGCGCGTCGTCTTTTGCACCCGGCCGACGTTCACCAGATCGGTGTCCTTGGTGTGTCGCCGCTCGCCGCGCGGCCGAACAACTGCCTCGCGCGTCGGTGCCCAGTGTGCTCTGCTGGCGCATGTCCTGCCGGCGCATCTTGTCGTCACACGGGCGTTCATGTAAACGCCGGGATTCGCTGATTCCCCTAGCACGGCGGCGTAGCTCAGGTGGCTAGAGCGAGGGTCTCATAAGACCATCCAGGCGCCAGCGACGAAAGTCGAGGAAGAGATACGATGCGCTAAAAGCCGCGATCCATGCGGGTTTGCGCGCTTCACACCGCGATCTCGTCTTCCCTCGTAGCAGTCGGTAATCACGCTTATAAGGGCCGAACAACTACCCGAACAACTACCCGATTTCCGGCCGGCTGAGGCCACCTGAGAGGGGCGTCCAAGCGGCGGAGAGTCTGTCGCGACTTTCGCGCTTCCTCGACGCCCCGGTTGGCGACTCTACCACGGTTCACGTACCCGCCGCGGCGCGCAACGCGCGAGGATCGATTTCCAACCGTTCCGCACGCATACCGCCTCCCGTAGAATCTCGATGTACTCCGCGACGTCGACTCGCTCTTCGTCGGGCATGGCCCCGGCCGCGAGCTCGTCGACCAAGGCTGCCCGCTCAGCCGAGCCTCGAGCCAGCTCGAGAATCCGGCTGTACGCCTCGCAAGCGTAGGCGAACGTTTCTCGCTTGCGAGAACTCGATTTCGAGTAGCCATTCGCGTCTCCGTGTCTCGCGAAGGCCGATCGTCCGCCGCTTGCAGTTGTGGAAGACGTGAGCGGTCTCGTGGACGATGAAATCCGCGAAGCGATGTTCGTCCGCGAAGTACTCCGCCGACACGTAACAGCTGGTTTCTTCGCTGAGTCCCACGAGCCGCGGCGCGTCCGGAGCAAGCAGCTCGGCCCCCACGCTACCCAGGTAGAGGTTCGCCAAGTCCCACGCGGTGTGTAGCCAGTGGGCGTTCAGGATGGTTTCCTCGATCGTCGCCGGCGTTAGAAACACCACGGAGCGTTCGAGCACGGCGAGAACTGCTTCTCGTTCGCGCGCGGGGAAGAGTCCTCGCACCATGGGCCCGATCTTCCGGAGCGTGAGTGCCGCAAGATCGGTGTTCGGGAGCGCGCGCGGAAAGGCACCCGCCGCCCGCTTCCGAATCTCGGAGACGAGGGCTCCCTTCAGATCCGCCGACCCTTGCCGGGCTCTCGCCAGCAGGTCGCCAGGCCATGCTGCGAAGTACAGGTCGTGGTCACCGCTCCGAAGGTATCGGGCGATCTCCTTCGGTACCGACGGCGTCTTGCAAGCAACCGCCGGCATCTCAGCCACGACAGAGGGGTCCACGCGATTACCTGCTAGCGGGAGAGGCTCTGGAGTTCGGTCACGGCGGCGCGACCGAGCCGGGCCTTGTGGCGCAGCGCGCCGGCGTTGAAGGCCTTGAACGAGTCCAGGAACGCCGCGCCGCGCTTGCCGAGCTCGTATTCGACGAACAGCCGGCCTTTCCTCGAGGGGGCGACGTGGGGCACGATCCACAGCCCCTTGCGCAGGAACTTCACGGCCCGGTCCACCTGGGCGGGGTTGAGCGCAAGCTCCTTCTGCAGCTCGCCGAAACGCATGGGCTTGCGCCGCACGGCGTGCAGGATGCGGAGGTAGTCCTTGTGTGCGAGCAGTTCCATGATCATGTGGATAGTAAACTTACAAAGCGTAACCGTATCAAGCCCTCGGGAGCCGTGATTCACTTCATCTCGAGGAGCGAGGGCGCCACGATCGGCCGCGGACGGCCGATGTAGCCGTGTAGGCGGCGTCCGAGGTCATCCGGGGCTACGCACGGCCGCTGCTCTCGCGGCGGCGCCGGGAGCGAAGATCCAGATCGAGCGCCGTCGCAGGTTCCGTGAAGCGAGGACGGCGCTTGTAGAGTCGTGACTTATATGTTACGTACGGGGCGAGGTGGCACCGATGCCCCGCAACAAGACCGCGTTCGACA
>CAVPWJ010000169.1:0-9862 GCA_963708955.1 uncultured delta proteobacterium
CCATCTACGACGTCGGCGAGGACGCGCAGTGGGGACCGTTCCTGGCGATGGAGTACGTCGACGGGCAGAGCCTGACCGAACGGATCCGGGCCGGCGGTCTCGACGACGCGACCCGCATGCGGATTCTGGCGTACGCCTTGCTCGGCCTCGAGGCCGCCCACGCCGCGGGCATCGTCCACCGCGATGTGAAACCGTCGAACGTGCTGGTCGGCCGCGACGGGCGCGTGAAGCTGATGGACTTCGGCATCGCGCGCGGCGAAGACACCGGCCTGACCGCAACCGGCGCGGTGCTCGGCACTCCCGCCTACATGGCCCCCGAGCAGTTGAAAGGCATCGCGCCCTCGGCCACGACCGATCGCTATGCGTTCGCCGTGATGGCCTTCGAAGTGTTCACCGGGGACCGCCCGTTTCAAGCCGACACCGCCTCGGCGATGTTCTACAGCATCGTCAACAACCCGCCGAGCATTCCCGAAAACATGCCGCCGCCGCTGGCGGGCGTGTTCCGTCGCGCGCTGGCGAAGAATCCCGCCGAGCGTCCGCCGACGCTGGCGGCGTTCTTCGCCGATCTGCTGGCCGGCGCGGCGCTCGATCCAAGCGCGCGAGCGCGCCTCGCCGGGATGGTGGGACTCCCCGAGACCGACGTGGCCGCGCCCAACACCAACGCGCGGTCCGCCGCCGAGATCGAGCGCACGGCGGTGCTCGGCCCGGCGGCGGCTTCGCCCGCCCCGCTCGCAGCCGCGCCGCTGTCCCCCGGCCTTAGCGCCGGCATGCTGCTCGGCATCGGCGGCGGAGCCCTGCTCGCCGCCGGCGTGATCGCCGGCGTTTTTCTCTGGCCGCGGGAACGCGGCGACTCGGGCGCGCACGTGGATCTCGCCGCGGTCGCTCCGACCCGCTCGGTGGTTGCGGTCGCGCCGACCGCGGCGGCCCTCCCGACCACGCCGCCAGCGCCTAACCTTCCCCCGGCACCGACCGTCGCTCCGCCTCCTCCTCCCCCGGCGACGCTGCCGCCGGAGCCGGATCCCAACGCCTCGATCGAGACACCGCTCTCGCCGGTGGCGCGAGTCGAGCGCGAAGCCGAGCGTCCGCCGCCGCCGATGCCGATGCCGCCGCTCACCTCGCGCGAGCTCGAGGAAAAGATCAAGCGCGAGCTCCGCCGCCGAGACTTGACCCACGTCGTCGTTCGGATCGATAAGGACCGCCGCGTGCGCCTCGGAAACCTCGCCGACCGTAGCGAAGAGCGTGAGGCACGAAGCGCGGTGGCCGCGGCCGCACCGGATCTGAAAGTCGTCTCGGCCGACGTTCGTAAGCCTCCCGAGCCCACGGCCCCGCCGAGCTGGGGCGTGATTCGCGGCGAAGGCGCGGAACGAAGCGATTGATCGTAAGGGAAAGACGAAAGGAAAGATGAGATGAAGACCAGCATTCGAGCCCTCTGTCTTGCCTTGTGTATCGCCTTGCTCGGGTCGTGCTCGACCAGCGAGCAGACCCAGCAGCTGCTCGGCGGCTTGACCGGAGCGGGCTTGGGCGCCGGCATCGGCGCGCTCGCCACGGGAGGAGATACTACGGCCATCCTCGCCGGCGCCGCTGCGGGCGCGGTCGCGGGTTGGGGGATCGTCAAGCTCAGCCAGTACCACGCCGAGCAGACGCGCTCCGCCAAGGAGGAAGCGAAAGCTTACGGCTATCGCGAATCGCAGGGCACGCTCGTGAAGCTGCGCAGCGCCCGCGTCCAGCCTGAAACCGTGCGCTCCGGACAGCGAGCCACGTTCGACATGAACTACGCGGTGCTCGCCCCGCCGAGCGCTGGGCTGATCCCCGTTACCGAGCGCTGGGAGCTCAGCAGGGACGGCAAGTCGCTATCCGAGATGCCCGCGCAACAGGTCAATCGCGAGCCCGGCGGCTGGCACTCCAAAGCCTCCATCGACATCCCCAAGGGAGCGGAAGCAGGCACCTACGTGGTCAAGAACCGCGTCGAGGCCGGCACGAGCTACGACGAGCGCGTCTCCACGTTCATCGTGCGTTGAACGACCGCTGTACGATTTCTCACCGCCCGAAGATCCGCGATGCCCGGTACCGCTGGGCCGCCCGCGTCTTGGTTGCGGCGGTGAAAGGCCGCGCGACGAAGTGGACCCGTGCCGGCGGGTCGGCTCGCCGCCGGTCTCCGTCAGTCGCCGCGGTCTGGCTGGCCGCGCTGTGGCTCTGCGGCGGGTGTGCGTCGAGCGCCGCACGTGGCGACGATGCCATGAGCGAGCGGGAGCGCGCGGCGGCAGCGGCGCGGCGCATCGAGCTCGACTGGCCGCTCGCGGGCTCCGGCCCGATCACCGACTACGTCCAGTCGCTCGGCGCCCGGCTCGCCCATGCGACCGACGACGCTCGCCGGCGCTGGAGCTTCACGGTGGTGCGGGACCTGTCGGCCAACGCCTTCGCGATCGGCGACGGACGCATCTACGTGACCGAGGGCGTGGTCGCGGCCTGCCAGAACGAAGCCGAGGTCGCGGCCATCCTCACGCACGAGATGGGCCATGAGATCGCCGGGCACCTGCGATCGGAGGCGACGAGCGCGGGTGCGCGCGCGAGCGTCGGCTCGGTGACGCTGCCGATCGAGCCGAGCAAGGAGATGGAGGCTGACCGCCTCTCGCTATCGCTGCTCGATCGCGCTGGCTACGATCCCCACGCGGCCCTCACGGTGGCCGCGCGCCTGGCGAGCCGCGGCGACCGTGCGCGTCACTGGACCGACGCGGAGCGGGTGGCGCAACTGCGGGATCTCCTCGCCGGCGTGCCACACGGCGGCAAGCTCGACAGCCAAGAGTTCCGCCGGCTCAAGGCATCATCGGCCGCGAGCCGTTGACGGGCTCGCGGCGAGAGGCTCGCCACCGCAGACGAGCCGCTCGAGGTCCGCGGCGTCGTTCGCCAAGAAGTCGGGCCCGGCCCCCTCCAGGCCCTCCGGGTCGAAGCCCCAGCGCACGCCGCACGCCGCGATGCCTGCCGCACGAGCGGTCTCGACGTCGACGATCGAGTCGCCGACCATGAGCGCGGCGGAGCGCTCCGCGCCGGCAATTTCGCGCAGATGCCCGACCCCGCGGGGATGCGGCTTGCGCTCGGCGAACGTGTCGCCGCCGACGACCGCGATCAGACGGCGCGACAAATCGAGGCCGTCGAGGATCTGGCGCGACAAGGCCTCGGGTTTGTTGGTGAGCACAGCAAAGCGCACGCCGAGCGCCGCCATGGCGTCGAGCGCCTCGACCATTCCCGGATACGGTCGGGTGTGATCGAGACAGTGCGCGCCGTAGTGATCGAGCAGGCGGCGCAGTCCCTCGTCGTGCAGATCCCGGCGCTCCTCGCCGAGCGTCCGCTCCACCAGCGCGCGAGCTCCGTGGCCGACCAACCGCTCGAGCCGCCTCGGCGCGAGCGGAGCGAGACCGAAGCTCGCCCGCATGTGGTTCGTGCTGGCCTCCAGATCCCGTCGCGTGTCGAGCAAAGTGCCGTCGAGATCGAGGAGCACCAGAGCGAACCGTGGCCGCGTCACGCGCGCAGCTCCTCCGCGCATGTCAACTCAAACCGAGAACGATTCTCCGCAACCGCACGTGCGGGCCGCCTTGGGATTGATGAACTTGAAGCCTTCCTTGTGCAGGCCAACGACGTAGTCGACGGTCACGCCGGCGAGGTGGCGAGCGCTTTCATGATCGACGTAGAGCCGCAGCCCTCCCTGTTCGATCACGGTGTCGTCCGGCCGCGCCTCGCTCGTGAAGCTCATCGCATACGACATCCCGGAGCAACCGCCGCTGTTGACGGCGATCCGCACGCCGTAATCAGGCCCGAGGCCTTCCTGTTGCATCACCTTACGGAAGCGATCGACGGCGAGGCCCGTAAGCTCGATTCGCCCCAGATCTTCCCCCGCCGATGTTTGTGCGTGAGCGTGCTGCTCGTGCATTCTCCGGTCTCCCACCTTCTCTGCTAACAACGGCGGATCGTCGTGTCAACGAAGCGACGTTGAAAGCGCGGCCGCCGGGTGATAGTTCGATGGCGATTCACTCGCTCGCGAGAATGATTCGGTGGTGACGACTCGGCTTCCCGAAAGTGCTCGTCGGCTTCGGGGGGAGGCTGACGCGATGGACCCGGGCGCGTTCTCCGCGTGGCGCCACCGCTTCACGACCTTCACAGCGGTGGCGACGTTCGTACTGATCTTCATCGGAGGTCTGGTCACCAGCACCGGATCGAGCCTATCCGTCCCCGATTGGCCGCTGTCCTACGGGCAGTTCTTCCCGCCCTTGGTCGGCGGCATTCTCTACGAGCACGGACATCGCATGGTGGCCGGTACCGTCGCACTGCTGACGCTCGCGCTCGCGGTCTGGACGTGGCGGGACGAGCCCCGTGTGTGGGCGCGCTGGCTGGCGCTGATCGCGCTTGCGGCCGTCGTGCTGCAGGCGATCCTCGGCGGCGTCACGGTGCTCTTGCGGCTGCCGACGGCGGTATCCGTCTCGCACGCGGCACTGGCACAAGCGTTCTTCTGCTTGCTGGTCGCGCTCGCGCTGGTCACGGGGCGCGACTGGCTCTCGCCGGCGAGCGCATCGCGTGGGGACGTCGTGCTGCAGGGCTCGAGCATCGCCACGACCGCCGCGGTCTATGCGCAGCTGCTCCTCGGGGCGGTGGTGCGGCACACCGGATCGGGCCTCGCCATCCCCGATTTCCCTCTCGCCTACGGACGCCTCGTCCCCGATCTCGCGTCGTTCCCGGTCGCCATCCACTTCGCTCACCGCGTCGGCGCGCTGGTGGTGTCGGCGCTGATCTTCGCTACCACGGCACGCGTCCTGGCGGCCCATCGCCAGGACGCGCGTTTGACCCGCCCCGCGTCGCTGCTGCTTGCCCTCGTCGTGCTGCAGCTTTCGCTCGGAGCGGCGATCATCTGGACGCGGAAAGCCGTGCTGCCGACCACGGCGCACGTCGCGGTCGGCGCGGCGATCCTCGCCACCAGCTTGGTGATCGCGCTGCGCAGCCGTCGCGAGGGAACGGACTCGCGCGAGTGGCTCGCCCATCCTTCGGCACGAGGCGCTTCCGCGTGATCCGCGCCGAGTCCACGCCACTCCTGGCCGTCCGCGTGGGAGGCGGCCGCCGCATCCTCGCCTACTTCGATCTCGCCAAGCCGCGCGTCGTCTCGATGATCCTGGTGACCACGCTGGTTGGCTTCTACCTCGGCTCGCACGGCCGGACGGACTATTGGTTGCTGCTGCACACGCTGGCGAGCACGGCGCTCGCCGCCGCCGGAACCCTGGCGCTGAACCAGTATCTGGAGCGCGATCTCGACGCCGTCATGCTGCGTACCCGCTCGCGGCCGCTGCCGGCAGGAAAGCTCGATCCCGGCGAAGCGTTGCTGTTCGGGAACGTGGTGGCGTCGGTCGGCATCGCCTACCAGACGCTGGCGGTCGGAGCGCTACCGGCGGTGGTGACCGCCGTGACGACGGCGTCCTATCTCTTTCTCTACACGCCGATGAAGCGCTGGACGCCGTTCTGCAGCCTGGTCGGTGCCGTCCCCGGGGCGCTGCCGCCGGTCACCGGATGGGCCGCCGCCAGCGGCAACATCGGCGCGGCTGCCTGGGTGCTGTTCTCCATCCTGTTTCTCTGGCAGCTCCCCCATTCTCTGGCGATCGCCCGCATGTATCGCGACGACTATGCCCGGGCCGGAATTCGCTTGTTGCCGGTGATCGATCCCGACGGCGGCTCGACCGGCCGGCAGATCGTCATCAACAGCCTCGCGTTGCTGAGCGTCGCGCTGCTGCCCACGCTCGTTCGTCTGAGCGGCGCGGTGTATTTCTTCACCGCGCTCGTGCTGGGTCTGATGCTGCTCGGCTTCTCGCTCCGGCTCGCGCGCACGCGCGAGCTCGCCGACGCCCGGCGATTACTCTTCGCCTCGCTCGTCTATCTGCCGACGCTGCTCGCCGTGATGGCGATCGACAAGCTCGGGTGATGCGCCCGTCGCACGCCGCGCCGCAGTCGCTGCCCGCCGCTCCGTCCACTCTGGCTCCCGGCAGCGTCGCGCGCTTCGGCTTTCTAGTCTTTCTCGCCAGCGAATCGATGCTGTTCGCCGGGCTGCTCGCCGCGCTCGCCGTCTTCCGCATCGGCGCCGATCGCTGGCCGCCCGACGGGCTGCCCCGTCTGCCCGTCGGGGTGACGGCGCTCAACACCATGGTGCTGTTCTCGAGCTGCCTGCCGATGGCGCGCACTCTCTCCGCCGCGCGACGGGGAATGCCGCGTGAGCTCGTCCGCTCGCTGTGCGCCGCCACGCTGCTCGGCTCGGTATTCCTCGCGGTTCAGGGCTCCGAATGGGTTCGGCTGGTCGCCGCCGGCCTGCGGGCCGCGAGCGGCCCCTACGGAGCGACGTTCTTCACGCTGATCGGCTGCCACGCGCTGCACGTGCTCGGAGCGGTCGCCTGGCTCGGCATCCTCGTCGTCGGCTCGCGGCGGGGGCGCTTTACGGCCGAGCGCCACCTGCCCGTGGAGCTCGGGGCGATCTACTGGTATTACGTGAGTGCCGTGTGGGCCGTGATCTTCCCGCTCGTGTATTTGGGCCTGCGATGACCGCAGCCGCTCGACCCGCCGCCTACGAGCGGCTGTCCTGGGGAGTGCTGGCGATCGCGCTCCTGCTGCCCGCAGTCGCGCTGGTCGGCAAAGCGGTGTGCGACGGCGGGCTCGTGCTGGCGCGAGCCGATCGAGCCCTTTCCGACTACGGCACACTTCCCGACTTCGCGCTCACCGAGCGCAGCGGCCGCGCGCTGCGCAGCGCCGACCTGGCGGGCGCCCCATGGCTCGCCGACTTCGTCTACACGCATTGCGAGGGCGCGTGTCCGCTGCTGTCGAGAGAGATGGCGCGCCTGCATCGCCGAGTCGGTGACCGGGTGCGGTTGGTCTCCTTCAGCGTCGATCCCGAGCGCGACACGCCCCCAGCGCTCGCCGCCTACGCGGATCGCTTCGGCGCCTCCGCGGACAGATGGCTGTTCGCGACCGGGGATCGAGAGGCGATGCGGCGGCTGATCGCTCAGGGCTTCCACTTGGCGGTAGTCGATGCCCCCGCCGGGGACGCGGAGCTCGCCGGGACCATCACGCACAGCGAGAAGATCGTGCTGGTCGACGCCGAGCTGCGCATCCGGCGCTACTACGACGGCGGCAGCGACTCGTGGATCGACGAGGCGGTACGTGACCTCGAGAGCTTGGGCGTGACGATTCCGCGGGCCCCCGGATGACCGTCGCCGACCTTCCCGCGCTCAACGCCGCGCTGAACGCGCTGTCGGCGATCCTGCTCGGCACCGGCTTCGTGTTCATCCACCGGCGGCAGATCGAACGCCATCGCAGGTGCATGGTCGCGGCGTTCGCGGTGTCCACGGCGTTTCTGGTGTCGTACGTGATCTACCATGCGCAGCATGGATCGACGCCGTTTCCCGGCCAGGGCTGGGCCCGGCCCGCGTACTTCACGTTGCTCGTCACCCACGTGGCGCTCGCCGTCGCCATCGTCCCGCTCGCGCTGATCACTCTCTACCGGGCCGGGCGCGGCGACTTCGCCCGCCACCGGCGGATCGCGGCGATCACGTTGCCCTTGTGGATGTACGTATCGGTGAGCGGTGTGCTGGTGTATTGGATCCTCTACCATGTGTACGCGCCGGTCGCGCCATGATCGAGATCGGACGCATCCGCGTTCATCCGTTGAACGACGGCTTCTTCGCCCTGGACGGCGGCGCGATGTTCGGCGTCGTGCCGAAGCCGTTGTGGTCGAAGCAAGTGCCGGCCGACGCCGAGAACCGCATTCCGATGAGCCTGCATTGTCCGCTGGCGGTCGACGGCAAGGATGCGATCCTCGTTGACACCGGCATCGGCGAGCGGCTCTCCGAACGCGAACGGACGATCTACAAGCTCGAGCGCCGAGGCGGCCTGATCACGCGGCTGCGCGAGATCGGCCTCGATGCGCAAGACGTGACCCACGTCGTCCTCACCCACTTGCATTTCGACCATCTCGGCGGGGTCGTGGTCCGCGAGGACGCCGGCTCATGGAAACCCGCCTTTCCGCGCGCTCGGCACTTCGTACAGCGCGTGGAGCTCGAGTCCGCGGAGCACCCGAGCGACGAACGCGCGGCGGCGGCGTACCACCACGCGCCGCAGTGCCTCGAGCCGCTGCGCCAGGCCGGCCTGCTCGAGGTCCTCGACGGCCCCACCGTGTTGTCGCCGCGCCTACGCGTGGTGGTGACTGGCGGGCACACGCCGAGCCATCAGTGCCCGATCCTCACCGACGGCGGCGCCGCGTTCGTCCACCTCGGCGACATCGCCCCGACGCGGGCGCACTTGAAGCCCGCCTGGAACCAGGCCTACGACCTCGACCCCACCGAGACGATGGCGGCGAAGAAATCCCTGCTCGAGCACGCGGCGCGCGAGCGCTGGTGGGTCTCCTTCGACCACGACTACCAAATCGCGTGCGGCCGGTTGGCTCCGGCCTGGAAAAAGAGCGGAGAGCTGGACGATGCGTGGCGCTTGCGGTGAGCACGCAGCCACGCCCGGCGACCTCGTGGTGGTGGACAGGCGCACCCGCGGTATCGTCCCCGCAACTGGGCGGGGCAGCCGCTCCGCCGACCGCTACGGCGACTCCTTCTTCTTCAGGTTCGCGCGGTTCGCGTCGATGAAGCGACGCAGATCTTCGACCTGAGCGAGCAGCTTGTCCCACTGCTCCTGATAGAGCGTGACGGGAAAGCGGCCGAGGCCGTACACCGAGACGGCACCCTTTTCCGAGACACGAAACGTCAGGCTCCCCGCCTTCGTTCCTTGCTTCAGCCGCTCGTTCTCCGCACGGAGCTGTTCGAGTTGCTTCTGCAGATCTTCTTCGGACATCGTCGTTCTCCTCGTCGCTCGCCTCAGCCGCGTAGCGGGATCTCGCGCTCGCTGAAAAAGAAGGTGATCTCCTGCCTCGCCGTTTCCGCGGCGTCGGAGCCGTGCACGGCGTTGCGCTCGACGTTGGTGCCGTAGGCTTTGCGGATGGTGCCCGGCGCGGCGTTGGCCGGATCGGTGGCGCCCATCACTTCGCGATTCTTGGCGATCGCTCCTGTGCCCTCGAGCACCAGGACGAGGATTGGCCCTTCGGACATGAACGCCGTCAGGCTCTGAAAGAACGGGCGCTCGCGGTGCACCGCATAGAAGCGCTCGGCGTCGCTCTTCGACAGGCGGAGAAGCCGCGCGGCGGCGACCCGCAGCCCCGCGGCCTCGATCAGGGAGATGATGCCGCCGACCTGGTTCTTGGCGACAGCGTCGGGCTTGATGATCGACAGCGTGCGTTCCATCGCTCAGGCGCCTTTCAGGGCAGCTTTCATCGTCGACCCGAGCTCGGCCGGGCTCTTGGCGACGTGAATACCCGCGGCTTCGAAAGCCTCGATCTTGTCGGCCGCCGTGCCCTGGCCGCCGGAGATGATCGCGCCGGCGTGGCCCATGCGCTTGCCCTTCGGCGCGGTCTGACCGCCGATGAAGCCGGCCACCGGCTTCGTCACGTGCTGCTTCACGAACTCGGCCGCCGACTCCTCGGCGCTGCCGCCGATCTCGCCGATCATGATGATGCCTTCGGTCTCGGGATCGTCCTGGAAGAGGCGCAGCACGTCGATGAACTCCATGCCCTTGACCGGATCGCCGCCGATGCCGACGCAGCTCGACTGGCCGAGCCCGAGCTGGGTGAGTTGGTGCACGGCCTCGTAGGTGAGCGTGCCGCTGCGCGAGACGACGCCGATCGATCCCTGCTTGTGGATGTAGCCCGGCATGATGCCGATCTTGCACTCCCCGGGGGTGATGACGCCCGGACAGTTCGGCCCGACGAGCCGGGTCTTCTTCCCTTCCGTGGCCCGCCGCA
>CAVPWJ010000170.1:0-6705 GCA_963708955.1 uncultured delta proteobacterium
CGACGCATCCTCGCTGTCCGAAGGCTCCCTCCGGATAGAGTACCGTCGGCATGTTCGCTGGCGGGTCGGCTAGCACCTTCGCCGCCAGTACTCCCTCCACAAGTCCGGCACGCCGCTGGGGGCGTAGGCAAGTGGCCCGCCTCCTCGATGTGTTTGTGATGGCCCCCGCGCTCGTTCAACTATGTCGAATTCTGTCGGCCTTCGCCTTGCGCAACTCCCCGTCGCGCCACTCCCGGTGCGTGGTCTTGTGGCGCACGAACTTGTGACTGAACGCCGACCTTCGAAAGCCTCACGCGAAGCGGTCCCGCCCCTGCGCGGATCGGGGCGACCGGGAGATCTCGACGTTTGCCTCGCCGTTCCGCGCAAGGAGCAGCCGCACCTTTCGCGGCTCCGCTGGGCGGCCCCGACGAACCGGCGGATCGCAGGGCCGCCCGGACGGACTCCTCGCGATAACGAAAACCGAAGTATCGCGCCGAGGAGGCGAGCCGCCGAAGGTGATCGGACAGGAACCGGAACTCCATGCCGGGGACCAGAAGAACGTCTCGATCCAACTGGAACGACACCGGCGGCTCCGAAACAGTACCGTCCCTTGAGACACGCCTCCCGGGTCCACGGGGTCGGAGTCCCAGACGATCCCGCCTCCCGCCCCCGCTTCCGCCAGGCCGTCCCGGAGCGTGACCGTGCGTATCCCGACGGAAAGGGTCATGTCCCTGCTGGGCAGCAGGATCCCGATCGCTCCCGTGTAGACGCCCCGGTTGAAGGTTCGAGCCTCCGCAGGGCCCGCATGGCGGAGACTCGGAGCTCCCGTGACGGAACCGCAAGGAAAGAGGGCGCGGAACAACGAGTCCATGGCCACTCCGGGGCGGAGCGTCCCGGAAACGGTCGAAACCATCTGCAACACGGTGCGAAAGACCGTGCACATCGAGGACGCGTACAGCGAGCCGACCTCGCACACCTTCCCGAGGATCTTCTCAGGTCCACGATCATCAACGTTCCTCGGCGACTTCGGGTCGGCCTTGCTGCTGCGGCCACGGCGGTCCTCCGCCTCGGTCCGCCCCCGGGCGGCGGTCCCCTTCATATGGGCTGGACCTCGATCTCCCTTCCGCGAACGCGGAAGTCGGGAGATTGCGAGAGGATGCACCCGGGGTCCGTACGCAGAAACGCCCCGGGACCTCCCACGGTTGGATGGCGCGAAAATCCGCGCATACAGGAAACGGGTCGCCGGAAAAGAGGAGGTCCCGTGAGGTTTGCCTGGTAGATCGCCCTGCCGCGATATCCCGGTGCATCGGCACTTCCGTGAAGGAAAACCTTGGGGCCATCGGGTTCCCGTCCGGAGACGGAGGGCGCCGCGCTCCTCCTCCGGCCGGATCGACGGAGCCGGATTGTTCCCACCGACGAAGAAGATGATCGAACGGGAGAAAACCGGGATAGTATGCTGAACGAGGCGAGGGGCGGAAAAATGAGTTCCCGGCGGGTAGGCCGCGACCCCAGCGCGAGAACGCCGGCACCCACGCACACCCAGGCCACATCGGGCCACTGCAACCGCGACGGCAGCCGGGTAATGAAATAAGCCTCCGGATCGAAGATACGGAAACCAAACAGATCCTCGATCCAGGCGATCAGATCCGCAAGCTCAAGCGCGCTAGTCAGAGCGCGGATCTGATCGCCTGGATCGAGGATCTGTTTGGTTTCCGTATCTTCGATCCGGAGCTTTATTTCATTACCCGGCTGCCGTCGCGGTTGCAGTGGCCCGATGTGGCCTGGGTGTGCGTGGGTGCCGGCGTTCTCACGCTGGTGGCGACCCTGTACCCGCCGGGAACGATTTTCCGCTCGCCTGGTTCGGCGTCTATCCCGGTTTTCTCCGGTTCGATCATCTTCTTCGTCGGTGGGAACCGTCCGGCTCCGTCGATTGGCCGGAGGAGGAGCGCGGCGCCCTCCCGTCTCCGGACGGGAACCCGATCGCCCCGAGGTTTTCCTTCACGGAAGCGGAGTACGGCATCAAGGTGGAGGAGATCCGCCGGGATATCGCGGCAGGGCGATACTACCAGGCAAACCTCACGGGGAAGTTCTCCTTCCCCTTTTCCGGCGACCCGTTTTCCCTGTATGCGCGGCTTCGCGCCATCCAACCGGTGAAATACGGGGCGTTTCTGCGTACGGACCCGGGGTGCATCCTCTCGCAATCTCCCGAGCTTTTCTTCCGCGTTCGCGGAAGGGAGATCGAGGTCCAGCCCATGAAGGGGACCGCCGCCCGGGGGCGGACCGAGGCGGAGGACCGCCGTGCCGCCGCGGCGCTCAAGGCCGACCCGAAGTGCCGGGCCGAGAACGTCATGATCGTGGACCTGATGCGCAACGACCTCGGGAAGGTGTGCGAGGTCGGCTCCGTGCGCGTACCCCGGCTGTTCGATGTGCACCGGCTTCGCACCGTGTTGCAGATGGTTTCGACCGTTTCCGGGACGCTCCGCCCCGGAGTGGCCATGGACTCGTTGTTCCGCGCCCTCTTTCCTTGCGGTTCCGTCACGGGAGCTCCCAAGATCTCCGCCATGCGGGCCCTGCGGAGGCTCGAACCTTCGCCGAGGGGCGTCTACACGGGAGCGATCGGGATCCTGCTGCCCGGCGGGGACATGACCTTTTCCGTCGGGATACGCACGGTCACGCTCCGGGACGGCCTGGCGGAAGCGGGAGCGGGAGGCGGGATCGTCTGGGACTCCGACCCCGTCGAGGAGTACCGGGAGGCGTGTCTCAAGGGACGGTACCTGTCGGAGCCGCCCGTGTCGTTCCAGTTGATCGAGACGTTCCTCTGGTCCCCCGGCATGGAGTTCCGGTTCCTGTCCGATCACCTTCGGCGGCTCGCCTCCTCGGCGCGATACTTCGGTTTTCGTTATCGCGAGGAGTCCGTCCGGGCGGCCCTGCGATCCGCCGTTCGTGCCGGGGCGGCCACGGGACCGCGAAAGGTGCGGCTGCTCCTTGCGCGGAACGGCGAGGCGAACGTCGAGATCTCCCCGGTCGCCCCGATCGCGGCAGGGGCGGGACCGCTTCGCGTGAGGCTTTCGAAGGTCGTCGTTTCGTCGCGGGATCCGTTCGTGCGCCACAAGACCACGCACCGGGAGTGGCGCGACGGGGAGTTGCGCAAGGCGAAGGCCGACGGATTCGACGAGGTGGTCTTCCTGAACGAGCGCGGAGAGGTCGCCGAGGGGGCCATCACGAACATCTTCGTCGAGGAGGCCGGCCGGCTCCTGACGCCCCCGGCGGCGTGCGGACTGCTGGAGGGGATCTGGCGGCGACGCGTGCTGGCCGACCGGCCGGCGAAGGCGTCCGAGCGGGTTCTCTATCCGGAGGATCTCGGGACGTGTCGGCGGATCCTGCTCACCAATTCGGTCCGCGGGATGATGCCCGCGGCGCTGAATGCCGGCGGGGGACCGTAGGGCCGCCCGCTGGCGGATCTGCATCCTCGATACGCGGATCGGGTTGCCAGATTTCGAGCGCGAACCGTTTACGCCGTCGGATCATTTCGAAATTTTCTTTTACACTGCCCGTTCGCAATATCGTTTGCGGGTCGGCGAGATCCGGGTGTTCTGTGACATAAGGGAGCATGTCGTGGAAGTGTTGGCCATCGTTCCGAAAACAGAGGCATCTTCCTGGCTGGATGCGATGGGGGAATAAGCGATGAAAAAGGTGGCGCTGTCCGAGATGAAGGACGATTTGTCGAGATATCTCCGTTTGGCGGAGAAAGAGGAAATCGTAATCACTCGGCACGGGAAACCGGCCGGTGTTCTCGTAGGCTTCGAATCGGAGGATGGCTGGTTCGATTATCGATTGGAGAATGACCCTCGATTCCTGAAGCGTAATGCCCCGCCCCGCTTGACCTGCGACTGATTCTTACTTATTATACAAAGTAAGGAATGTAATGGAGGTAAGAGTATGCCATACGCCGTCACCAGCAAGGGCCAGGTAACGATTCCCAAGAACATCCGGGACCTTCTGAACATCCATGCGAACGACCGGGTGGAATTCGTGCGGGATGGGACGCGGGTTCTCCTTGTCCCGGTCAAGACGCTGAAGGATCTGCGGGGCGTGGTTCCCTCGAAGGGAAAGATCGATTTCGACGAGGAACGCCGCCGCGCAAAAGCCGCCGTGGCCCGTCGCGTCCGCGAGGAAATGGAGTGAAGACCGTCTTCGTCGACGCGAACGTTTTCCTGCGGTACCTGACCAACGACGATCCCGGGAAAGCGAGCCGGGTGGGAACGTTGCTGGACCGTGCGGCGGCGGGAGAGATACGGTTGCTGACCACGGAGATGGTGCTTGCCGAAGTGGTTTGGGTCCTTGAGACCGGCTATGGGCTGAAGAATCACCAGATCGCCTATATGGTCAAGGCGATCCTCGCTTCCCCCGGCATCGAGGTGATCAACGGCAACTTCGTGGCGCGGGCCCTCGATTACTATATTTCCCGCAACATGGATTTTATCGACGGGTACATGGCGGCCGTCATGGAGAAGCGGAAGGTAACCGACATCTTTTCTTTCGACCGGAAACATCCGGGAAGAATCAAGACCATCACCCGAAGGGAGCCGTAAGGGTCGGCGATGCCCACACTGAACTGGCTGACGCGCGAGGCGGACCTGCAGAAAAGCCGGCGCGCGCCGTACCGGCTCCTGGAGCCCGGACGCGCTCAAAGCTCTGCTTCCGTATTACGCCGGGCGCGTCACGTGCATCTACATCGATCCCCCCTACAACACGAAGAGCGCCTTCGAGCATTACGACGACAACCTCGAACATACCCGACACCTGGTCTTTGCGCTCCCGAAGGCGTTCCGCTCTGCATTTCGCCACCGGCGGCGCCGACTTCTTCCAAAACCGGCCCAGCGCGCATGGAAGGCGGTCGTCGCGGTGCCCACGAGCGTCGGCTTCGGCGCGGGAGTCTATGGGGTCTGCGACATAGAAGTGGGGGAATCAAGCGACGCGTGATTCCCAGTACTCTTCAAACCGTTCGGATTTGATCATGCAACGCAGCGCGATGATCGCGTTTGCTCCCCGGACGGACCATTCCATGCCGGACTGTTTCAATCGTGTACCGATGACGGTTCTGCATCCGGCCTCGACCACTCCGGAGCCTACAAAGAAGCCTTGGGCGCGGAACCGAGCGTACCGCATTCTCTCAGCGTTCTTTTCCAGGTAGGCGATTTCCGCCGCGGCCTTTGCGGCGGAAACCGGATCGTTTGGCAGTTTCTCCCTTGCCTGTCCGACAATCTTTTCTACACGGCCGTGATCCAGGTCTGTCCACCAGCGAATGCGGTATTGCGTCGTTTTTTCCCCCGCCGCACCAAAGAGAATCTTGCATAGATCCGCGACGTGTTCGCGGGCGTGGTACAAGTCGATGACCTGTGTGGCCCCGGGGAAGTGTGTCTGGGCGATGTTCCGGATCCATTCCGCCCCATCGCCGAGGACGACCAGATGTTGCGCTTCCGCCAGGCCGCGGCGCAGGGCCTCCGCATACATTCGCCACCCGAACTTCTCCGCGGTCTCTATCGCCCCGACAAAGGTGGTCGAACCGGGATCGCGCACCGGGAAGCCATTTTCATCCTTGGCCGTCTGCGTGAAGACGCAGCCAATCTTCGCCTCCCGCGTCTTTGCCGATCCGTCCGGCTGTTTCCCCTTGCGTTCGGAAAGTTCCGCCTTGGTCATCGGCACCCCGGTGCCGTCGTAGGAAACGTACATGACAGGAATCTTCTTCGAACCGGCTGGCTCCCCTCGCAAAAGGAACCCCGCCCGTTCCCGGCTTGAAAAACCCTCCATGTCCGAACCGATTCCTTCCGCCACCCGCTCAACATCTTTGGCGCTGACTTCCAGCCCGGCGTACACCTGGAGGTCGTCGCGGCCATCCTTGAACGTCGAATTGCTCCCGGCTCGCGCCATCATCCGCCGCAGACCCGGTGAACGCCCTGTGCCCACGACGTCCAGTTCCTCGTCTCCGGGACACCGCGTGGCCTTGCACGCCGGGCATCCGAACATCGAGCGGGAGTACGGAACGGGGCCAAGGATCGTGTGGAGCAATTTGCTCCTTACCCCCAAGCTCTCCATACGGGTGCCGCAGCCGCAAAGGACCGCATTCGGCTGCCTGCCGGAGCCGATCCCGGAAAGAAGCTCCGACAGGGCGCGGGCCCCGGCGGCCAGGACCGCCGCCCGCAATGCACCCTCCCACGCCTCCAGGTCGGCCCGTCTGGTTTTGGCGGCCTTCGCAAGAATCCGGCTTACTTCGCCGTCCTGCTCGATGGCGATCTGCGCCGTTTTTTTTCCCCTGCAATCTCAGGAGCTTGCCGCTCCAGTTCCCCCAGCCGCTCCGTGATCCGCTCGAACTCACGGCACAGGGCGACGAATCGCTTGTGCGCCTCCACGTCCTTGCGTGCTTTCTCCACGTCGGTCGCGCTGGTCAGGCGCTTGCTGACCGTTTTGTCACCTTCCCGGCGGGATAAGACGTAGTAAGGGCCACGAAGGGCCGAGCCTTTACGCCCTGTAAGATTCACCCGTAAATACTGTTCGTTGATGGTTCCCCGTCGCAAGGACCGGATGGATCGCATCTCGTCGAGGACGGCGTTCCTCTTTGCTTCGAGATCCGGGAACGTGTTCATGTGGGCCTCCTGTTGTAGATGTTACTCTACAATAGCAGCCCTTCAAATGCAGATCAAGACCCAAACCCATATTCATGTCGCA
>CAVPWJ010000171.1:0-8246 GCA_963708955.1 uncultured delta proteobacterium
CCATGTGTCTTGAGCGCGCCGGTACGTATTGCTGTCCGCCTTGAGCCCCGGCTCCGTGCGTGCCCTGATCGTCGCCGTCTTCATGCCTCCACCTCCCCGCGTTTCTTGACTGACAGTGTACCCCGTCCGGGGAACAAGTTCAAGACGTTCCGCCTCCCGGCGTATTGCTCGGCGCGCCGGATGGGGTTGGAACCACGGTAAACAATGTCGTTATTTTTCGTTAGATTGGAACGCACCGATCATTATTCCAGTTCAAGGAATTGTCTTGGCGTGATGATTTTCAGGTTAGAGGGCAGTCCCTGGGGCACGGCGGGATCCACCGCGAGGAGATCCTTGTCGCCGGTGACCAGAAAGTCCGCCATGACCCCGGCGCACAGGGAGAGATAAGCATCGTCTTTCGGGTCCCGGCAGACCACCACTTTCCGTGAAGGTTTGTGAATCTCGCAGAGGGAATGAAATCTACCCCAGATGGCCAACAGCACCTTCGCCTTTTCGTTCCCCAACTTCGGAGTCAACCGGTGAACTGTCTCTTCCACCTCACGGACGATATCCGGCGACAAGTGCACCTTTCCGGCGGAAAATGCCTTGTTTAACGCTTCAAGAGGAATTCCTCCAAAGGCGGCGGATATGAGGACGTTGGCGTCGATGACAATCTTAACCATATACGGTTTTCCCGGCCGCCTTCAGTGCCTGAAGGGCCTCCTCCTTCGAAACGCCAGAGTCCTTCAGGATCATTCCGATCTCGAGGAGAAGATCCTCCGGGGACCCCTTCTGGACAGGGACGATCCTTGCGATCGGTTTGCCGCGGCGGGTGACCACCACTTCATTTTTCCGGGCCAGAAATCCCGTCAACTTTTCCTTGAACTCCCGAACGCCTACGAACTGGAGGCCGCTCGCCTTGGCCATAATGTTCCCTCCTTTGTGGTCACATCGAAGCACCATCATGCCACAACCCGCCCCCGGAGACAAGGGTCCTGATAGCGAACACCGGGAAAACAATAGCTCCATCCCTCATGATGCTGGGTCTAATCACCGTCCTTTTAATGGGGATAGCCCAGGCAGGTCGGCTGGTGCACCAGGCAGGCCCATGTTCGGTAAGCTATACGGCCGCCGCCTAATAAAGGTACTATACAGTCGCCGTATAAGTACTGTAATCCATGTGCCGTCTAATCATATGTTAGGCCCTGGAACTACAGAGAGGAGAGCGCGATGAGCAAGGAACAGGTCGCGCCTGAGACGAAAGGTGTTACGGTGAAGTTACTAACAACGGTTGACCTTGGCCCTGAGATCGAGGGCATGGCAGGGCGCCAACTTCGAATGCGTATGGTGACCTTCGAGCCTGGAGGCGTCTTCGGCCCGATTCACGACCATAAAGACAGACCAGGCACCGTCTACATACTGCAAGGAACGATCACTGACCATCGAAATGGAGTCGCTACGGACTATGGACCGGGAGTGGGCTGACCCGCGAGGATAGGAACACCACACACTGGCTTGAGAACAGAGGAACGATTCCGGCGGTGGATATCTCGGTCGATATCGTCAGGCAAGCATGAGCCAGTTGAAACTGAGCAAGGCTTTTACCCTGATGGAATCAGGGCCCGTGGTCCTCGTGACAACCCATGATGGGAAGAAAGACAACATCATGACGATCTCCTGGACCATGGTGATGGATTTCACTCCGGTATTTGCTATCACCACGGGTGGATGGAATCACTCCTTCGCGGCGTTGCGAAAGAATCGGGAGTGCGTCATTGCAATTCCCACCGTCGACCTATTGGATAAGGTGGTTGGCATAGGGACGTGCTCCGGGGCAGACACAGACAAGTTTGCCAAATTCAAGCTCACACCGGTGCAGGCCAAGCTCGTCAGGCCGCCCTTGATCAAGGAGTGCCTCGCCAACATTGAGTGCAAGGTCATCGACATCGTTAAAAAGCACAACATTGTTGTGTTAGAGGCGGTTGCCGCATACATCGATACCGCTCGCAAGGAGAAGCGCACGGTTCACGCGGTTGGTGACGGAACGTTCATCGTCGACGGGCGCAAGATTGACCGGATGAAGATGATGGCCTCCAAGCTCCCATCAGGCGTTTAGCGTTCATTGGCCAGCCACCTTTAAGGGACTGTCATGAAGGTTGCAGACGGCGACACGGTCACCGTCCATGAGTACCCCTTTCGGTTCCGGAGGAAACTTCCCGGATCGGGAAACCCCGCTCACGCCCAGGACGTCTACCTTTTATGAAAGAGAATTTCGAGCGGGAGGAACGAATGTGAGAATGAAGTCCGCCGTCATCTCGCTGGTTGGTATGGTTTTGGTTATGGCGGCAATTGCGGTTTTCGCGTCCTCCCTTGCAAAAACAGTTTCGATTGATACTTCCGGGGTAAAGTGTACCTGGAGCAAGGATTGGCCCCCGATTACCTGTACCCGGGGTTAATAAACATGAAAGGGGATTCGCCCCTTAGCGAGGGAAGGAGGCGATATGTTCCAAATGAACAATATAGAGTTTATCCGCGCAGGGAGTGGCCGGGATGCTTCTCCGCATCCTTCGCAAGCGGGCGAGGACGCGGATGAACAGTATCGGAAGACTGCCTGATTCCCGCATACGCCCTTTCACCTTGACAGCCCCTCCGTTTGATTCATATTAATTCTTATCTTGATTCCGTCCCATGCTCGGGCTCGAACCACCATGAACGGTGGGAGCCGAAATCGAAGTAACCCAAAAGGAGGGAATTGGCGATGCGAAAAGGATCATTGTCCGGTGTTTGTGTCCTCGTGGTCATCATGGCGTTCTCACTTTCCGGCTGGGTTCGGGCAGAGACGATCAAGATCGGCATAAACGCCCCGCTCACCGGCGATATCCCCAAGGTGGGCGAGGGGACGAAGTTCGCGGCTCAGATGTGGCTCGAAGACGTGAAAGCCGCCGGGGGTCTTTCGGTGGGGAAAAAGAAGTACACGGTAGAGTTGGTTCTCGAGGACAATGAGTCCAAAGCGGAATCCGCCGTGAAGGTCGCCACCAAGATGATTACCGAGGACGGCGTGCTCGTCATGGTTGGACCTCAGGCCTCCAAACAAGCGATACCCGCGGGCGGGATAGCGAACAACTACAAGACGGTGATGATCAGCCCATGGTCCACAAACCCCGACACCACCAAGGGCCGACCCTACGTTTTCCGTGCCTGCTTCCTCGATCCCTTCCAGGGTCCGGTGGTGGCCAATTTCATTTCAAAGGAATTCAAATTCACCAAGGCTGCGGTCCTGTACGACGTGGCGAGTGACTACCCCAAGGGACTTGCCGAGTTCTTCAAGAAAGCCTGGGAAGGCCAGCATGGCAAAGGTTCCGTCGTGGCGTACGAAAGCTTCACCACCAAGGATACCGACTTCAGCTCCCAGTTGACGAAGATCATCAATTCCGGCGCCCAGGTGCTGTTCACCCCCCAGTACTATAACGAGGTGGCCTTGATCGTGCAGCAGGCCCACCAGCTGGGGTGGAAAAAACCCATCGTGGGGAGCGACAGCTGGGGGTCGGCGGAAACGGTAAAACTCTGCGGCAAGGATTGCTATGGGGCATTTTTCAGCACCCACTACGCCGCCGCGGGTGCGACCGGGGCGACCAAGGCGTTCATCGACAGGTATAAAGCGAAATACGGCTACGTACCCGACGACGTTGCCGCGCTCACATGGGACTCCATGCTGCTCGTTCAACAGGCGATCCAGAAAACCGGCGGGCTCACGGGAGATCTGAAAAAGGACCGGGAAAATGTCCGCACCGCGATGTCCCAGATCAAAAATTTCAAAGGCATAACGGGAGAGATGACCTTCTCCGGCGGAAGCGACCCGGTCAAGTGCGCGGTCATCGTCAAGATCAGCAACGCGGGCGAGTTCACGTTCTATAAGTCGGTCTGCCCGTAAGGGTTGCTGCCGAGATTCGTTTTAAGGAAAGGCGGGCCAGAGCCGGGACTCTGAGCCCGCCTTTGTTGAAAGGACAGGCACCGATGCGATGGTGATTTTCTTTCAAAACCTTGTCAACGCTCTCCAGTGGGGGAGCTTTTACGCTCTGATCGCACTGGGATACTCCATGGTGTACAGCATCCTCATGCTCTTCAATTTTGCGCATGGCGATATTTTCATGGTCGGGGCGTACATCGGCTTCGGTGTTTCCATCGGCCTGCTCGCACTTTCCTCCTCGGGCGCCCTTGCAATGCCCAACTGGCTGATCTTGGTGTTGACCATCCTCTTCTCCATGTTCCTCACCTCTTTCGTGGGCATGATTGTGGAGCGGGTAGGGTATCGGCCTTTGCGAAACGCCCCTCGAGCCTCGGCCGCCATCACGGGCTTGATGATCGGCATCATATTGGAAACCGGCAACCTGGCCCTGCTGGGAGCGCGTCGGGTCAGCTTCCCTTCCCTGATCGAGACCACGATCTATAACGTGGGTGGCGTATTCGTAACCAATAAGAAAATCATGATCGTTCTCGTATCGTTGCTCCTTACCCTTGCCCTGCACCTGTTTGTCCGCAGAACGAAGTGGGGAATAGCCATGCGGGCGATGGCCTTTGACTTTGCCGTCGTCCCATTGATGGGGGTGCCGGTCAACACCATGATCGCTCTCACGTTCGCGATCGGTTCGGCCCTGGCCGCCGCCGCGGGGATCCTCTTCGGTGTTGCCTACCCCGTGTTGGATCCTTATATGGGTATTTTGTTCGGCTGGAAGGCGTTCGTGGCGGCAATCCTGGGGGGAAGAGGCTCTATCTTGGGGGCCACTCTCGCCGGCTTCCTGCTGGGGTTCACCGAGATCTTCGTGGCCATGATCTTCCCCTCGACGCTGCGCGACCTGATCGCCTACTCCATCATTCTGCTGATCCTGACGTTTCGTCCTCACGGCTTTTTCGGTGAACCTTACAGCGCACGGTTGAGGCTCTGAAGCCTTGACCCTAAAGGTACGGACATCCCGGAATCTCTGGTCCTCCTATTCCCGGGTCCCGCTGCTGGGCTGGTTTTGCGGCGCCTTGATCGCAGTGACTCTGGAACGGTTCGCGGGCACCCCTATCGCATTGGCCTTGGGATTACCCAAAATACCGGTCCTGTTCGGTTTGGACATCATGCTGAAGAAGCCCATCTTGATCCCCAACGCGATCCTTTACGTGTTTTTGGTATACGGATTGCCGATGGGACTCACGACACGTTCAAGCATCTCCCTGACAAACCGGCTTGCCAGCCGGCTTATCC
The DNA here is from genome assembly GCA_963708955.1 of uncultured delta proteobacterium. GTDB lineage: Bacteria > Desulfobacterota > Binatia > JACPRU01 > JACPRU01 > JACPRU01. The sequence goes on from CAVPWJ010000171.1 coordinate 5,228, forward strand.
GGTTTCCGATCGCGGTCACGGTGGCCGTCCACCTTGCATTGCTTTACACAACCTTGCATCTGTGGGCGGAAATCAGCGACTACCGCGCCCTCGTTCTCAAGCTCACCTTGATCGCCGTCATGCTCACCTTGAGCTTGAATGTGGTCAACGGCTATATGGGCGAGTTCTCCTGTTCCCACCCCGGGTTCATGGCCTTGGGCGCATACTGCGCCTCGGTGTTCACCGTGGGCCTGTTTGTCGATGATCGCCTCTTTGGGGCCGTTTTGCTCCCTCCGGTCCTGGGACCGTTCCTGTTCCCCATTGCCCTGATCCTTGGAGGATTCCTGGCATCCTTCGGAGCCTTGTTTGTCGCGATTCCCTCCTTTCGGACGAGAGGGGATTACCTTGCCATTATTTCCCTGGCGTTCCTGTTCATCGTAAAGAGTCTGATCGAGAATCTCGAATTTGTTCGGGGCCCACGGGGCTTGAGCGGGCAGCCGGATTGGGCCGACCTGCCCACGGTGTTCCTCTGGACCGTCCTCTGCGTATGGAGCATCAACAATTTTGTACGCTCTACGATCGGAAAGGCCCTCAATGCGGTGCGTGACAACGAAATGGCGGCCAGCGCCATGACGGTTGACACGAGACGCACCAAGGTCGTGGCGTTTCTTTTCGCAGCCTTCTGGGCCGGCGTTGCGGGAGGGCTTTTTGCCCATGTGCTGAGATACGTAAACCCGTCAACCTTCGGCATTCAAAACCTTGCCGAAGTCCTGGCGATGGTGTACTTCGGGGGGCTGAACTCCGTTTACGGATCCATCGTCGGCGCCGTGAGCATCAGTCTCCTCGGTGAAGCCCTCCGGCCTCTGGAGATTTTCAAGTGGATCATCATTCCGCTCCTGCTCATCCTCGTGATGATTTTCCGCCCGACGGGCCTGATCGCATTTAAAGACCTCGATGTCACGAGCCTTCTCCGACCGAAACAGAATCCGGGCGGAGAGGTGTGACATGCCGATCCTTCGGGTCAACAACATGTCTCACAACTTCGGTGGACTGCGGGCCGTACAAAACTACGACCTGGAGATCGAAATGGGTCAGATCCGGGGGTTGATCGGGCCGAATGGCGCAGGAAAAACCAGCATCTTCAACCTCCTTACCGGCATCTACACGCCCACGGAAGGTGAAATCCTGCTGGATGGCAAGAGAATCAACGGCCTTCCGGTTCACCGGATCGCCTCCATGGGCATCAGCAGGACCTTTCAGAACCTTCTCCTGTGGAGACACATGACCGTCCTCGAGCACGTGAAGATGGCCCACTACTCGAGAATCCGGTACGGATTGTTCGGGGCCTTCTTCGGTACAACGAAGCGCAACAAAGAAGAGGCGGAGATCGAAGAGAAAGCGTATACGCTCCTGGAAATGATGGGCATCCGCCACCTCTCGGATCAGGTGGTCCTCAATCTGCCATACGGTGCCCAGAGAAGGGTAGAGATGGCCCGGGCGCTGGCGACGGAACCCAGGATATTGTTGTTGGACGAGCCCACGGCGGGGATGAATCCGGAAGAGCTGGATCAGATCATGGAGATCATCCGTCGCGTCCATGATGAGTTGGGGCTGGCGGTTCTCCTCATCGAGCACAGGTTGAAGGTGGTCATGGAGCTCTGCGAGAGGATTCAGACCCTGAACTTCGGTGAGGTCATCGCCGAGGGCACACCCGAAGAGATTCAAAACGATCCCAAGGTGATTGATGCCTATTTGGGCAAGGAGAGTGTGATCTGATGTTGCTGTCCGTGGAAAACCTGCATGTCTCCTACGACAATATCAAGGCCCTTCATGGTTTAAGCTTCCGGATCGACGAGGGGGAGATCGTGTGCATCATCGGCGCCAACGGAGCGGGGAAGAGCACCACCTTGCGAGCGATTTCCCGCCTCATCCCTGTCGAAGCGGGGACGAAGATGACCTTCATGGGCCGGAACTTGCTCAAATATCCTGCCGACAAGGTGGTCAGCGAGCTTGGAATCTCCCATGTCCCCGAAGGAAGGCGTCTGTTCGACAACCTGACGGTCCTGGAGAACCTCCGGCTGGCCACCTTTGCAAGGAGGGACGGCAGAGCGATCGGGGAAGACCTGGACCGGGTTTTCTCGATCTTCCCTCGGCTTTCCGAGCGGCAGAATCAGAAGGCCGGAACCCTGAGCGGCGGCGAGCAGCAGATGCTGGCCGTTGGTCGGGCATTTATGAGCGGCAGGAAAATCATGCTCCTGGATGAGCCCTCCATGGGATTGGCTCCCTTGTTGATGAAGAGCGTGTTCGACTCGCTGAAGGAAATCAATCGGGAAGGAACCACCATCCTGGTTGTCGAGCAGAACGCCCGCATGGCGCTCCAATTCGCAGGACGAGGGTATTTGCTGGAGAACGGCAGAGTCGTGCTCGAGGGCAGGTCCGAAGAACTTCTCGCCGACCCCCGGGTCAAGAAAGCGTATCTCGGGGGGTGATCGCCGGAAAAAATGCCTTCGGTCATATTGTAGCGGGATGGCGATGGTATGCTAATCTTATTGGGACCGGCAAGGAATCGAAAAACCGGTCCGACCTGTAGGAGGGTTTATGTCGTATGCAAAACCTCGTGCGGGTGTGCATCCCGTAACGCATCATTGGAGAAAAATCAACGTCACGGATCTGGGGTTTTCCTCCGCCACCAGGGTGGAAAACGGGAAGTTGCTCATCGACAAAGGTGAATTGACCGCCCTGTTGCGATCCGATCCCAACATCAAAGACGTTCAATTGGCGATTGCCCGACCCGGGGAGTCGGTTCGTATTATTCCCGTCAAGGATATCATCGAGCCCCGCTTGAGCAGGATCCCGGGGTATCCGATCTTTCCAGGAGTGCTTTCCGCATGGGATCCGGATACCGACGGGATCCTTTCCGGGGAGATCGTGTCGTTGTGCGGGATGGTCGTGACCACCGTGGGATCGATTGTGGGCTTTCAGGAAGGGGTCATCGACATGTCCGGCCCGGGCGCAGGATACTCGCTCTTTTCCGGCAAAC
>CAVPWJ010000172.1:0-16238 GCA_963708955.1 uncultured delta proteobacterium
CCTTTGTGGAGACTCGACGCCGCGGCGGACGAATCGTCCCGTTGAGCGAGGCGCGGTCACGCGGGACTGTCGTGGCGCGCCTCGGCGACCGGGCCCTGCGGCGGGGATACGAGGTCGGCATCGAGGCTTTGCTGCCGGTATACGTGCGGGCTTCGGCGGCCGAACGCAACCTCGGGATCGCAACGTTGACAATGGAGAAATCAGTGTCATAACCGCGAGAATGCGAAAAGAGGGACGTGGGACATGGAAAAGAGAGAAGAAGAGCAGATTCTTTCTCTATTCGGCCAGGTGCCCGAGCTGAGAGGCCTCTACGCGGAGCACCAAGCCCTCAAGAAGCAACTCGACAAGCTGAACCGCAAACACCACCTGACCCCGGACGAAGAATTGGAGAAGAAGCGCATCCAGAAGCTGAAGCTCGCGGGGAAGGATCGTATGATGACGATCGTCGCCGCGCTCCGGGGCGAAGCCGCGAAGCCTGCGCAAGCCGCCTCGCGCTAGTGTCGCTTGGACCGGGGTTGACCAAACAACAGCACACACTGTCCGTGCTCGTCGAGAACGAGTTCGGAGTGCTCGCGCGTGTCGCCGGACTGTTCAGCGGCCGGGGCTTCAACATCGAAAGCCTGTGCGTCGCCGCCAGCCCGCTCGATCCGACCATGTCGCGCATCACGCTGGTGACGACTGGCGACGACCTCGTGCTCGAGCAGATCACCAAACAGCTCAACAAGGTGGTTCACGTCGTCAAGGTCACGGACTTCAAGGACGTGGCCACCGTCGACCGTGAGCTGGCGCTGATCAAGGTCAACGCCGACGAGCGCACGCGCGCCGAGGTGATGAACGTCGTCGACATCTTCCGGGCGAAGATCGTCGACGTCGGCTCGAAATCCTACATCATCGAGTTGACCGGCAACGAGGAGAAGGTCGAGGCCATGATCGACCTCCTGCGTCCGCTCGGCATCCTCGAGGTCGCGCGCACGGGCCGGGTGACGATGGCACGAGGCAACCAGAAGGCCGCCGAGCGCGGCACCCGCCCTACGAAAGAGAAGGTGGCATGAACATCTACTACGACAAGGACGCTGACCCCCGCGCACTACAAGGGAAGAAGGTCGCGGTGATCGGCTACGGCAGTCAGGGCCACGCCCACGCGCAGAATCTGAAGGACAGCGGCGTGGATGTGTGCGTGGGCCTCAGGGAGGGCAGCAGCTCCTGGCAAAAGGCGCTGAAGGCGGGACTCGCCGTCAAGGAGACGCTCGACGCAGCCAACTGGGGCGACGTTGTCATGATCCTTGTTCCCGACGAGGTCGCGAGCGTCATGTATCCGGCCGAGATCGCGCCCGGCCTGCGCCCCGGAAAGTCGCTGGCCTTCGGCCATGGCTTCAACATCCACTTCAAGAAGATCGTCCCGCCGCCCGAAGTCGACGTCTTCATGGTGGCGCCGAAGGGCCCCGGGCACCTGGTGCGAAGCGAGTTTCTGAAAGGCCGTGGCGTTCCGTGTCTGCTGGCGATCCATCAGGACCCGAGCGGCAAGACCAAGGCGCTGGGCCTCGCCTATGCGGGCGCGATCGGCGGCGGCCGGGCGGGAATCATCGAGACCAACTTTCGCGAAGAGACCGAAACCGACCTCTTCGGCGAGCAATCGGTGCTCTGCGGTGGGCTCACGGAGCTGATCCGCGCCGGCTACGAGACGTTGGTCGACGCGGGCTACGCTCCGGAGATGGCCTACTTCGAGACCGTCCACGAAGTGAAGCTGATCGTCGACCTGATCTACGAGGGCGGCATCCAGAACATGCGCTACTCGATCTCTAACACCGCGGAGTACGGCGACATGACCCGCGGCAAGAAGGTCATTGGCCCGGAGGTGCGCCAGGCGATGAAGCAGGTTCTCGGCGACATCCAGTCCGGCAAGTTCGCCGACGAGTGGGTGACCGAGTACCGCTGCGGCATGCCGCACTTCCGGGAGCTGCGCAAGGAAGCGGAGAACCACCCGATCGAGAAAGTCGGCGCACGGCTGCGCGGCATGATGCCGTGGCTCGCTTCCGAGCGGCTCGTCGACAAGTCGCGAAACTGACTGCCTGAGTCGCTGCGCGAGATGAAATTCGCCCGCGAAGGCGTGCCCTTCGTCCTGGGGCTCGGAGGAGCGACGCTACTCGCCGTCTTGCTCGCGTTCTGGTGGGTCGGGCTGTTTTTGTTGGTGCTCACGCTGGCCGTCGCTTCGTTCTTCCGCGATCCCGAGCGCGATGTACCCAAGGGCGGCGACATCGTGGTATCACCGGCCGACGGACGGGTCGTGGCGGTCGATGCCGACGCGCGGCCGGAGACGATGCCGCAGGAGAGCTTTCAGCGGGTGGCGATCTTCATGTCGCCGGCCAACGTGCACGTGAACCGCGTGCCGGTCGCCGGCGAGGTCGTCGCGGTGAAGCACACTCGCGGGCGTTTTCTTGCCGCCTATGACCGGCGAGCGTCCCTGGAAAACGAGCGTAACGAGGTGGCAATGCGGGATCGTCGCGGCCGGGCGCTGGTGTTCGTGCAAGTCGCCGGGCTGCTCGCTCGGCGCATTGTGTGTCATCTGCGTGCCGGGCAACATGTCGAGCAAGGGGAGCGCTTCGGCTTGATCATGTTCGGTTCGAGAGTCGATGTCTATCTGCCCACTTCCGCGTACGTCCGCGTGAGCATCGGGGACCGCGTTCGAGCCGGCTCGGGTATCCTCGCGGAGTACCCAAGCGCATGAGAGACCGACTGCACGTGCTTTCGGGCCGCGGCCCGCAGGACCATCCGCTACGTCGTGGCGTCTATATTCTGCCCAACCTGGTGACGACCGGCGGCTTGTTCGCGGGCGTCTATTCGGTGATCTCCACGATCGCGGGGCACTACGAGCTCGCCGCGGTGATGATCATCATCGCCCACGCCTTCGACGTCCTGGACGGGCGGATCGCGCGCCTCACGCGCACCGCTAGCCGCTTCGGCGTCGAGTACGATTCGCTGTCGGACCTGGTTGCGTTCGGCGTGGCGCCCGGGATCCTCGTCTACAAGTGGGCGCTCGAGCCCTGGGGCACCTGGGGCTGGCTGGCGGCGTCGCTCTATATCTCCTGCGGGGCACTCCGCCTGGCGCGTTTCAACGTGCAGGTCGAGTCGGTCGAGAAGCGGGCGTTCGTCGGCCTGCCGATTCCGGCGGCGGCCGACATGATCATCGCCACGGTGCTGCTCTACTACTTCTTCGGGGGCGAAGGGGCGACCCACAAGCACATCATCCTGCTGCTGCTCATCTATGCGCTGGCCGGGCTGATGGTGAGCGAAGTGCCGTACTACAGCTTCAAGGACATCCACTGGCAAGCCCGCCAGCCGTTCTGGCTGCTGATCGCCGTCATCGTCTCCCTCAAGTTCGTCATCGCCCAGCCGCAGATCGCGCTCTTCACGGCGATCTCACTGTACCTGGTCTCGGGGCCGGTCTGGTGGGTGATCCGGCGCCAGCGTCGGCGACGCCGGCGCGAAAGCTTGGACGTGGCCGACGCCGCCCGCGCGGTATCGGCCGGCGACCCGGCCGAGCGAGGTTGACGGAGAGTGCGCGCGGCGCGCTTGACAACCACGGAGCCGAACCGTAATCCTGACGGCGGGATGAATCAGACGTTTGCGCTCGGACTGCTGCTTACCTTGGGGCTCGGAGGCCTCCGGCTTAGCCCTCCGCCCATCGCGTCCGACCGCGCGCACAGCGGATAAGCGGAAAGGACGTCATGGGCGGAGATCGCTGCCCGTGACCGGTTCGATCGAGGCTACGGGCGGCTCTCCCCCGTAGCTTTTTTGTTTACCAACCTGAGGAGGGCAGAAGACATGGACCGAGAGAGCACCCCCGCACCGGAGCGCGTGCAGATCTTCGACACCACGCTGCGCGACGGCGAGCAGTCGCCCGGGGCGACGATGAACGTCGAGGAGAAGCTGATGATGGCGCGCCAGCTCGAGAAGCTCGGCGTCGACGTCATCGAGGCAGGCTTCGCAGCATCGTCGGAAGGCGACTTCGAGGCCGTCTCCACAGTCGCGGCCGCCGTCAAGCGCCCGATCGTGCTGTCGCTCTGCCGAACCCGGGAAGCCGACATTGTGCGCGCCCTCAAGGCAGTGGCGAGGGCCGCAAATCCCGGGATTCACATCGTCATCGCCACCTCGGACATTCATCTCAAGCACAAGCTCCGCATGAGCCACCAGGAGGTCGTCGACGCGGCTGTGTGGGCGGTCTCGTTCGCCAAGAAGCACCTCGACTACGTCGAGTTTTCCGCCGAGGATGCCTCGCGAAGCGACTTCGACTACCTGGTGGAGGTGTTCGGCGCGGTGATCGCCGCTGGCGCGAGGACGGTCAACGTCCCGGACACCACGGGTTACGCCATTCCCGAGAAGACGACCGAGCTGTTCCGCAATCTGATCGCCAAGACTCCGGGCGCGGACCGAGTGATCTGGAGCACCCACTGCCACAACGACCTCGGCATGGCGGTAGCGAATTCGCTCGCGGCGGTAGTCGGCGGGGCGCGGCAGATCGAGTGTACGGTGAACGGCATCGGTGAACGCGCCGGCAACACGTCTCTCGAAGAGGTGGTGATGGCGATCCGCACGCGGCGCGACGTATTTGGGTCGGTCGACACGGGGATCGTTAGCGAGCAGATCTATCCGACCAGCCGGCTGCTCTCGCAAATCATTGGTCAGCCGATTCCGATCAACAAGCCGATCGTCGGCGACAACGCGTTTGCCCACGAATCTGGCATCCATCAGGACGGCGTCCTCAAGTACAGAGAGACGTATGAGATCATGAGGCCCGAGACCGTCGGGCTCCAGTCGAACCGCATCGTTCTCGGCAAACATTCCGGACGGCACGCCTTCGCCGACCGCCTGAAGGCGCTCGGCGTCGAGCCCGACCAGGTGGACATGAACAAGGCCTTCGAGCGCTTCAAGGCGCTCGCCGACCGCAAGAAGAACATCTATGACGAGGATCTGTTGTCGCTGGTCGCCGAGGAGGCCACGCGTGTCCCTGAGCGCTACGAGCTCGTGTATCTGAACGTCACGTCCTCCAACATGGCGATCCCGCACGCCACAGTGAAGCTCCGTGTCGACGGCGAGGAGAAGCTCGATCACGCCACCGGCGACGGTATGGTGGACGCCTGCTACAAGGCCATCAAGAAGATTGCCGGCATCGAGTTGACGCTGGAGCGCTACGGCGTGAACGCGATCACCGGCGGCACGGACGCGCAGGGGGAAGTATCGTGTCTGGTGCGTGAGAAGGGTGTGGCGGTCACCGGTCAGGGTGCGCACACGGACATCATCATGGCGAGCGCTCTGGCGTTCGTGAACGCGCTGAACAAGCTCGATCACCGCCGGAGCCATCAGCAACCACTGCGCAACGTCGGCCCGTGATCCACTCGGACGAAGAGGTGGGACACGAGACGTCGGTCGGCCGAGCGCGTTTCGGCCGTGATGGCGGGGCTGCGCCCAGGGAGGCCCGGTGAAGGCCAAGGTTCTCGTGCTGCCCGGTGACGGCATCGGTGCGGAGGTGACTCGGCAGGCCGTCGCGGTGCTCGCGCGGATCGCCGAAGATATTGAACTCCACGAGGGGTTGATCGGCGGAGCGTCCATCGACGCTTACGGCACGGCGATTCGCCCCGAGGTGCTCGCCGAGGCACAGGCCGCGGATGCGATCCTGCTCGGCGCGGTTGGCGGTCCGAAATGGGACGATCCGCGCGCTACGGTTCGTCCCGAGCAGGCGTTGTTCGCGCTGCGCAAGGGGCTCGGACTCTTTGCCAACCTGCGCCCGGTGCGCGTGCTCCCCGAGCTGATCGACGCCTCGACGCTCAAGCGCTCGGTGGTGGAGGGAGTCGATCTCGTGGTGGTGCGCGAGCTGACCGGCGGCATCTATTTCGGCCAGCCGAGCGAGCGGCGCACCGGCGAAAACGGGCGGGAGGCGGTCGACACCATGCCCTACCACGAGGGAGAGGTGCGGCGCCTCATGAAGTCGGCGTTCGAGCTCGCCCGCTTGCGGCGGAAGAAGGTCGCCTCGGTGGACAAGGCTAACGTACTCTCCACGTCGCGCCTGTGGCGCGAAGTAGCCGCGGAGGTGGCGCGCGAGTATCCCGACGTGGCCTTCGAGCACGTGCTGGTCGACGCCATGGCCATGCACTTGATCCGCCGGCCGCGCGACTTCGACGTCATCGCCACCGAGAACCTGTTCGGCGACATCTTGACGGACGAGGCAGCGATGCTGTCCGGGTCGATGGGGCTCTTGCCGTCGGCGTCGCTCGGCGAGGGACGCAACCGCGCCGGCCACTTGCGCGGGCTCTACGAGCCGATCCATGGCAGCGCCCCCGACATCGCCGGCCAGGACAAGGCGAATCCGCTGGCGACGATCCTTTCGGTGGCGATGATGCTGCGCTACTCCTTCGGGCGCGAACGCGAAGCCGCATGCATCGAGCAGGCGGTCAGCCGCGTTCTTGCCGACGGCTGGCGCACCCTGGACATCGCCGCGCCAAAGGGCAACGCGATCGGAACGATCGAAATGGGGCGCTGGGTCGTTGCCGCGCTCGATTCGTGATGGCCGATCGCACGCTACGGGTGGCGGTGGTCGGAGCAACCGGTCTCGTTGGCAGCGAGATCGTCTCGCTGCTCGGTGAGCGGCGGTTCCCGCTGAGCGAGCTGCTGCTGTTCGCCTCGGAGCGATCGCAGAGCGTATCGGTCGATTTCGCGGGTGAAACGATCGACGTGCGGGTGGTGGAGCGGCCGATGCCCGCCGTCGACGTGGCGTTCCTGTGCGCCACCATGGAGGTCGGTGCCGAGATCGGTCCGAAGATGGCGGCGGCGGGCGCGCTGGTGATCGACCTGGCACCCGGCCCGGGCCCGTTCGCGCTCGGTGCCGCCGACGTATGGAACCTCCCCGAGGGAGCAAGGCGGCTCGCTCGGCTGCCCGACCCGCTGGCGCGCATGATCGCCGTTCCGCTGATCGCTCTGCGTGCACTGGCGGTGCCGCGCCGCGTGCTGGCCACGCTGCTCGTGGCGGCCTCCACGTTCGGCCGCACGAGCGTCGATCGGCTGGCGGAAGAGACGGCCTCGCTGCTCAATTTTCAGCAGGGCGAGGATCGGCCCGATCCGGAGATCGCCTTCCGCTGCATCCCCGGCGACGCCGGCGCCGGCGGCATCGCCGCGCGCGTCGAAGACCAGCTTGGCGCGCTGCTCGGCGAAGAGCTGTCGCGCACGGCGAGCGTCGTCCGCGTTCCGGCGTTCCACGGGCAGGCGGCCTCGGTGTCCGTCGAGCTCGCCGGACCGGTGGCGTTCGAAGCGGTACGCCGGGCGCTGCGCGAAAGTCCTTCATTGCTGGTCGCCGAACCCGGAGGCGCCGCGCCGAGCACGCTTGACGCCGTCGCCGCTGACGGCATCCTCGTGACCGGCCTGCGGCACTCCGAGCGTGAGCCGCAGTGGCTCCATTTTTGGGCGCTCGGCGACAACGTGCGGCAAGGCGCCGCGCTGGCGGCGGTATCGCTCGCGGAAGGGGTCCTGCTCCGGCACTGACATGCGCCTGGCGATGGTGGTCGAGTACGACGGGACGGAATATTCCGGCTGGCAGCTGCAGCCCGATCGGCCGACGATCCAGCAGGCGCTCGAGACCGCGCTCCGGACCGTCCTCGGCCATGCGGTGCGCGTGGAGGCTTCGGGACGAACGGACGCCGGGGTGCACGCGCTCGGACAGGTGGCCGCATTCTCGATCGCGCGCCGCCCGGAACTGCGCGCGCTGCACAAGAGCTTGAACGCGCTGGCGGGCGCGGGCATCGTCGTGCGCGAGCTTCGCGAGGTGGCGGAAAACTTCGATCCGCGGCGCGACGCCCGGCGCAGGATCTACGAGTACTCGATCGACAATCGCCCCTGGCCGTCGCCGTTCCGCGCGCGATACGCCTGGCACGTGCCTGCACCGCTCGATCTCGACGGCATGCAGCGGGCGGCACGGACGCTCGTCGGCGAGCACGACTTCGCGTCGTTCCAGGCGGCGGACTGCGACGCCCAAGGATCGATCCGGCGGGTGTTCGAGAGCGAGTGGCAAAGGCGTGGCGACGAGATCCTCTATCGCGTGAGCGCGACTGCGTTTCTCCGTCACATGGTGCGGACGATCGTTGGCACGCTCGTCGAGGTCGGGCACGGCGTGCGCACGGTCGATCGCTTCGCCGCGCTGCTCGATGCCCGCGATCGCACGCTTGCCGGCCCGACGGCGCCCGCGCACGGGCTCGTGCTGGTGCGAGCGGATTACGACTGACGGCGAGGAATTGACCCGGCACCGGCGGCATTCGTCAGGCTCGCGCCCCATGCATCGACCGCCGCAGAAGCCGCACGGATGAGCGACTCGCGCTCGCCGCGGCGCCGGCTCGGCTTCTACCGGCGCCTCAGCGCCGAGCAGAAGCGCGAGTACGATCGCTCCGACGCGCGCGCCTCGCTGCCGCTGCGTCCTTCGCCTGATCTCGGCCGTATCGCCGACGAGGTCGTCGGCGCGCTCGCATCGCGATCACCCGCGGCGGCGCGCCGCGCCTCCCAACGCTTGGTCGACGGCATCTGCGACGACCTGGCGGCCCAGAGCCGAGGGCGGCGGTTGGCGCCGAGCCCGCGGGTCAAGGTGCTGAAGACCCGGCCGCGATTCGCCCGCAGCGAGTTTCATGGCCTCTACACGCGATTCGAGAGCGGCGAATCGGAGATCAAGGTGTGGATGTTTACGGCCGCGCTCGGTCAGGTCGTGAAGCCGCGCACCTTCCTGCGCACGCTGCTCCACGAAGTCTGTCATCACGTCGACATGACCTGGCTCGACCTGCCGCATTCGCTGCACACGCTCGGCTTTCACGCGCGCGAGTCGTCGCTGCTGCGCACGATCGAGCGCGCCGGGGCGCGCCTTCTCGGCGCCGCCCGCCGCGATCCGTCGCTGGCGGCGCCGATCGAGGAGCCAACCGCGTCGGCCGAGATCCGCGGGCAGCTCGATCTGTTCCATCCGCCGAGCGCTGACTCCTCCCGTGGCCGGCAGCGAGGACGATCCGGTTGAGACCGGCCCTGGTGGAAGCTCGGCGGAGCCCATAGACTGCGAGTATGGTGCGGGGGCTTCTCGTTGTCGGGCTGATAGCCTCGGTGATCTTCGGCTGGCATCTCTACGGCGCTTCGGAAGTTCGCCGGCGGGCCGAAGATCTCCGCGCCAGGCACTCCGCCGGCGCGCAGGAGCAGCCGGTGATGGTGAACCCCGTGACCAACATCGTCGAGGTGCCGATCCTCTCCGCTTCGTCGAAGGGCAATCTCGACAATCCGTTCGTGGGGCTCGCCAACGCGCTCGGCTCCATGCTCGGCGGCGCGATCGTCAAGGCGCTCGAGCCGTCCTTCGAGCGCGAGCTCAATCTTCTCGCACGCGAGCGCTACGACGTCTACGCGATGCTGCTGCCGTACCGGGTACGCGTCGTCACGCCCGAACCCGTGGAGCACGAGCAAGGCAATGGGCTCTGACGACAGGTACTGGACCGATCCATGATCGGTGGCTACCGAAAACGCGCCTCGCAGGTCACTACGACTTCGGCGGCTGCCCCGCCGCATTCTTCTCGCGCAGCAGATTCAAGAGCCGATCGATCCCTCCGTTCGTCATCACGTCCTGGAATTGCGAACGGAAGTTCGATACCAGGCTCACCCGCTCGATCACCAGGTCGATGACCTTCCACTCGCCGTTCTCCTGGCGCAGGCGATAGTCGACGAGGATGTCCGCGCCGCCGCCCGGCCGCACGATCGTGGTCTGCACCGTCCAATCGCCGCGGCCCTCGTCACGGTCGCCGACGATCTGCACCTTCTCGTCGTTGTACGACTCGACGTTCTTGCCGTAGGTCACGGCCAGGTGCTGCTTGAACTCCTCGACGAACTGCTGCTTCTGGTCGTCGGTCAAGCTCTTCCAGTTGCGGGCCAGCACCAGCCGCGACATGGTCGCGAAGTCGGCGTACTGCTTGACGATCTCCTGAATCTTGGTGCGCTTCTGATTCGCCGACGAACCCTTTTCCTGCAGCACGGCGACCGCCGCGTCGCTCAGCTTCCGCACCACCTGCGGCGGCGTGTCCACGGCGGCGGCGGGGCGGGCCGCCGCGAAGGCTAGCGCCGCCGCCGAGCACAGCACGGCGGTTCGTCCAGCGATACCAACCGATCGTCTCACGTTCATCTCCTCAATCTTTTTCCGGGTGATACAAATCGTCCTGGGTTTCCTGCGACGGGCTCGCCTGGTCGGAGATTGCGGAGGTCCGCCGCTGCAGGTACGCATTGCGCACGAAGGAATAGTAGTCGAAGGACGCCTCCTTCGCCTTTTCCACCGTGTCGAGAATGCTGGCCCGGAAGTTGACGATCTCCACGGTGCGCGCCCCGAACAGATAATACCAGTCGACGAAGAACGGCGTCACGGCGAGCGGGTAGTCGGCGAGGATACCGACCCCATCGCGCACCGTCGAAGGGCCGAGGATCGGCAGCATCAGATACGGTCCGGGCCCGACGCCCCACCAGCCGAGCGTCTGTCCGAAGTCCTCGACGTGCGGCTCGAGGCCGAGCGACGTCGCCGGGTCGAAGAATCCGGCCACGCCGGCCGTGGTGTTGATCGCGAAGCGGCCAACGTCGACGGCGGCATAGCGGACCTTGCCCTGGAACAGGTTGTTCATCGTATCGATCGGAAACCGCAGGTTGGCGAAGAAGTTGCTGACCGAGGTCTGCGCCCGTCGGGGCACGACGAAGTCCCAGCCCTTGGCGACCGGCACGAGCACGTAGACGTCGAGCTGATCGTTGAACCAAAAGACCTTGCGGTTGAACGCCTCGAGCGGATCTGCCTCGCTCCGAGCGATGGGATCTGGCGTCGACGAACTCAACGGCGGCTGTTCCGTGCTCGGCGACGGCCCGGAGGGCGGCGTCACCCACTGGGCTGCGGCGGTGGTGCCGAAGGAGCTGACGGCCAGGGTCGCCAGCAGGGGCAGGGCTCGCATCATCGGATGCTCACGATCCTTTCTTCGGTTCGGTCCCGCCGCCCTTCGACTCCGTACCGCCATTGCCGTTCTGCGAGCCCTCGCGGCCGTAGATGAACTTGCCGATCAGGCTCTCGAGGATCACGGCAGATTCGGTGAAATTGATGGTCTCTCCGGACTCGAGAATCTTCTCTTCGCCGCCGAGCTGCAGTGACACGTAGCGATCGCCGAGGATCCCCGCGGTGACGATCGACGCCGAGGTGTCGACCGGAAGCCGCAGGCTGCCGTCGATCTCGAGCTCGGCGCGGGCACGGTAGTCCTTGTCGAGGGTGATCTGTGTCACCTGGCCAACCTTCACGCCCGAGATCACCACCGGAGCGCGTGGCTTCAGGCCGCCGGTCTGATCGAATCCAGCGTACAGCGTGAGGCCGCCGGGCCCGCCGTACGAGAGCCCGCTGACGCTGAGCGAGAGGTAAGCGATCGCTGCCAGGCCGGCGAGCACGAACAGGCCGACCAGCAAGTCGCGCATCGGCGATCGAGTCATTCGTTCACACCCCCCAAAGAGCCGTGATGAAGTAGTCGACGACGAGAACGCTGACCGAGGCGACCACCACGGTCGACGTGGTCGCCGAGCTCACCCCCGCGGAGGTGGGCGCGCTGGTGTAACCGCGGTAGGTGGCGATCAGGCCGACGAGCGCGCCGAAGACCAGCGCTTTCAGCAGGCTGCCGAGCACGTCGTCGCGAAAGTCGACCGCCGACTGCAGGCTCGACACGTACGTGCCGCCGTCGAGGCCCATCACCACGACGCCAACGACGTAGCCGCCGAACAGACCGAAGACGATGAACAGCGCCGAGAGCGGCGGCATCACGGCGAGCATCGCGGTGGCCTTCGGCGTCACCACCAGGTGGATCGGATTGATCGACATCATGCGCAGCCCGTCGAGCTGCTCGGTGGCGACCATCGTGCCGATCTCGGCGGCGGTCGCCGAGCCGGCGCGCCCGGTGACCAGTAGCGCCGTCAGCACCGGACCGAGCTCGCGGATCAGGCTGAGACCGACGACCGCGCCGAGCGACTCCGCCGCGCCGAACCTTGCCAGCGTGTTGTAGCCCTGCAGGCCGAGCACCATGCCGACGGTGAACCCGCTCACGGACACGATGATCAGCGACAGCACGCCGAGCTTGAAGATCTCGTTCACGAACTCGCGAAAGCGGATCGGCGGCGTCAGCCGCGCGGCGAGCGTCTGCGCGGTGAAGACCGCGAGCTTGCCGAGATCGTCGACGAAGCGCAGGACGAGGAAGCCCAAGTCTTGGACGAGCCGCATCGGATTCACCAGCGCCTCGGATCGTTGTGCGCCGGCACGGCGCTCGGCGGTTGCTCCTCGACCTCGGCCAGTTCTTCTTCCGGCTGGTCGGCGCCCTCGTCGAGAAAGCTCGTCACACGCCGGTCGGAGATCGCGCGCAGCTCGGCGGGCGAGCCTTCGAAGAGCGCGTGCGGCAGGAGCAGCAGCACGTGGTCGGCCATGCGCATGGTGGACGGGATGTGGTGCGAGACGACGATCATGGTGATGCCGAACTGGCGGTTCATCTGCACGAGTAAGCGCTCGATCCGCTTGGTGGAGGCGGGGTCGAGACCGGAGAACGGCTCGTCGCAGAGCAGGACCGCCGGCTTGCGGATGATGGCTCGGGCGAGCGCCACTCGCTTGAGCATTCCGCCCGAGAGCTGCCCGGGCAAGAGCTCGTCGACGTTTTCCATGCCGACGGCCGCGAGGCGCCCGTGCACCTCGGAGGCGATCTCCGGCTCGCTGAGGCGGGTGTGCTCGCGGAGTGGGAAGGCCAGGTTGTCGAAGACGGTGAGCGAGTCGAGCAGCGCGCCTCCCTGGAACATCATGCCGAGCTTGCGGCGCACCTCGTAGAGGCGACGCTCGCCGAGCCCGGTGACGTTTTCGTCGTCGACGAAGATCGCGCCGGATTGTGGCCGCACCAGCCCACCGATCAAGCGAAGGATCGTGCTCTTGCCCGAGCCACTGCCGCCGAGGATCACCGAGATCCGCCCGCGTTGGAAGGCACAGGACAGCGAATCGAACACAACTCGCTCGCCGAAGCCCATGTGCACCTGCTCGAAGCGCACGTGCGGTTCACCGTTTCCCGGAGTGGGGGTCATCGTAGACTGCGGATTGTGCGTGGGCGCGGGCGTCTTGGCTGGGGAGTCGTTTAGACGATCTGCGCGGCATGGACAAACGAAGCGCGGTGGCCGGTCAATGCTTCGGCTGCGGCGCCTTCTCGGCCGGTGCCTTCGAGGGATGCGCCGGATGGGTAGCAATCTCCTTCCGAGACGGTCTCGGTCGACTCTTGCGCTCGCCGTCGCCCGACGGGGCTCGATTTCGTGGCGCGGTCCGTCCGACGGGCTCATCGTTGGTGACGCCGGCGGACGCGCTGACCTCGGCAAGAGCACGGGGTTGAACCAACAAGCCCCCGGCGCAGCGCGCCGTTCCGGTCTCCAGGAGCGTACCGATGCTCATCCGTCGTGTCGACTCCACGCAACGCGCCTTGTCGGCAAGGCAAAATACGTGGCGGATCGTTGCGAGGCAAGATGGCGAATCGTTGCGCCGATCCCGGCGCGGCTGGTCTCGGGACTCCGGCGCGGTGAGCGCTTTCATTCGAAGCGCGGGGGGCCGCTCGCGAGTCCTCGAGGCGGCCTCCTGCGAGTGAAGCTCGGCATCGCCTCAGCCCCGGCGCTTGCGGCGCGCGGCTCCCTTCAGGTCGGCGAGGAAGCCTGCCACCGGACGCGCGTTGAGCACGCTCTCGGCCTCGACCCAGCCGCGGCGCGCCACGGCGATGCCGTACTCGAGAAAGGCGAAGTGGCGTGCCGAATGGGCGTCGGAATCGATGACCAGCTTGGCCCCCGCGGCTACGGCGCGGCGAGCCGCCTCGTCGCCGAGATCGAGGCGCTCGGGAAACGCGTCGATCTCGAGGACCGTGCCGGTCTCGACTGCCACGCGGATTACCTCGTCGAGATCGATGTCGTAAGCCTCGCGCTTGCCGAGCACGCGGCCCGTGGGATGGAAGAGAATGTCGGCGTGAGGGCTCTGCATCGCGCGGCAGATGCGCTCGGTCATCTCTCGGCGCGGCAGGTTGAAGTGGGAGTGGACGGCGACGCCGACGACATCGAGCGCGGCGAGCGTCGAGTCGTCGATATCGAGAGAGCCGTTCTTCTGAATGTTGACCTCGGCTCCTTTGAGCACGCGAAAGTTGCGAAGCTGCTGGTTCAGGCGGTTGATCACCGCCATCTGGCGGCGGAGCTTGGCTTCGTCCGAGCCGTGGGTCATCGCCAGGCTTCGCGTGTGATCGGTGATGGCGATGTACTCGAGGCCGGCCTTCCTCGCCGCCTCGACCATGTCCTCGATCGAGTGCGCTCCGTCGGTCCAATTGGTCTGTGTCTGCAGGTCGCCGCGCAGCGCTCCGTAGGCGAGGAGCTGCGGCAGCTTGCCCGCACGCGCGGCCTCGATCTCGCCGTGGTCTTCGCGGATCTCGGGCGGTATCCACGCCAGGCCGAGCGCCGCGTAGACCTCCTCCTCGCTCTCGCCAGCGATGCGACGCTTGCCCCGGAAAACGCCGTACTCGTTCAGCTTCAAACCGTTGGCCATGGCGATCTTGCGGCACGCCAAGCCATGGTCCTTGCTGCCCGTGAAGTACTGCAGCGCCGCGCCGAAGCTCTCCTCGGGAACGACGCGAAGATCGGCGTCGATGCCGATCCGCAGGCGCACGGAGCTCTTGGTCGGACCGCGCGCGTGGACCTGCGATACTTCGGGAAGGTGGAGAAAGGCCTCGACTGCGCGCGCCGGCTGCGACGAGACGACGAGAAAGTCCATGTCGCCGATCGTCTCCTTGCGCCGGCGCAGACTGCCGGCGATCGTCGCGCGCTCGACGCCGGGCGTTTGCCGCAGCCGCTCCTCGATCTCGCGCGCCAGCGGCAACACCTCGCCGATCGGCATGCGACCGCCGCCGGCACGGAGGAAGCCGATCCCGTGCAGGATCTTCTGCTCGCTCTTCTCGCCGAACCCGGGAACCTCGCGGAGCTTGCCGGCGCGGGCGGCCGCTTCCAGGTCGGCGAGGTTACGCACGCGGATCTGCTCGTAGAGCGCGCGAATGCGCTTGGGGCCGAGCCCTTCGACGCCGAGCAGGCGGTCGAGATCGATCGGCATCTTGGCGTGCATCTGCTGGTGGTAGCCGACCTTGCCGGTCTCGACGAACTCGGCGATCTTGGCAGCCACCGACTTGCCGACTCCCGGGATCTTCTCGAGCGCGCGTACCCCGCCCTTGGCGTAGAGCCGCTCGACCGGCTCCTCGATCGCGGCGACGCTCTGAGCCGCCTTCTCATAGGCCCGCGGCTTGAACGGCACGTCCTGCATGTCGAGAAAGGCGCTGATCTCGCGCAGAATGCGGGCGATCTCGGAGTTTCTCACGGTCGCGCCACCCCTGCGTCGATCCTATAGGTGACACGGTTACGGCCGTCGAGCCGGACGGTCCACGCCACACCGGGCGGAGCTGGGACGGCCAGCAGCCGATCCGTGATTTTTCGTCCGCAAGGGCGGGTAGGGTGACACCGTGGCTCGCGAACTTGGATTTCGTCGAGCACACCCATTAGAATGCGCTCATGGAACTGACCGTTCTCGTCCTCGATGCCAGCGCGCTGGTGTTCATGATCTCCGACCGGGCAGGGCGGCGACGCTTGCAGGAGATCTGCCAGGAACCGCTCGCCCTGCGGATGACGCGCGGCTCCTGGGATGCGGCATACGAAGAGCTGCACAACCGCATCAGCCGTAACGAGCTGAGCGAGTTGTCGTCGAGCCGGGCGCAGTTCGACGTGCAATACGAGACCCCCGACGACCCGGGGGCACGGGCGCGCGGTGGAATCGAGATCGTCGACCATCAGGCCGGCACGGACACGCTGCGGTTCCTGGAGGAAGGCTTTCCCGCTCTTGCTCGGGGCGCGATCTGCCTGGCGTCGCACGATGATCGGCTCCGGCAGAGCGCCCTAGACCGGGGCTTCCCGGTGTGGAATCCCGGGAACGGCCCGCTCGGAGGCGCCTGACGGCGCCGCGGCTTCGCGAGGATTCCATGCCGACGGCGTTCGGCAACCAACCGCCGCGGTCTACGAAGAGTCGCGGGAGGAAAGGGTCTCCAACGCGGGCCTTCGGCTCACAGCCGGAAAGCAACCAGTCGGCCGCCAGTCGCTCCGCGGGGTGGAAGAAGACAAAATGGCGGTGCGTGGAC
>CAVPWJ010000173.1:0-8681 GCA_963708955.1 uncultured delta proteobacterium
CGGCGAACTCGCGGAGTCGACCTTTCCATGGGCGGCAGTGGGAAACTCGATCATTGGGGTTGACCCTCTGAGCGCATTCTTTTTGGTGCCGATCTTCCTGGTTGGCGGGCTCGGATCCATCTATGGCTTGGGATACTGGGCTCCGGCGCGCCATCCCCGGAGCGTGCGGATGTTGCGGCTGTTCTGGGGATCGTTGGTAGCCGGCATGGGTATCCTGGTGATCGCCCGGCACGCGATGGCCTTTTTGTTCGGCTGGGAAGTGATGGCGCTGTCTGCATATTTCCTGGTCAGCGCTGAAGATCATCGGGTCGAAGCTCGATCCGCCGGGTGGATCTACTTGGTCGCCACTCACGTCGCCACGCTTACGCTATTCGCTACGTTCGCGCTGTGGCGATCGGCGACCGGGTCGTACGCGCTCCGACCGGTGGCGGCTGACGCCATCGATCTCGCGACGATGAATGTCCTCTTCTTCTCGGCTCTGCTCGCGTTCGGCCTGAAGGCGGGAATGATGCCCCTCCACTTCTGGTTACCGGCTGCGCATGCCAACGCCCCAAGTCACGTTTCGGCCATGCTGTCGGGCGTGGTCCTCAAGATGGGCATCTACGGCTTGCTTCGGTTCCTGTCTCTCTTTCCGGCCCCCCCATTGGCATGGGGAGGAGTGATTCTCGTTCTCGGTGCGGCGAGCGGGCTCTTCGGCGTCGTTTTCGCGTTGGGCCAGCACGACCTCAAGCGATTGCTTGCGTACCACAGCGTCGAGAACATCGGCATCATTCTGATGGGATTTGGACTGGCACTTCTCGGGCGATCGACTGGACGACCCGAGCTGGTTCTGCTCGGCATGGCTGGTTGCCTCCTGCACGTATGGAACCATTGTCTCTTCAAGGCGCTACTTTTTCTCGGTGCCGGATCCGTCGTGTATGCAACGCGCACACAAGAGATCGATCGCCTCGGTGGCTTGGCCAAGGCGATGCCCTGGACCGCCGCGACGTTTCTGATCGGTGCCGTGGCGATTTGCGGGTTGCCTCCGCTGAACGGGTTCGTGAGCGAGCTCTTCGTCTACCTCGGTTTACTCCGAGCCATGGTCTCCAACGAGGGAGGTAGCGTTGCCGCGGTCGCTGTCGCCCCTCTACTCGCGGCGGTTGGCGCCCTCGCCGTAGCCTGCTTCGTGAAGGCGTTCGGTGCGGCGTTTCTCGGGAGTCCGAGGACCGTCGCTGCGAGTCGGGCGCAGGAGTCTCCGACGACGATGACGGTGCCGATGGCCGTTCTCGCCGCGTGTTGCACGCTGATCGGCGTCTGTCCGCTACTCGTGGCGCCGATGCTCGAGCGCGTGACGGTGACCTGGATGCCAGAGCTTGCCGTCGGCCGTCTTTCCCACCTGGCGAGTCTCGTTCCGTTCCAGGCCGTGAGTGCAATGGCTTTCGTGCTGATCGTGTTCACCGCCGTCCTCGTGTTTCTGACGGGAAGAGGGATCCTTTCCACTCGGTGGAGCGGCACGTGGGATTGCGGCTACGCTCGACCGACCAGCCGGATGCAGTACACCGCGTCGTCGTTTGCGCAGACGATCGTCGGCCTCTATGGCTGGGTGCTGCGCCCTCAGGTACACGCCCCAGCCGTTCACGGGCTTTACCCCCAACGTGCCGAATCTCGTTCCCACGTCGACGACGCCGTCCTCGATCGCCTTTTGTTGCCGCTCGCCCGAGCCGTCGAGCTCTCGTTCGGTTGGTTTCACCGCTTTCAGAGGGGCCTCACGCAGCACTACGTTCTCTACGTTTTGATCACGGTGATCCTCATGTTGAGCACCCTGATCCCGTTCGACGAGTACGTCACGCGCGTGTTCGCACGATGATGGAATCGGCGACGTCGAGTCTGTGGATGATCGTCGCGGCCGCCGCCGCGCTTAGCCTGAGCGGGCTTGCGAGTTGCGCGGCGGGGCCTAGGTCGGTCACGGGCCAGAAGGTCACGATCATCGTAGTCGTCATGGGGAGCGTTCTCGGGCTGGGCGGCGTGATTTTGGGACTGGTCGAGCCCTCGCCTCCGGAGGTGCATTGGTCTTGGCTGCTGCCGTGGGGGCAATTCGCGATCCGGCTCGACCCGATCAGCGCTCTCTTTCTCGTGCCGGTGTTCCTCGTGCCGGCCCTCGGGTCGATTTACGGATTGGGATATTGGCGACAATCGGACAACTCCGAGAGCGGGCGCTGGCTCGCGTTCTTCTATGGGCTTCTCGCCGGTTCCATGGCTCTCGTCGCCGTCGCTGCCGACGGCGTCCTCTTCCTTTTTGCGTGGGAAGTCATGGCGACGGCGGCCTACTTCGCGTGCACCGCGCAGGAAGACAACGCCGCGGTTCGCAGGGCGGGCTGGGTGTATCTCGTCGCCACGCACGTGGGGACGCTCTGCTTGATCGCGATGTTCGCCCTCTGGCGTCAGGCAACAGGGTCCTTCGCTCTGGCACCCGCCGTGGCGGTTCCCGCAGATCTCGCCGCGGCGATCTTCATGCTCGCGATCGTCGGTTTCGGTTTGAAGGCCGGGCTCGTCCCTCTTCACGTCTGGCTACCCGGGGCGCACGCCAATGCTCCGAGCCACGTCTCCGCGGTGATGTCGGGCGTCATGCTCAAGATGGGCATCTACGGGATGGTGAGGATGACGGCCCTCCTTGGCCCGGCTCCTCCTTGGTGGGGCGGGACACTGCTGACCGCCGGTGCGATCACGGGCGTTCTCGGGATCGCTTTCGCGGTAGCGCAGCGCGACCTCAAGCGCTTGCTCGCATACAGCAGCATCGAAAACGTCGGCATCATCACCATGGGACTCGGCCTGGCCCTGCTCGGACGCTCGCTCGACCGGAGTGACTGGGTATTGCTCGGGATCGGCGGCGCTCTGTTGCACGTGTGGAACCACAGCCTCTTCAAGTCCCTGCTGTTTCTTGGCTCGGGGGCGATCCTTCATGCGGCGGGGACGCGCGAGATCGACCGCTTGGGCGGACTGGCCAGGAGAATGCCGCGCACCATGGTTGCATTCCTGGTGGGAGCGGTGGCGATCTGTGGGCTGCCGCCGCTCAATGGCTTCGCGAGCGAGTGGCTACTCTACGTCGGCTTGTTTCGGACGACGGCGGGTGTTGCGGAGGCGCATACTCTGCCAATCGCAGCGGTCGCTGTCGTGCCGCTCTCGATGATCGGGGCGCTCGCCGTCGCCTGCTTCGTCAAGCTCGTGGGGGCGCTGTTTCTCGGCTCGCCGCGGAGTCCGGCGAGCGAGCAAGCTCACGATCCCGCGGCAACGATGGCTACTCCGATGGCCGTCTTGGGCGTGTGCTGCATCGTGATCGGAATCTTCCCGATGGGGGTAAGTCCGTTGCTCGAGAGGGCAGCCCGAGAATGGATGGGCCGGCCGGAGCTGCGGATGGGATCTCTCGTAGAGCTCGCGCCGCTGGAATGGTTGACTGGCGTCTCGTTTCTCCTCCTCGCCGCCCTGGCCACCATCCTCGCCGCCCTGCGGCTCCTGTCTCGGGGGGCGCTTGCCCCTGCGGCCGGTACTTGGGATTGCGGCTACGCGCGACCGTCGGCCCGGATGCAATACACCGGATCCTCGTTTGCCCAGACGTTGGTGCAATTGTTCACGTTTGCTCTCCTGCCTCGAATCCATCGGCCCGCGTTACGCGGGCCGTTTCCGAAAAGCGCCCGATTTTCTTCGGTGATCCCCGACCCGGTTCTCGATCGCTTGATCGTGCCCACCTTCCGACGGAGTGGACAGTTTCTGCCACGACTGCGCGTGCTCCAGCAGGGGCAAACCCAGTGGTACGTGCTGTACGTCTTGGTGACGATGATCGTGCTCCTGGTATGGAGCTCGGGAGGCATCCGGCCGTGAGCGAGAAGTTGATCCACATCGCGATCTTGTTGGCCGCGCCTCCGCTGCTGCTCGGCGTCATCAACAAGGTGAAGGCATGGGTTGGTGGCCGCGTCGGGCCCCCGCTTCTGCAAGCATACTACGACCTCATCAAGCTGATGCAGAAAGGGATCGTGCTGAGTACGACCACGACCTGGATCTTTCGCTTCGCTCCCGCAGTGACTGTTGCGAGCGTGGTGCTCGCGGGCCTGATGTTACCGTTGGCACGACTCGATGCGCCCATCTCGTTTTCGGGCGACCTCATCTTTTTCGCGTACCTTCTGGGGCTCGCTCGTTTCTTTACGACGGCGGCGGCTCTCGACACCGGCTCCGCCTTCGAAGGAATGGGAGCCGCTCGCGAGGTGACCTTCGGTTGCCTCTCCGAGCCGGCGTTCTTTTTCGCACTCCTGGTTTTGGTTCAGGTTTCGGGTTCGGTGACGTTGACAGGTATGCTGCGCGGCGCGACGCTCAGCTCCTCCACGGCGGCGAGCGCATCGTTGATCCTCGTGGCGATCGGACTGTTCGTCGTCATGCTCGCAGAAACGTGTCGTATTCCCGTGGACGATCCGAACACGCATCTGGAGCTCACCATGATTCACGAGGTCATGGTGCTCGACAACAGCGGCCCCCTTCTTGGCCTCGTTCTCTATGCCGGGGCAGTGAAGCTGTTCCTTTTCGGTGCCGTGTTGGTCCAGATCGTCGCCCCGATCCAGACGGGTCGACCATGGCTCGACGATGCGTTTTTTGCGCTCGGAATGCTCGGGATCGCGGTCGCGGTGGGTATCGTCGAATCCGTGATGGCGCGTCTTCAAATGCGGCACGTGCCGTACCTGCTGGTGGGTGCGATGCTCGTGTGCGGTTTCGCATTCCTCCTTCTCATCCGATGACCGCCGCCGAAACACTGCTCAACGGGATCCTCGTGATCGTTCTCGGCATGAACATCTTCATGCTCGGAACCAGTCGGATCTTCGCCGTGATTCGCACGGTTGCAGCACAAGGGGCGCTGCTCGGGCTCCTCCCGCTCCTCGCGCACCACCATCTACAGCCGGCAGCGATGTTTACCGCTGCCGTGGCGATCGTTCTGAAGAGCGCCGTGATCCCAGCGATGCTCAGGCGGGCGATGCGCGACGCTCAAATCAGCCGGGAAGTGGAGCCGCTCGTTGGTCTATTGCCATCGATGATCTTGGGCGCGGCGGCGACTGCGTTTGCCCTTCTCTTCACCCATCAACTCCCGTTGGCGGCTGGGCACCAGGGACAGCTGCTTCTTCCAGCATCGGTTGCAACCGTTCTGGTCGGGTTCGTGCTGCTCACGACTCGCTTCAAGGCGATTAACCAGGTGATCGGCTACCTCGTCCTGGAGAATGGAATCTTCATCTTCGGCATGCTCCTGGTGGAACCGATGCCTCTCATCGTCGAGATGGGCGTCTTGCTCGATTTGTTCGTGGGCATCTTCGTGATCGTCATCATCGTCAACCACATCAATCGGACGTTCTCTTCGATGGACACCCGTCGCTTGGTGTCACTCCGGGAATGAGGCATGACATTCGCGTTAATTCTCCTCCCCCTCGTCATGGCTGCGAGCGCCGCGGCGATTCCCTCGAATCGGGGGCGGCCATGGCTCTTGCCGTCGACGGCCGTGGCGCACACCTCGATGACCGCGTGGATGGTCGCCAATCCGGAACCGAGCTCGGGAGCGGCGTGGCTTTTCCTGGATCCTCCTGGGCGTATCGTTCTGCTGGTGGTGAGCACGCTCTTCCTCTTCTGCTCCTTCTACACGGTCGGTTATCTGCGGCTTCGGGCGGAACGGTCCAACCGAGTGTTCTGCGCCTGCCTGTTGACCTTCCTCGGGACGGCGAGCCTGGTCGCATCGTCGTACCACCTCGGTGTGATGTGGGTGGCGATCGAAGCGACCTCGCTCGTCTGCGCGCCGCTCATATACTTCGAGCATACCCCACGGAGCATCGAGGCCACGTGGAAGTACCTACTTGTCGGCTCCGTCGGCATTGCGCTCGCGCTTCTTGGGTCCTTCTTCCTCGCGTACGCTTCGCTTCACGAGGGGCTCGCGAGCACGATGACCTTCGGAGATTTGTTGTCGAATGCTCCGCGGTTGTCGAAGCCCTGGTTGCGAGCAGGGTTCGTGCTCCTGCTCGTCGGCTACGGCACCAAGATGGGCTTGGCACCCATGCATACGTGGAAGCCGGATGCCTATGGCGAGGCGCCAGGCGTCGTTGGGGCGATGCTGGCAGGAGGCGTCACGAACTGCGCCTTTCTGGCGCTTCTGCGCGTCTACCACATCTGTCATGCCGCGGGAGAAATAGCCCAGACCTCGCGGTTGCTTTTGTTCATGGGCCTCTTCTCGATGGCAGTCGCCGGCCTCTTCATGGTTGGGCAGCGCGACTTCAAGCGGATGCTCGCGTACTCCAGCGTGGAGCACATGGGGATTCTCGTCGTCGGCCTCGGAATCGGCGGCCCTGCGCTGTTCGGCACGTTCCTCCACATCGTCACGAACGGGTTCACCAAGGGAGTCCTGTTCCTCTCCGCCGGCAACATCCACCGCGCCTACGAGAGCAAGAGCATCGATGAAGTGCGGGGTGCGATGCGACGCCTGCCGTTGTCGGGTGCGCTTTTTCTGGCAGGGTTTTTCGCCATCACGGGATCGCCGCCGTTTGCTCCCTTCATCAGCGAGTTTTCGATCCTCAACGGGGCCTTCGAGGCGAGGCGATTCGTGACGGGGGGCCTGTTCCTGTTCTTCTTGCTCGTAGTCTTCATCGGTATGGGGACGACCGTGCTTCAAGTGGTTCAGGGGCCCGCACCTGCCGGGGTGCGGGACACCCCATACCGGGACGGGCTGCTGACGGCCGGGCCGGTAGTAGCGCTGATGGCGCTGGTTCTCCTTCTCGGCCTGTATATCCCTCCATTTCTGAGCACTTTGCTCGAAGATGCGGTCCGATTCCTGGAGAGCCAGCCGTGAGTCGCTCCGATCAAAAGCTCGCGACGCTGCCTAATGGCCGAGCCACCACACTGGCAGCGATCCCGACGCTGGCGTTTTCGGACCTCGAGCAGGTGATCCTCGCTGCCGTGGCCTCTGGCGGCCGGGTCGCCTCGATGTTCGCTGCTCCAGAGGGGCGAAGCGGTGGAACGACGATTTACGTCGTTCTCGCCGACGACGCACAGAATCGTCTTCGGGTCGCACGAACCGCGATCGAAGGAGACTCCTTTCCCTCGCTCACGCCGCGCTGTCCTCAGGTCCATCTCTTCGAGCGCGAGATCGCCGAACAGTTTGGTCTCGTTCCCATTGGCCATCCGTGGCTCAAACCCGTGCGGTACACCCGTTCCTGGACGGCCCGCGATGCATGGGCCCGCGCGGCGGATCAACCGATTCTCCCCGCGGTTGGCGATTTCTTCCGTGTCGAGGGGGAAGAGGTTCACGAGGTTGCCGTCGGTCCGGTCCATGCGGGCGTGATCGAGCCGGGGCATTTTCGCTTCCAATGTCACGGCGAACAGGTATTTCACTTGGAGATCGCGCTCGGCTACCAGCATCGCGGCGTGGAAGAGGCGATGATCGGCGGGCCACACAAGCGCTCGATTCACTATGCGGAAACGCTCGCCGGAGATACGACGGTCGCTCACGCGACCACCTATTGCCAGGTCATGGAAGGGCTAGCCCAATGCCAGAAGACCGCCCGCGCCCAAGCACTGCGGGGACTGGCATTGGAGCTCGAACGGCTGGCAAATCACGTCGGCGATCTCGGCGCCCTGGCCAATGACGTAGGCTTTCTCCCTACGGCATCGTATTGTGGCCGAATCCGCGGCGACTTCCTCAACATGACCGCACTACTCTGCGGGTCCCGTTTCGCACGAGGAATGATCCGGCCTGGTGGGGTAGGCTTCGACGTCGACGAGGCGCGTATAGCCGAGCTCATGCGGCGCCTGGATGCGGCGGAAAGAGACACCGTAGGTGCCGTCAACCTCCTCTGGGACGCCCCGTCGGTCATGGCTCGCCTGGAGGGAACCGGACCGCTGCCTCGGCAGGTTGCCATCGAGCTCGGAATGGTCGGTCTCGCGGCACGTGCTTCTGGCGTTGCCCGCGACGCCCGACACGACCAGCCCTCGGGGATCTTTCGCTTTGCTCACATCCCGGTTTCGACCTACAACTCGGGGGACGTCTTCGCTCGATCCTATGTCCGCTGGCTCGAGATCCAGCAGTCGATCGAGTTCGTCCGCGAGCAGCTTCGGGCGGTTCCCAAGGGCAGGATTCAGGTCGAAGTCAGGAGGCTGGCGCCGGATTCCCTAGCCGTGTCGGTGAACGAGGGCTGGCGCGGAGAGGTCTGCCACGTTGCCGTCACCGACGCGGAAGGTCGGTTCCGACGCTACAAGGTCGTCGACCCCTCGTTCCACAACTGGACGGGGCTGGCATACGCTCTCCGGGGTCAGCAGATCTCGGACTTCCCCTTGTGCAACAAGAGCTTCAACCTATCCTATTGTGGACATGACTTGTGACTCGAGTGCCGGTCGAAGCCTCGACGCATCAATGAGGAATGGCTCGTGCTCAAGGTGATTCTCGAGCGACTGCGGCAGGGCCATCGCACCATGCCGTATCCGGATGGACCTCCGCCTGAGTTGCCCGATCGCTTTCGTGGTCGTCCGGAGATGGATCCGGCGAAGTGTCCCAAGGGATGTGTCGAGTGCTCGAAAGCCTGTCCTACCGATGCAATCCGGGTCACCGAGGGACTTCGTCTCGATCTCGGTAAGTGCCTCTTCTGCACGGAATGCGCCAGCGCGTGCCCCGAAGGAGCGATTGCCTTTAC
>CAVPWJ010000174.1:0-18605 GCA_963708955.1 uncultured delta proteobacterium
TTATGCCTGGACCGGTACCGTATTGCTCTGTCGCTCGAGCGCTTCGACGCGCTGGCCGAGAGACCGCTGCAGCGCATCGGGCTCTCGGCCACGCAGAAGCCGGTCGAAGAAGTCGCTCGCCTGCTGGTCGGAGCCGGCCGCTGCGAGGGCGACGGGCGGCCGCGCTGCGCGATCGTCGACGCCGGCCATCGCCGCGAGCTCGACCTGTCGATTGTGACCACCGACTTGGAGCTCGGGGCCATCGCCTCCCACGAGCTGCGCGCGGCGGTCTACGAGCGCATCGTCGATCTCGTCGGCCGGCACCGCGCCACGATCGTCTTCGTCAACACCCGCCGCCTGGTCGAGCGCGTCGCCCACGAGCTCGGCCAGCGCCTCGGCGAGAGCAAGGTCGCGGCCCACCACGGCAGCCTGTCGCGCGAGACGCGGCTCGCGGCCGAGGCAGGCCTCAAGTCCGGCGCGATTCCCGTCGTCGTCGCCACCGCGTCGCTCGAGCTCGGCATCGACGTCGGCCTCGTCGACCTCGTCTGCCATCTCGGCGCTCCGCGCTCGCTCACCACGCTGCTGCAACGGGTCGGCCGCTCGGGACACTTCCTGGGGGCGGTCCCGAAGGGCATCCTCTTCCCGCTCACGCGCGACGACCTCGTGCAGTGCGCGGCCGCCGTGCGGGCCGTGCGCGGCGGAGATCTCGACCGGCTGACGATCCCGGAGAGCCCGCTCGACATCCTCGCCCAGCAGATCGTCGCCACGGCGGCGGCCGCGGAGACCGGCGTCGAAGCGCTGTTTCGGCTGGTGCGACGCGCCCATCCGTTCCGCCGCCTCGACCGCCGCCGCTTCGAGCAGGTGCTCGACCTGCTCGCCGAGGGCGTCGCCACCCGCCGCGGCCGGCGATCGGCTCACGTCCACCTCGATCGCGTGCATCAGCGAGTGCGCGGACGGCGCGGCGCGCGCCTGGCGGCGATCACCGGGGGAGGCGCCATTCCCGACACCGCCGACTACGACGTCGTCGAGGAGCCCACCGGCAACTTCGTCGGCAAGATCAACGAGGACTTCGCGATCGAGAGCATGGCCGGCGACATCTTCCTGCTCGGCAACCGCTCGTGGCGCATCCGCCGCGTCGAGGCCGGACGCGTGCGCGTCGTCGATGCCGAGAACGCCCCGCCGACGATCCCGTTCTGGCTGGGCGAAGCACCGGCGCGCACCGCCGAGCTCTCCTCCGCCGTGGCCGCGCTCCGCCGGGAAGTCGCCGAGCGCCTGCACGACCCAGCGACCGCGGCCGGCTGGCTCGTCGCCGAGACCGGCGTCGACGCCGGCGGGGCGCAGGAGATCGTCCGCTACGTCGCCGACACGATGGCCGCGCTCGGCGCGGTGCCGACGCTCGACACGATGATCGCCGAACGCTTCTTCGACGAGGCCGGCGGCCAGCAACTGGTGCTGCACGCGCCGTTCGGCGGGCGCATCAACCGCGCGCTCGGCCTCGCGCTGCGCAAGCGCTTCTGTTTGAGCTTCGACTTCGAGCTGCAGGCCGCCGCCACCGACGACGGCGTGGTGATCTCGCTCGGCGAGCAGACGAGCTTCCCGTTGCCGGCGGTGTTCGCGATGATCCGCGCGGCGACGTTCGAGGCCGATCTCGTCCAGGCCGCGCTGCGCGCGCCGATGTTCACCAACCGCTGGCGCTGGAACGCCACGCGCGCGCTCGCGCTGGCGCGCAGCCGAGGCGGCAAGCGGGTGCCGATCGCGCTGCAGCGCATGCGCGCCGAGGACCTGCTCGCCGCGGTCTTTCCGGCGCAGCTTGCCTGCGGCGACAACGGCGGGCCGCTGACGATCGAGCCGCCGGATCACCCGCTGGTGCGGGAGACGCTCGACAATTGCCTGCACGAGGCGATGGACACCGAGGGCTTGCGCCGGGTGCTCGAAGCCATGGAGGGAGGAGCGATCCGCTGCCTCGCCGTCGAGACGCCCGCCCCTTCGCCGATGTCGCACGAGCTCTTGAACGCCAATCCCTACGCGTTCCTCGACGACGCGCCGCTCGAGGAGCGGCGGGCGCGGGCGGTGTCGCTCCGTCGCACCGATCCCGACCTGGCGAGCGGCCTCGGCAGCCTCGACCCGGCGGCGATCGACGAGGTGCGCCGCCAGGCCTGGCCCGCGGCGCGGGACGCCGACGAGGCTCACGACGCGCTGCTGACGCTGTGGTGGCTGCCGGAAGGCGACGCGGCCGGCTGGCAGACCTGGCTCGACACCCTGGTCGCCACGGGCCGTGTCGGCGTCGCCACGGTGAGCGGGCGCCGGTTTTTCGTCGCCGCCGAGCGCGCGGCGGGGGTGCGCGCGGCGCTCGGGCCCGTGACGTTCTCGCCCGCGCCCGCCGTGGTCGCCACGCCGCGGATCGACATCGACGGCGAGGACGCGTTCGTCGAGATCGTCCGCGGCTGGATGAGCGTCCTCGGGCCGACCCGCGTGGAGGACCTCGCCCGGCGCCTCGCCTTGCCCGAGCCGCGGGCCGAAGCGGCGCTCGCCTGGCTCGAGTCGGACGGCCAGGTGCTGCGCGGCAGCTTCGATCCCGGCGCCGGCGCGCAGTGGTGCGAGCGCGGGCTCCTCGCCCGCATTCACCGGCTGACGCTCGGCCGACTGCGCAAGGAGATCGAGGCGGTCTCCCCCGCCGACTTCCTGCGCTTCCTGCTCCACTGGCAGCACGTGTCGCCTGGAGCGCGGCTCCACGGGCGCGACGGCGTGCTCGAGGTGATCCGCCAGCTCGGAGGTCTCGAGCTGCCGGGGCCGGCCTGGGAGCGAGACGTACTGCCGGCACGCATCACCGACTACGACCCGTCGGACCTCGAGGATCTGTGCCTCGCGGGCGAGGTCGCGTGGGGGCGGCTGCGTCTCGCCGGCGGCGGCGAGGAGGCCGCCGCCGCGGGTCCACCGCGGCGCCGCTCGACGCCGACGCGGTCGGCCCCGCTGGCGTTCGTGCTGCGCCAGGACCTCGAGTCGCTGCTCGAGCCGACCCCGCCTGGATTCTCGGTCGCCGAGCTGCCGCCGATCGCCGGCGAGGTTCACGAATTCCTCAGCCAGCGCGGCGCTTCGTTCCTCTCCGACATCGCGCGCGGCGTCCACCGCCTGCCGAACGAGGTCGAGGACGCGCTGTGGGAGCTCGTCGCCTCGGGCCTGGTCACGGGCGACGGCATCGCCGGCCTGCGTATGCTGCTCTTGCCCGAAGACATGCGCCAGCCGCGCCGCAAGCACCTGCGCGCCCTGCCCGGCCGCTCCGCACGGCGGTTGATGCCGGTCGGCCGCTGGGCGCTGCTGCGCGGCGCGGGCCCGCAAGCCGCCCCGCCGGCACGCCGTGACTCGGCCGCCCTCGCCGAGCCGTCCGCTCGCCGGCTGCTTCGCCGCTACGGCATCCTGGTGCGCGACATCTGCGCCCGCGAGCGCCATGCGCCGCCCTGGAGATCCCTGCTGCCGGCGCTCCGCCGCTTGGAGGCGCGCGGGGAGCTGCGCGGCGGGCGCTTCGTCGACGGCCTGGTCGGTGAGCAATTCGCGCTGCCCGAGGCCGTCGAGGCGCTGCGCGCGCTGCGCCGTCGCGGCGCCGGCGGCGAGGTCGTGCTGGTCGGCGCCGCCGATCCCTTGAACCTGCTCGGCATCATCGTCCCCGGCGCACGGCTCTCCCCATACTCCGGTCAGGTGATCGCCTACCGGGACGGCGCCCCCATCGAGGTTGGCGAGCTCGGCGCCGTGCGGAGCCGGCTGCAGGGCGGCTGAACCGCGCGCACGCTGGCTTTGCGCTGGTCGAGATTCCCGCGGCAAAACGATAGGATCGAGGGACCGGCGATGATCAACGACCGCGAAGCCAAGCTGCAAGTGCTGCAGATCACCAACGAGCTGTTCGGGATGGGCCTGCTGACCGCCACCGGCGGCAACGTGAGCGCGCTCGGCGCCGAACCGGGAACGATCTGGATCACGCCGAGCCGCATGTACAAGGGCGGCCTCGGCGAGGCCGACCTGGTGCGCATCGACGGCGGCGGCAACCTGCTCGAGGGCGAGCGGACTCCGTCGATCGAATGGCGGATGCACTTCGCGAGCTACGCGGCGCGGCCGGGATCGAGCGGCGCCGTGCACACGCACGCGCCGATCGCCACCGCCTTCGGCATCGCCAACCAGACGTTCCCGCCGATCAACACCGACGCCGTGTTCCTGCGCGACACGGTCACCGTGCCGTGGATCCTGCCGGGCTCGAAAGAGCTGGCCGACGCGGTCGGCGAAGCGCTCCAGAAGAGCCCCGGCTGCATCCTGCAGAACCATGGCCTGATGACGGCCGGCGTGAACCTACGCGACGCCGCGACCCGCGCGATGGTGCTCGAGGAGACCGCCAAGATCGTGCTCTACACCAAGCAGTTCGGCGGCGAAGTGTCGTTGATTCCGGCGGATTGGGTCGAACGGCTCGCTCGGCTCGCCGACTTCGTCTGACGCTTTCCGGGTTGGGGGTGGAACGCCACGATCCGCTCGGGAATCGTCGGCTTTGACATCCCGCCGGCGTTCGCTACCACGGATCCGCCGAATGCCGCGAGAGATCGATCTCACCGTCTTGCCCGCCGACCTGGCCGACGAACGGCGGCTGCGAGAGGTCGCGGCCCGCCGCGCTCGTGTTCCGCCGCGGGACGTCGCCGAGGTGCGAGTGCTGCGCCGGGCAATCGACGCGCGCTCCCGCCCCGTGCGGTTCCGGCTGAAGGTCCGTCTCGTGCTCCGCGGCGAGCGAACACGCCCTTCCCCACCACCAGCGCCGCCGCGACGGCCTCGCGTCTCGCCGGCCGGCCGGCCGGTAGTGGTCATCGGCAGCGGGCCCGCCGGGCTCTTCGCCGCGTTGCGGCTCGCCGCGCGCGGCGTATCGGCCGTCGTGCTCGAGCGCGGCAAGCCCGTGCAGGCGCGGCGGCGCGACATCGCGGCGCTCAACAAGCGGGGCGTGGTCGACCCGGACTCGAACTACTGCTTCGGCGAAGGCGGCGCCGGCACCTTCAGCGACGGCAAGCTCTACACGCGCGCCGACAAGCGCGGGCCGGTCGCCGAGGTGCTGCACGCGCTGGTCGCCCACGGCGCTCCGGAAGACATCCTGATCGACGCGCGACCGCACGTCGGCTCGAACAACCTCCCGAAGGTCGTCACTCGCATACGCGAGACGCTGGAATCGGCCGGCGTGCCGGTCCGCTTCGGGGCGAAGGTCGTGTCGCTGACGCGGGATCGCGACCGGATGGCCGGCGTGCGGCTGGCGGATGGCGAGGAGATCGAGGCCGCCGCGGTGATCGTCGCCGCCGGGCACGGCGCGCGCGACGTCTTTGCGATGCTCGACGCCGCCGGCGCCCCGCTCGAGGCCAAGCCGTTCGCGGTCGGCGTCCGCGCGGAGCACCCCCAGCCGCTGATCGACGCCATCCAGTACGGCCCCGACGCCGCCAACCCGCTGCTGCCGGCCGCGGCCTACCGGCTCGCCGCCACGGTCGAGGGCCGCGGCGTGTACTCGTTCTGCATGTGTCCGGGCGGCTGGATCGTTCCCGCCACGACCGAACCCGACCGGGTGGTGGTGAACGGCATGTCGTTGTCACGCCGGGACTCGCCGTTCGCCAACAGCGGGATCGTGGTCGCGATCGAGCCAGCCGACCTCGCCGAGCTCGGCTACCCGGGCGCGCTCGGCGGACTGCGATTGCAGGACGAGATCGAGCGGCGCGCGGCGGAGCTCGGCGGCGGTTCGCAGATCGCGCCCGCGCAACGCCTCGCCGATTTCCTGGCCGAGCGGGAGTCGGCCTCGCTGTCGCGGACGAGCTACCGCCCCGGCGTGCGCTCCGCGCCCCTGCACGCCGAGCTGCCGGACTTTCTCTCGAGGCGGCTGCGCGAGGCGCTGCGCCGATTCGCCCGCGCGATGCGCGGCTACGACAGCGCAGAGGCGCTGCTGGTCGGCGTCGAGTCGCGATCGTCGAGCCCGGTGCGGGTGCTGCGCGACCCCGTGACGCTCGAGAGCCCGGCGATCGCCGGGCTCTTCCCCTGCGGCGAGGGCGCGGGTTACGCGGGCGGCATCGTCAGCGCCGCGCTCGACGGATTGAAGGTCGCCGAACGGGCCGCGGCTCGGCGCGTCGACTCGCGGTGACGGAAAATCCGAGCGACCTCAGTCACTTTCATCGCGACGACCAAGCTCCGGGGCGCGGCTCACGCCGTTCGCTGCCGGCGCTTTCCCTCCCCGTCCCTCGCCTTCTTCAGGGAGCGTTGCTATCGTCGCGGCGTGGGCATCAGCACGCGGGCCTGTTCGTTCCGGCGCGTCTCCGACCTGCCGCGCGCCACGCGGGTGCTCGAACGGTGAGCAGCTCCGTCCCCGAGATCGACCTGCGCGGCGTGCCCTGCCCGCTCAACTGGGCCAAGGCCAAGGTCCGGCTCGAGCCGCTCTCGCGGGGCGAGCGTCTGGTGGTTTGCGTCGACGATCCGCGATCGGTGCGCGACATGCCGCGCGCGGCCGAGGCCGAGGGATACGCCGTGGTCGAGATCGCCGCCGCCGGCGCCGCCTGGCGGATCGTCATCGAGCGTTAGGCCTCGGCGCTCAGGACGCGAGCTTCCATTGGCCGGTGTCCATCAGCCGCTCGAGCGCGGCGACGATCTCCCTGTCCGACCAATCCCGATAGCCGACGTGATGGTGAACGATGCGGCCTTGCCGGTCGATGATGAACGTCTCGGGATAGCCGGTGATACCGAGATCCGCGCCGACCTGCCCGCGCTCGTCGAGCAGCACCGGGAACGTGAAGCCGCGCTGGGCGATCCACGGGCCGACCGCCTTCGGCTGCTCGTCCTCGCTGACGGCGAGTAGCACGAAGTCGCGCCCGGCCATCTTCTTCTCCAGCGCCTGCAGCGTCGGCATCTCCTCGACGCACGGCGCGCACCACGTGGCCCACAGGTTGAGCAGCACGACCTTGCCGCGCAGATCCTGCATCCTCACCGCCTTGCCGGAGAGATCGGGAAGCACGAAGCTCGGCGCCGCCATCGGCCGCGGCCGCGCCGGGCGGCGCAGGTTGCTCCACAGGCTGTAGAGCGCGATCCCGAGCACGAGCAGGATCGGCAGGAGCTGGCGCGACAACCTCATCCGACCGCGCGCCGCGCGCCGCGCCAGACGAGCATCGCCAGGCCGGAGGCGAACAGCGGGATGGCGATCCACTGCGCCTGCGTGAGTCCCGCCGCCAGCACCGGCTCGACGCGCACGCTCTCGATCGCGAAGCGCGCGACGCTCGAGGCGAGAAAGTAGATCCACAGCATCGAGCCGTCCCTCCAGCCGCTGCCGCGGACCTTCCACAGCAAACAGAAGATCGCCGAATAGGCGAGGGTCTCGTAGACGGGCGCGGGGTGAACGAGCGTGTCGGGCGGCAGGCCGCTCTCGCGCAGCCACGCCGACCAGTCGACGATTGCGTTGGGGTACTGGACGCCCCAGGGCAGCGTCGTCGGCTTGCCCCAGTCGCCGTCGCCCGCCACCTGGCAGCCGATGCGCCCGATCGCCTGACCGATCGCCAGAGCGGGCGCGACGCAGTCGACGGCCTGCAGCCAGGGGATCGAGCGGCGCAGCACGAACACCGTCACCGACAGGAAGCCGCCGATCAGCCCGCCGTACCAGACGAACCCGGAGCCGGAGAAGATCGACGCCAGCGGGTGCTGCAGGAAGAACCGCCAGTCGGCGAGCATCGCCAACGAACGGGCGCCGGCGATGCCGCCGATGGCCGCCCACAGCACGATCGACCAGGCATCTTCGGGATCCAGCCCCTTACGGCCGAGCTCCACCGACGCGACGTATCCCGCGACTAGGAAGCCGAGCGCCATCATCGCGCCGAAGCTGTAGATCGTCACCGGACCCAACTGCAGCAGCACGGGAACCATGGCCGCGGAAAATAGACGAACTCGGCGCCCCCCGCCACCTGGGGGACTGCGGTTGACCCGGCGCGCGGCTCGTGGTCGGTTGGGTGGCGCATGCCGTCGGCGGGATTCTATGCGATCGAGAGCCACCGCATTCGCTTCGGACGCGACGGCGAGTGGTACAGCGACGGCGAGCGCATCGCCAACCGCCGCATCGCGCAGCTCTTCAGCCGCTGCGTGCGCCGCGGCGCGGACGGCGGCTACTGGCTGCAGATGGGCGACGAGCGAGCGCCGCTCGAGATCGAGGACACGCCGTTCGTGGTGCGGCAAACCGACGGCGATCCCGAGCACGGCTTCACGCTGTGGCTGAACGACGACAGCTCGGAGCCGCTCGATCCCGGGAGCCTCCGCTCGGGGCCCGACCACGCGCTCTACTGTCGCGTCAAAGGCGGCGAGTACGAGGCGAAGCTGCTGCGCCCCGCCCACTACGCGCTCGCCGAGTGGGTGCGCCCGGCGCCGGACGGCACATTCGCCCTCGAGGTGGGGGGCCAGAGCTACCCGATCGCGCCGCGCTGAGCATGCCCGATCGCGCCGAGCCGGATTTCCACGTCGTCCTCGTCGCTCCCGAGATCCCGCCGAACACCGGCACGACCGCACGCCTGTGCGCGGCCACCGCCACGCGCCTACACCTCGTCGGGCCGCTCGGCTTCTCGCTCGACGATCGCTACCTGCGCCGCGCCGGCCTGGATTACTGGCCGCACGTCGACGTCGAGGTGCATGCCGACTGGCCGGCCTTCTCCGCCCGCTACCCGCGGGCCTCCCTCCATCTCTTCTCGGCCCGGGCGCAACGCTCGTACACCTCGGTCCGCTACCGGCGCGGAGACTTCCTGGTGTTCGGCGCCGAGACCCGGGGCCTGCCCGCCGAGCTGCTCGCCGCGCAGGCGGAGCGGGTCTGCACGATTCCGATGAGCGGCACGGGCGTGCGCAGCCTGAACCTCGCCAACGCGGCGGCCATCGTCCTCTACGAGGCGCTACGCCAGAGCGGCCGGACCTGATCTCGTCGCGATTCGTTTTCTTTCGCGGCCGATTCATCTAAGAACCCTCCTCGATGTCACCCTGCGGAAGATGGCTGCGCGCGTTGCTCGGTTTGGGAATCGCCGCGTCGCTCGCCGGCTGCTACACGCCGACGGTCGCGCGCACGCAGACCTACCATCCCTCGGATGCCGATCTCAGCGTGACCCGCATCGTGCACGGCTCGGCGGTGATCGATTTCCGAGAGACCCGCATCCTGCTCGACCCGTGGTACGCCCCGACGCCGCCGCTCGGGCCCTCGGAGACGATCGGGCTCAGCCTCGAGAACCTGCCGCCGATGCGGGGAATGTTGATCACCCACGAGCACGACGACCATTTCGACGCGGAGACGCTGCGCGACTTCCCGAACAAGTCGCTGCGGGTGGTCGTGCGGCGCGGGCTCGGAGCCGAGCTCGCGCGCATGGGCTATTCCGACGTCGTCGAGATCGAGGACTGGGAGACCGCGCAGATCGGCAGCGTGATCGTCACCGCGGTTCCGGCGCGACATTCCGTCGCCGAGAATGGATACGTCCTGCAGGGCAACTCGCTGACGCTCTACGTGGCTGGCGACACGCGCTTCGACGCCGACCTCTTCCGCCAGATCCTCGGCCGCTTCCCAACGCTCGACGCCGCGTTGCTACCGATCGGCGGCATCCGCATCCTCGGCCGGCGGCTCGACATGACTCCCGAGGAGGCGGCGGAGGCACTGGCGATCCTCAAGCCCGGACACGTGGTTCCGTATCACTACGGCCTCACCGGTCCGCCGCCGTTCGTCACCAGCGCCGCCAATCCGGTCAAGCGCCTCCAGGAAGCGGCAGGAAAGAACGACAAGGCATCTCAGGGCGCCATCGTGGTCCTCGAGCCGGGTGAGAGCTGGCATCACTACCGATGAGCAGATCCTGTTTCCGGCTCGACAATTCTTGCGAGAAGGGAAAGGCCAGCGCCCGCGGAAAACTAGAAATCCCAAGTAAAATCGACGCCGGCAAGTTGGCATGAGTCTCGCTTACGAGCTTCCCCCATGAAGGAAACGGTATTGGTCGCCGAGGATCACCAGAGCGCCCGCGAGCTGATCTCGGATGCGCTCCAGGGCGAGGGCTACAACCTGGTCTTCGCCACCACCGGCACCGAAGCTGCTCAGATGGTCGTCGAGCAGCCTCCCGATGCGGCGCTGCTCGACGTGTCGCTCCCCGGGGCCAAGGGCTCGGACGTCTGTCGGCAAATCAAGGCGATCAACCACGCCACGCCGGTGATCCTGATGAGCGGCACACTCAATCGGCACGAGCTCGAGCAGGAGAGCGCCGCGGCCGGCGCCGACGCGTTCCTGCCCAAGCCGTTCTCTCTCCACGAGCTGCGCACCGTGCTGCGCGCGTTCTCACGCTTGCGCCGCCAGGATCTCGAGATCGAGCAGCTACGCGTGGCGCTCGACCAGGTTCGCGAGGCCGCGGCCTCGAGCGACGGATCCACCCAGGCCGCTCTCGACTGGAGCTTGCCGTATCACCGCTTCATGAAGCTCGCACGCAAGGCGTATTTCGAGCACGCGCTGCAAACGGCCGGCGGCAACAAGTCGAAGCTCGCGCGCGACTCCGGGCTCGACCGCTCGACGCTCTACGTGCACCTGCGCAACCTCGGCATGCTGCGCGGCTCGCAGGAATCGTAATCGCTCAAAGCTCTCGGCGGCAGTAGGCGACCTGTCCCGGCGCCTCGGCCACGCCGACTTCGACCCAGCGCGCTCCGCGACGCTCGATGTCCGGCAGCTCGCCGCAGATCTGCGTGAGCAGGTAGCGCGCGAGCTCCTCGGCCGAGGAGTGCGCGATCGGCAGCATCGCCACGTCGCCCTCGGGAAACGAAAACGTGGCTCCGTCCTCGTACGTGGCGGCGATCTGACCGCTGGCTCGGGAAAAGCGCAGACAGTCGCTCCCGGCCGGCAACAAGACGCGCTCGTCGAGCCGCTCGCAGATGCGCTTGGCGGCCCGCTTCACCAGACCGAAGTCGAGCACGTAGCCGTCGGCGCCGAGCCCGCCTTCGACGCGCACCGACACTTGATAGTTGTGGCCGTGCAGCATCTCGCGGGAGCCGTGATGGGCGATGAAGTGCGCGGCGGAGAACTTGAGATAGTCCTTGAAGACGTGGACCTGATATCGGTCGTCCATCGGTGATCGATCCTCACGCCGCCGCGTCGGCGGCGGCTTCCGTGACCGGCTCGCGGGCCGAAGCCGCCGCGAACCGGCAGAGCAGGTCGAGGATCGCCTCCTGGCTGCGCGCATCGTTGATCGCGGCGCGCAAGGCGGCGCCGCTCGGCAGCCCCTTGGTGACCCGCCCGGCGAATTGCCGCAGCCGAGCGGCGACCCCGGCCGGGGCATAGTCCTCGTCGAGATACGCGGCATACGCGCGCATCAGGTCGATGCGCTCCTCGAGCGCCGGCTGGTAGGGGGCGTCCCCCCTTCGCAGCTCCTCCACTTGGCGAAAGATCCACGGGTTGGCCAAGGCGCCGCGGCCGATCACCACGGCGTCGGGGCCGAACTCGCGCTCGCGGCGCAGCGCGTCGGCGGCGCTTGCCACGTCGCCACTGCCGGCGACGGGGATCGAAACCCGCGCCTTGATGGCGGGAATCACCCGCCAATCGGCCTCCCCGTGGTAGAGCTGCACACGCGTGCGGCCGTGCACGGTCACCATCGACAAGCCGGCCGCCTCGGCGACCATCGCGACGTCGGCGGCGTTGCGCGTTTCCTCGTCCCAGCCGGAGCGCATCTTCAGCGTGACCGGGATCGACACCTCGCGCCGGATCGCGGTGAGGACCGCGTACAACCGCTCGGGCTGGCGCATCAGCTCGCAGCCGCCGCCGCGCTTGACGACCTTCGGCGCCGGGCAGCCGCAGTTGACGTCGAGGATGTCGGCGCCGCTCCGCTCCACCAGCGCGGCAGCTTGCGCCATGCGGTCGGCGTCGGCGCCAAAAATCTGGATGGCGACCGGCCGCTCCTCCGGCCGAAAGCGCATCATCCGCAGGCTCTTCTCGTTGTCCCGGGTCAGCGCCTCGACGCTGATGAACTCGGTGAGCATCAGGCCCACGGCCGGGCCGCTGGCCCGGCGAACGATGCGCCGAAACGCCGAATCGGTCACCCCCGACATGGGCGCGAGCACGAGACGCGGCGACACCGCGATCGGTCCGATCCGCAGGGGCCCGCGGGCGTCCATGGTCTCAGAATCCCTCTTCCACGAGCGCCATGGGCCGGAGCAGCCGCTCGGGCAAGTCGGCGACGAAGCGCGACGGCCGCCCGAAGGCAGGGCCGGAGCCGCGCTCGAAGTACTGGATCGGATAGGAAACGTAGAGCAGGCGCTTGGCCCGCGTGATCGCCACGTAGAAGAGGCGACGCTCCTCCTCGATCTCCGCCTCGTCGATCGTCGAGTACTGCGCGGGGAACCTGCCCTCCGCCGCCCAGATCACGAACACCGCGTGCCACTCCAAGCCCTTCGCGCTGTGGATAGTGGAGAGCGTGAGCCGGCCCTCGTCGGGCGCCTCGGCCAGCGCGCCGCCGACCGAGTCGGAGGGCGGCTCGAGAGCGAAGTCGGTGAGCATCGACTCGAGGCTACGATAGCGCGCAGCGATCGTCACCAGGTGCTCGAGGTCCTTCAGGCGCCGCGGATGATCGTCGGGATGAACGCGCTTCAGGATCGGCTCGTAGTGCACGATCGCTCGCTCGAGCGCCGCCGCGGGCGGCGGCTGCTCGGCGGCCAGCGCGGCGAGCAGCGCCGCGAGGCGGTCGAGCTCTTTGCCCGCGCCGGCGCGCCGCGCTCCGGCCGCAGCGCGCAACGCCGCCGGATCCCCGCCCGCCGTCGTGATCGCCTCGACCATCTCCCCCGCGCGCTTC
This sequence comes from uncultured delta proteobacterium, assembly GCA_963708955.1. Taxonomy (GTDB): domain Bacteria; phylum Desulfobacterota; class Binatia; order JACPRU01; family JACPRU01; genus JACPRU01. The sequence continues at coordinate 12,798 of CAVPWJ010000174.1, forward strand.
GGACCGACGCCCTCGAGCAAGAGCAAGATGCGCAGCCACGAGACCGCGTCGAGCGGATTCGCCGCCACGCGCAAGTGTGCGACCAGGTCCTTCACGTGGGCGGTCTCGACGAACTTGAACCCACCGCGCTTGACGAACGGCAAGTCGGCGCGCGCCAGCTCGAGCTCGAGATCGAAGGAGTGATAGCTCGAGCGGAACAGCACGGCGATCTCTTCGAGCGGTACGCCCTCCTCGCGGAGCTCCAAGATGCGCTGGCAGACGAATCGCGACTGGAAGCTCTCGCTCTCGGCCTGCACCAGTAACGGCGTCGCCCCTTCGGCGAGGCGCGTGCGCAGCACCTTGGTGTAGCGCTCGGCGGCGCGCTCGATCACCGCGTTGGCCAGGTCGAGAATCGGCTGGGTGGAGCGATAGTTTTCCTCGAGCGCGATCACGCGCGCCCCCGGGAAGCGCCGCTCGAACTCCATGATGTTGCGGAAATCCGCGCCGCGGAAGGAGTAGATCGACTGCGCGTCGTCGCCGACCGCCATCACGTTCTGGTGGGCCGCGGCGAGCCGCTCGACGATCTCGGCCTGCAGGCGGTTGGTGTCCTGGTACTCGTCGACCATCACGAAGCGGAGCTCGGTCGACAGGCGCTCGGCGATTTCGCGGCGAGCGGCGAGGAGGTTGCGCAGCTCGAGCAGCAGGTCGTCGTAGTCGAGGAGGTTCTTCTCGGCCTTGTAGGCCTGGTAGCGGCCGCGCAGGCGCTCGAGATCCTCGACGTGATCGGCGAGATGCGGGTACTCCGTCTCGACGACGACCGGCAGCGGCGTGCTCTTGTTGACCGCGGCGCCGAACATCTCGCCGATCGTCTGCTTCTTGGGAAAGCGACGGTCCTTGCGGTCGAGGCCCATGCCGGCGCGCAGCCATTGGATCACGTCCTCCGCGTCGCGGCGGTCGAGGATCGTGAAGCTCGGCTCGCGCCCCGCCTCGCGCGCGAAGCGGCGGAGCACGAGGTTGGCGAAGGAGTGGAACGTGCCGCCGCACACCCGGCCGCAGTCCGGGCCGACCAGCGCGGCCGCGCGCTCGAGCATGACCTCGGCCGCGCGACGCGTGAACGTCAGGAGCAGAATCGAGCGCGCGGCGACGCCGAGCTCGACCAGCCGCGCCACCCGGTAGACGAGCGTGCGCGTCTTGCCGCTGCCGGCACCGGCGACGACCAGTGCCGGCCCCTCGAAGTGCGCGACGGCGGCATACTGCGCGGCGTTCAGCTCGGTCTCGTAATCGATGCGAAACGACGCCGCGGGCCGCGGCTCGACGCTCCGCGAGCGCAGGATGTACGTCTCTGCCGGCACGCGATGGAGATTAGCGGGTTTCGCCGATCTCGTCAGCCAAACCCTGCTCGGCGTCGTGCGCGTGGACGATGTCGCTGAACTCGCCGAGCTCGGCCACCAGCCGGCGGAGGTCTCCCTGGCGCTGGCCGCGCTCGAGGACCTCCACGGTGCGTAGCGTGCGATCCGCCCAGTGACGCAGCAGGCGGATGTCCGAGAGACCCGTGCGAATGCCCGGGATCGCGCCGCCGCGCAGGCGCAGGTCGTGCTCCTTCTGCTGCAGGCTGGCGAGCAGCGCGATGACCGTCGCCTTGACGCCGTCGAGCAGCCCGATGAGCTCGGGCGGCGGCAGAGGAGTGGTGGCCGGCGCGGCCGATGACGCGGCGACGCGTCGGCGGTGGCCGGCCGAATTGTTCTTCCCGCGGCGTTTCACGACGGCGGATTGTCGCCCGATCCGCGTAAAAGCACAATTCAATCTCGGCGCGGCCCGGGCAGCTCCCGTGCGATCGCACGCCGACCCCCCGAGCCGCCGCGGATCGTCGGTTCGGTGACGCTGGCCGCACGAAGTTGGCGCTTCCGGTCATTTTCGTGAAGCTCGGCCCATTGAAAGATGAATTGCATTCAATGGTTACATGCCGTGCTTGCTTTCGCTCACAGGTGCGGGCCTTGCATCAAGAAGACGGCATGCACCGCCAGGAACAAACGGCGGCGGCGGACGAGGGCTTCTCCATCCTGGAGGTTCTCGTCGCCGTCGGCTTGATCGGCGCGAGCTTGGCGATCGCCACACCGCGGATGGCCTCGCTGGTCTCCGGCTATCGGCTCGAGGGAGCGGCACGCGGACTGGCGCTCGACATGCAGAAGACCCGGCTGCGGGCCATCGCGGAGGGAAAGTGCTTCCAGGTCGCGTTCGGCACCGCCGACCGGACCTACCAGGTGTCGAGCAAGGCAGGCGCCACACCGTGCGACACGACCGGCTTCAGCAACGACGGGTCGGCTCGCAAGATCGACGACGCCGGGGCAATCGCCGTCACGGCGACGGCGAGCCCGGTCTTCACTCCGCGCGGCCTGGCAGAGACGGCGTCGGTCGTCACTCTGACCGCGCCGAACGGCGCCGTTCGTCTGGTGGCCACGAACGCGGCCGGGCGGGTCCATGTGCAGTGAGCGCGGCTTCACGCTGATCGAAGTGGCGGCCGCGACGCTGATCGGCGTGGTGGTCGTGCTCGGCGTCGGCCTGCTCAGCGAAAACCTCGTGCGCCGGCGCGCCTCGGCGGATTCGACGTCGGCCGCGTCGGCACTGGCGGAGCGCCAGATGGAGCAGCTTCTGTCCAAGCAGAGCCCGGGGACGAGCGCCGACCTGACGGCGGGGACGCACGGCCCGGGGACGTCCTGCGCCACTCCACCCTGCAAGATCACCGAGACCGGGGACACGAACACGCTGACCGGCCCGTACCTGATGCAGTGGACGGTTCAGGACAACGCCAGCAGCGGAACGCCGCTCGTCGATCCCACGGCCTCGACCAAGACGATCACCATGACCGTCACCCACGTGAGCAACCCCTGCACCCGTGCGACGCTTCAGACCTACTACAAGTACAAGTGACCGGGGCTTCACGTTGATCGAGATCCTGGTCTCGATCGCCGTGTCGTTGACGATGCTGGCGCTCTTCACCGGCTTCTACGTGGCGCAGCAGCGCAGCTTCCGCCGCCACCAGGTCGAGATCGCCGCCTCGCAATCGCTGCGCAACGCCCTCGAGCAGATGTCGCGCGACCTGCGCACCGCCGGCCTCGACCCGACCGGCAGCTCCGGCGCCGGCCTCACGCTGGCCGACGCCACCGAGGTGGACTTCACGCTCGACACCGATTTGGACGGACTCACGAGCGGCGACCAGGAGACCAAGAAATTTCGATTGAACGGCACGACCATCGAGTCGTACCAGGCCGGCTCGGCCACCTGGGTACCGCTGGCCGACTCGGCGGCCGCCTTGGCGTTCAGCTACTACGCCTGCGGTGGCGCCAACCCGCTGACCCCCCTGCCGCTCAGCGCGTCCGCTCGCGCCACGGTGGTGCGCGTCGACGTCACGGCGACCGTCGCCGGCAGCGGCGGCATCACGCTCAGCCGCGGCGAGAGCGAAAGCGTGCGGCTGCGCAACGAGGCTTGCTCATGAACGGAGCGCGAAGCGGGGCTCGCGACCCCGACCGCCAAGGCGGCATGGTGCTGGCCACGGTGTTGGTCTTCCTCGTGGTGCTGACCTTGACCGCGTTCAGCGCCGCCGCGCTCACCCGCACCAATCTCCAGCTCGTCAACAACGAGCAGAACGAGAAGACGGCGCTCTACGTCGCCGAGTCGGGTATCGCCGAGGCCGTGCTGCGGCTCGGAATGTCGAGCACCACGGTTTCGGTCGACGGCTCGAGCTTCGACCCAAAGATCACGCCGGACGCCACGCAGAGCGCATGGGACGCGCAAGTCCTCTTCTCGTCGAACGCGCCGCAGACGACCGGCAGTACCTTCACGACGCCAACGTTGCAGCCGGCATCTTCGCGACAGGCCTATTCCACGGCGACTTCCGGCGACCCCGGCAATCTGGCGATCCGCTGGCTCACCTGCACGGCGGTGGGCACGGGCTGCTCGGCCGTGGGCGCGATCCGCCAGATCGACGGCAACAATGTTCTGCAGGTAACCTCGACGGGCCAGGCGGGCGCCGCGCGGCGAACCATCACCGTCTACTTGACCCAGGGCGGCAACGGCGCCGTGGTCCTCGAGCCCGGCACGGGGGCGAGTTGCTCGACCACCAGCTTGTCGATCAGCGGCAGCGGCGCCGTCTCCTTCACCGGCGGCGTAACCGTGAACTCGCAATGCACGAACGCGCTACGGATGAGCGGCAGCAGCACGCTGAGCGCTCCGAGCGGCGGCATCGACGTCGTCGGCGGCTATCAGTTCACCGGCTCGGCAACGTCCACGCCGATACCGACGACCAGCGCGCAAGTCGCGACCGACCCCTTCCTCGGAATAGCCGCGCCCGACCCGGCGGCCCTCGGCCTGTCAACGCGAAACGGATCGCCGAGCAACCCGTCCACGCAGACGCTCATCGGCGGCGGCAGCACGACCCTTTCCCCGGGGATCTACTACGGAGGGATCTCGATCGGCGGAAGCAAGTCCGTCACGCTACAGCCCGGCGTCTACTACATCGCCGGCGGCGGCTTCAGCGTCGGCGGCGCGGCCTCGGTCAGCGGATCCGGAGTCACCATCTACAACACCGTCGACACCGCCATGCCAACCGGAGTCGGCGCCTACGGCGCGATCAGCTTCACGAGCAACGGCACCATCGACCTGAGCGCGCCGGCCAGCGGAACGACGGCAGGGATGCTGCTCTTCCAGGACCGAAGCAACCCGCAAACCATGACACTCGGCGGCCGCTTCTCGGGCACGCTCGACGGCGCCATCTACACGCAGAACGCACGGCTCGACGTCAGTGGCGGCAGCTCGGCCACGAAGAAGCTCCGCGCCGTGGTGGATCAGATGACGATCAGCACCAACGCGAACTTTCAGAGCCCGGACACGCCCGTGGCGGGGACCGGCGGCGGCTACGAGCAACTCGCCTGGCGAGATTTCTGATTCCGGGGCCGTCTCCGCTCGTTCGCCCTTGACGGCCTCGGCTCCATCGGAGACTAGGGAACTTGATGGCGGAGCGGCCGCAAGACCTCTCGGCGTCGTCCCGGCGAGTCGTTTGCGCCTCTTGCGGCAGCGAGCAGGATGCGGCGACTGACGGAGCGTCGCGGCAATGCGTGATCTGCGGCAAGTCGCTGCTCGACGCGAATCCGCCTTCTCCGCCGAGGCCGCCCTCGACCGGCGACGCGCCGTCCCCGGCCCCAGAGAGTGGCTTGGCGGCGGCCGCCGAGGTCTTCTCGAAGCAGCCACCGCGCGCCGGTCCGCATCCGGAGGTCGACGCCCTGCTTTCGGCCGACAAGCGACTGACCTCGATCCTTTCGTTGATTCCGCTGTGGGGCCTGTGGCGTCTGTCGCGGAGCGATCAGCACACGCCGCAGGAAATGTCGCTGCTCGGAGCCGCTTCGATCGGCCTGACGATCCTGCTGCTGCTCGGGATCTGGACGCTGGTGCCGAACGCCGACGAGCGCGCCCAGGCGGCACACGAGGGCGTCCGGCGCCAGATCCAGGTGCTCGCGGGTCTGGTCGAGGACTACCGCAAGGAGCACGGACGGCTTCCCGACGACTCGGCCTGGCAGCGCTCGGCGGCCGGCGCCGACCTGCGCTTCTACGATCCCTGGGGGAAACTCTACCGCTACGCCCCGGACGGCGAGGGGTTCACGATCACGACCCACGGCCGTGACGGCGTGCCCGGCGGCCGGCGCGAGGACGAAGACGTGTCGATGGAGTACACGGCTCCGTCCCTCCCCGCTACGCCGCCGATTGCCGAATCCCCCGCTTCGGGTTAATCGGGCACGACCTCACGCCGCAGAGGAGCGACATGCCGACACTGAATCC
>CAVPWJ010000175.1:0-53143 GCA_963708955.1 uncultured delta proteobacterium
GTGAAGTCTATGGTATCAGTTCCTGCAATGACTAATATAGGACTTTTCTCTAATTCTGCAATTTTAGTAGTCATAGAGATATCTTGGGAGTAAAATATTTGATGCTATTTGACTGTGGCTAATATTCCTTTTTAAAGCCAGCATCTTAAGTGAATGGATGATATCTGGATTAAATTTGAAGGTAAACTGGTGATCCTGATAATCCGCGTTATATGGAATTGACAGGTCAGAAAATCCACTTATCATTTTGTTCATATTCCAGCCTCCAAAGCATCTTTTACAAGTACCTTACAAAAAGGACATTCCTGATTATTTGTAAAAAGGACTTGTCCTGGTTTTTTAATCGAGTATTTCTTCCGCCGCTACGCCATTCAAACTCCAGGATTTCTTGTCGTTCTTGCGCTTCGTAAGCATCTGAAATATTTTCTGTCCATATTCATCCTCTAACTTTTTTCTATGTTGTAGCATCTGTTCATAATTCTTTTTTTTCGTATAATACCAATAACTGAGACAGATTCCTTTAAAATCTGCTCGTCAGTTTTGCTGCCATCACGTCCCGTCCCATGCTAGGGACGGTCGGTAAAGTTCCAGATCGTGATTCCCAAGGCGATACGGGACGCGATGGGGCTTCGCTCCGGACAGAAGATCCAGGCCATCGCCTACGAGGATCGCATCGAGCTGATCCCGATCCGCCGCATGAAGGAGATGCGAGGGTTCCTGCGTGGCATCGACACGTCGGTCGAACGCGAGCTGGACCGCGTATGAACGTCGTCGATTCGTCCGGGTGGCTCGCGTACTTCGCGGCGGAGAAGAACGCCGCATTCTTTGCACGGGCGATCGAGGGCACCTCGCGATTGATCGTGCCGACCCTGAGCCTTTTCGAGGTGTTCAAGCGCGTCCTGCAGCAGCGAGGCGAGCCGGGCGCGCTGCAGGCCGTGGCCCTGATGCACCAGGGGCGCGTCGTCGATCTCGACGCGACCCTCGCCCTCGCTGCCGCACGTCTGAGCGCCGAGGAGCGATTGCCGCTCGCGGACAGCGTGATCCTGGCGACAGCGCGGGCCCACGGTGCGACCCTGTGGACGCAGGATGCGGACTTCGAGGGACGCGACGGCGTCCGCTACGTTCCCGCATGAGCGACCGGGAGCGCAGCGCGGAAACCGTCCGGCCCGTCTTCGTCGACAACCGCGACGGGAACACGCTCGCCCGCGCGATCACCACGCACCTCGCCGCGCTGCGGCGGGAGGGCCAGACGCCCGCCGAGCTGTGCGTGGCGAGCTGCTACTTCAATCCGCAGGGGCTCGAGCTGATCGCGAACGAGGCGCGGCACGTCCCGCGCATCCGGCTACTGCTCGGCGCGGACCCGACGCCCGAGGCGCTCCTCCCGCGGCGCACGCCCTACGACCCGACGGAGCCGGAGTTTACGCGTCGCCGCGTGAGCCAGGAGCTCGCGCAGCTCGAACGCGGACTCAAGCGCGACCGCGACCTGCTGCCTTTCGAACTGGAGGAGGATCGCGCGATCCGCAACCTCCTCGACTTCCTGCGCTCGGGCCGAATCGAGGTGCGCCGCTACGAGGGACACTTCCTGCACGCCAAGGCATTCCTCTTCCGCGGCGCCGCGCGGGGCATCCTCGCGGGGTCCGCGAACCTCACGCGGGCCGGCCTCCAGTCGAACCTCGAGCTGGTGCTCGGCCACCACGAGGACCAGCTGGTCGCGCGCGTCGAGGAGTGGTTCGAGGCGCTCTGGTGCGATGCGGTCCCCTTCGACCTGGCGGCGATCTACGCGGAGCTGCTCGCCGAGGTGCCGCCCTATCTCGTCTACCTCAAGATCCTCTGGCACCTCTACCACGCCGAGCTGGAGGAAGAGGAGAAGGAGACGGGCCGGATCCCGATCACGACCTTCCAGAAGCACGGGGTGTGGCGGGCGCGGAAGATCCTCGCCAAGTACGGCGGCGTCATGGTCGCCGACGGCGTGGGGCTCGGGAAGACCTTCACGGCCGGCGAGATCATCCGCGACTACCGCGAGCGGCGCCAGCGCGTGCTGCTCGTCTGCCCGGCCAGCCTGCGCGACACCACCTGGAAGCGGTTCCTGAACGACTACCAGCTCCTCGTCGAGTGCCTTTCCTACGAGGAGCTGGCGAACGACGCCCAGCTCGGCGGCGACAAGCAGCACCTCAAGAACCCGCTCGACGACTACGCGCTCGTCGTCGTGGACGAGGCCCACAACTACCGCAACCCCGACACCGGCAAGCGCGCTGCGGTCCTGCGGCGGCTGCTCGCCGGCAAGCGACGCGACCTCCTGATGCTCACGGCGACGCCCGTCAACAACTCGCTCTGGGACCTCTACCACCTGCTGCGGTTCTTCATGAAGCAGGACGCCTGGCTCGCCGAGCGCGGGGTGCTCTCGATCCGCGAGCGCTTCGAGCACGCCATGCGCGCCGACCCCTTCAACCTGAGCCCGGACCTGCTCTACCCGATCATCGACGCCACCACGGTCAAGCGCACGCGGCGCTTCATCACGAAGCACTACGCGAGCGACATGATCCGCGGGCCCGACGGGCGCATGGCGCCGATCCGCTTCCCGAAGCCCGTGGCCTCGTCGATCGGCTACGACCTGGACGCGGTGCTGCCCGGCTTCTTCGCGCGCCTGGAGGAGATCCTGATGCCCGAGGACGGGCACCCGCTCCTGCGCCTGGCGCGCTACCAGCCCGAGCGCTACCCGGCGGGCGCGAGCGACGCGGGCGAGGACACGGCGCTCGTCGGGCTGCTTCGGTCGGCGCTCCTCAAGCGCTTCGAGTCGTCGGCCGAGGCGTTCCGGCGCACCGCCGGCCGCATGATTCGCGAGCAGGAAGCCTTTCTCGCTGCGCTCGCGCGCGGGTACGTCGTGCGCAAGGAGTTCTTCCGGGAGCTGTCGGCGGCGGAGGACGAGGGAGACATCGATGAGATTATCGAGGCGAGCGAGCACGCCGAGGACGCATCCGCCTTCGAGGTGGAGAGGCTCGCGGCCGACGTGCGGGCCGACCTGTCCTTGCTGCGCGAGTTCGCAGCGGACGTGGCAAAGGTCCACCCCGAGGGCGATCCGAAGCTTGCGGCACTCGTCGAGGAGCTGGCCGCGATCGCCAAGCAAGCGGCCGGCGAGGCGATCGACGAGGAGGACGCGCGCCAGAAGCGCAAGGTGCTCGTCTTCTCCCACTACGAGGACACGATCGACTGGGTCGAGGAACACTTGCGGAAGAGGGTCGCAGCCGACCCGCGCCTCGCGGCGTACCGTGGCCGCGTCGCGTCGGTGAGTGGGGCCGAGGTGCGCGGCGGCGTCGCGCGCGAGAAAGCGCTGCACGGATTCGCGCCGGTCTCGACCGGGGCGCTCCCGACCGACAGCGAGGACCGTTTCGACCTCCTGCTCTGCACCGACGTCCTCGCCGAGGGGATGAACCTCCAGCAGTGCCGCAACGTTGTGAACTACGACCTGCCCTGGAACCCGATGCGCCTCGTGCAGCGGCACGGCCGCGTGGACCGGATCGGAAGCTCGCATGCGAGGGTGTTCCTGCGCACCTTCTTTCCCGACGCGCAGCTCGACGCGCTCCTAAACCTCGAAGGGCGGGTGCGCCGCAAGCTCGCGCAGGCAGCTCGGCGTGGAGGAGGCGCCGATCGAGCGCGGGGCAACGGGCGAGCAGTCGTTCGCGGAGACGCGCGAAGAGATCGAGAAGCTCCACCGCGCCGACGCCTCGATCTACGAGGCGGGCGGAACCGAGGGGGCTGCACAGACTGGCGAGGAGTATCGCCAGGAGCTGCGGCGGGCGCTGGAAAGGTACGGAGACGCGATCCGCGACCTCCCGTGGCGAACGGGCTCTGGGATGCGGAAGGGAGAGCGCGCCGGACACCTCTTCTGTGCGACTGTGGGCGGGCGAATCTACCTGCGCTTCGTGCCGCGTGAGCCCGAGAGCGAGCTCGTCGGCGAGTTCGGAACGTGCCTGCGCCTGCTCGAGTGCACCGAGGAGACGCCGCGGGTCCTGAGCGAGGAGATGGCGCTGGCGGCCTACGGGTCCTGGGCCAGAGCACGCCGGAGCATCTTCGACGCATGGGCCTTCGAGACCGACCCGGCCAACCTGCAACCCAAGATCAGAAAGCTCAACCGCGACGTCGCCGCTTTCCTGCGCGCGAACTCGGCTGCGGACGTCGAGCAGGAACGGCTGCACCGCTGCCTTGATGCGGTCGAGTCGCCCTGGCCGCGCCGTGAAGAGAACCTCTTGCGGCTGGCGTGGGAGCAAGAGTTTGAGACCACCGCCGAAAGGGCCCGTTACATTGTCGAGGAGGTGGAGCGCATCGGGGCCGAGCCATTTCACGCTCCCGAACCCTTGCCGCCAATCGAGATGGAGGAGATTCACTTGATTACGTGGATGGCGATCAAGCCCGAGAATCCGCAGGGGAAGCAGCCACGGGCTTCGTGAGGCAATCCCGGAGGTGGGGTTCGCGTCATCTGCTACTTGGTGACAGCCGAGGAGGTCATCTACTGGTCGCGTCTCGGCCGATTCGCTCCAGCTCGCGGGCCAGTGTTGCCCGGTCGAGCGACTCGAGAGGGAGATCAGCGAGCCGGCGGATGCGCCGTTCGAGAGCGGCGTAGGTGTGGAGAAACGCCGCCAGTCGGTCTTCCTCGGTTCCCTCCACCGCGGCGGGGTCGTCGATGTCCCAATGAGCTGTCACCGGGCCGCCCTGCCAGATCGGGCACGCCTCGCTCGCGGCGCTGCTGCAGACAGTGATGACGACGTCGAGCGGCGGCGCTCCGGGAGCGGCGAATTCGTCCCAGCTCTTGCTGCGTAGGCCCGAGATGCTTTCGCCCGCTTCGGCGAGAACGCGCAGCGTCAGCGGATGGATCTGGCTGCGCGGCCGGCTGCCCGCGCTGAATGCGCGTAGGCGCCCGGCGCCGAGGCGGTTCAGCAACGCTTCGGCGAGGAGGCTTCGCGCCGAGTTGCCGGTGCATAGGAAGAGCACGCTCCGCGCGCTCATCGCGGCCGCTCCTCGCCGGCGAGAGCGCTCACCGGCGCTGCCGCGTTCGCCACTGGCATCAGCCAGCGGCCGAGGGAGATCGCCGCGAGCGTGCCGGCGAGCTGCGCGACGAGAAAGCCCGGAACGTCCCCCGGGCCGATGCCGGCGAAGGTGTCGGTGGCCGCGCGGGCGAGCGTCGCCGCCGGGTTCGCGAACGAGGTCGATGCGGTGAACCAGTAGGCGGAGGTGATGTAGCCGCCGACGGCGAGCGCGGCGATCGGCGGTCTTTGCGCGCCGCAAGCCAGGACCACGTTGAGCAGGCCGAACGTGGCGACGATCTCGCTCAGCATCTGCGAAGCGCCCTGGCGCACGTGGTGCGAGGCGAAGAACATGGGTTCGTCGAACATCAGGTTGGCGATCCCGACGCCGAGGAAGGCGCCGGCGATCTGCGCGGACCAATAAAAGCGGGCGTCCCCCCAGCGGAGCTCGCCGCGCAGCGCGGCGAGCAGCGTGACCGACGGGTTCATGTGCGCGCCGGAGATCGGTGCGAAGGAGAGGATCAACGTGACGAGCGCCGCGCCGGTCGCCGCGGCGTTGGCGAGCAGCGCGATCGCGGTGTTGTCCGCCGCCAGCCGCTCGCCCATGATGCCGGATCCGACCACCGCCGCGAGCAGCAGCGCGGTCGCCAGCCCCTCGGCGACCGTCCGCCGCGCGAGCGAGTTCGCCGCCGTCGGGCAAGCTTTGTCCGGCCAGGTGTTCACCGGCACGCCTCCGGCCCCCGCGCGCGCAGCAGCCGCTCGATCTCGCGGCGGACCACCCCGCGGCGTGCGGTCAAGCCGCGGCCGATGCCGCGCAGCAGCCGCTCGCGGTACGGGTCTTCCTGTTTCGCCAGCCGGTAGTAGACCCAGCTCCCGCGGCGCCGGGATTCGACGAGGCCTGCGTAGCGCAGCAGCGCGAGATGCCGCGAGATGGTCGGTTGGCTCGCCGCCAGCGCGCTCTCCAGGTGGCAGACGCAGAGCTCTCGGTGCGCGAGCAGCGCGACGATGCGCAGGCGCGTCTCGTCGCCGAGCGCCTTGAAGAAGCGCGCCACCCGAGGCACGTCGAAACCGAGCGCAATCTCGCCCATTAGGACATATGGATATGCGAATATCGCAATGCCCACAAGACGCCCGGACCGGAGATCGGCCACGGGGAACCGCGCTCGATCCTACGGGTAGCCGGCGCCGGGCACGTCGACGCGCACGGTCTCGATTCGACCTTTCGACTTTCCTTGCGACAGCTCTTCGATCGTGGTCTCGGCGGTCAGCAGGTAGAGCGTCTTGCGATCCTCGCCGCCGAGCATGCAGGCGACCGCGCGCCGCCCGGGAACCGGGACGTGCGCGGCGACGTCGCCGCCCTCCCAGACGCGGACGAACTCGTCCTGGCTGAAGCACGAGACCCACATCGCGCCTTCGGCGTCGAGGCAGATACCGTCGGGATGGCGGGCGCCGAGGTGGGCGAAGAAGCGCCGGCCGGAGAGCGAGCCGTCGGGCTTCAGGTTGAAGGCGGTGAGCAAGCCGCTGAACGTCTCGGCGACGATCAAGGTCTTCCGATCCGGCGTGATCACCGCGCCGTTCGGGAGCGCGATGTCTTCGGCGACCACGCGCGCGCGGCCGTCGGGATCGACGCACACGAGGTTCGCCGGCCGAGGCTTTTCTCCGGCGAAAATGTCGAAACCGACGTTGCCGACGAACGCGCGACCGTCGGGACCGACGACCATGTCGCTGGCGTCGCCGGCCATGAGCGAGCTCATGTCGGCGAAGGTCTCGAGCCGGCCGTCTTCCAGTCTGAGCAGGCACCGGTCGCGCGTCGACACGATGAGCGCGCGGCCGCGAGCGTCGAAGCCGAGGCCGGAGGGGCGGGTCGGCACGGAGACCACCTTCTCGAGCCGGCCTTGCGCGTCCACGGTCATGACTCGCTCGCCGTAGACGTCCGAGAACCAGAGCCTCCCGCCGTGCCAGCGCGGGCTCTCCGGAAAGACGATGCCTTCGGTGGTGAGAATGGTGGAGGTGTAGGTCTTCATCGTGGTCCTCCGCTTGCCGCCGTTTTGCGGCTTCTGACGAGCGCGCCGAGTGTCGCACAGCCCCCTAGCTCAAGGAAACGTCCATTTCGATCTCGATGCCAGACAACACCGTCATCGTTCCCGAGAGCGCGCCTCCCAGCTCGCCGATGTCCAGAACGATGGACGCGACGGGCGCTGTTGGCACCGAGTGACCATGATGATATGACCATGGACTGGAGAACACTTCATGAGGACCATGGCCGCAGGAACGTTCAAGGCGCAGTGCCTCCGCGTGATGGAGGAAGTCCGCAATCGACGGCAGCCCGTGCTGATCACCAAGCGGGGAAAACCGGTCGCCAAGCTCGTGCCGGTCGAGCCGGAGCGTGTTTCGAGCGTCTTCGGGGCGATGCGGGGCAAGATCGAGATCCGCGGCGACATCGTCGCGCCGGTGGCCCCGCCGGAAGCCTGGGACGCCGCGCGGTGATCCTTCTCGACACGCACGTCTGGATCTGGCTTGCGGCCGAGCCCGAGCGCCTCTCGCGGCGGGCGTCATCGGCCATACGTCGCGCGGTTCGCTCGGGCGAGATCGCGATCGCATCGATCTCTCTGTGGGAGACCGCGATGATCGTCTCACAGGGCCGACTGACGATCGCGGGAACCCTGGAAGGGGTGGTGCGCGAGCTCGTCGAGAGCACCCGCGTGGCGGTACGGGAAATCACCCCGACCATCGCAGCTCTTTCGATTCAGTTTTCCGAAGACTTTCCGAAGGATCCCGCCGACCGCCTGATCGCGGCGACCGCCTGCGCCGACGGCCTGCCGCTGGTGACGAAGGACGAGGGGATTCGCTCCAGCCCACTGATCCGCACGATTTGGTAGACCGTTGGGTAGGCCATCGAACGGCTGCGAGGACGGCAGCAACAGAACCTACGACGGGATCTGTGAGCGGCTGCGGCGTGGACAGCGGGCCAAGCTCGACCCTCCTGGCCTGCGTTGCCACCATCGATCCGACGGCGAACGCCCATGAATCGAAACCGAAGAAGCTCGAGACGGCCGTCGAAGTGTGAGCCGGGCCATAACGCCCCGGCGCGCTGATGGCCAGCGAAACCGGATTCTGGCGCCGGCACTGGTTCCTCGCCGGCCTCGGGGCGGTGGGCGTCGCCGCGGTGCTCGCGCCGCAAGGCGGCACGGCGATCCGCCAGGCGGGATTCGTGTTGCCCGCGATGACCGCGGCGAGTCTGTTCCTCTCCGGCGTCTCGCTCGAGATGGCTGGCTTGCGCGAGGGAGCGGACGCTCGCGGCTGGCTGCTCGGCGTGTCGTCGACTTACTTGGTCGCGCCGGCGCTTGCCGTCGCCTTCGTGCACCTGTGGGGGCCGAGAGACGGCGGGGCGGGGAGCGAGGGCTACTTCTTCTTCGAGGCGATGATGATCGTTGCCGCGCAGGCCGGCACGATCGCCTCGGCGCCGGCGCTGACGCTCGTCGCCGGCGGCAACCAGGGCCTCGCGCTGCTGATCACGCTGTCGACCAACCTCATGACGTCTTTCGTCACGCCGCTCCTCCTGCGCGCCACCGTCGGCGCGGTGGTGTCGCTCCCGATCGGCCGGATGATGCTCGAGGACGCCACCGTGGTCCTGCTGCCGGTCCTCGTCGCTCAGGTCGTACATCGCCTGTTTTGGCACCGCCTGCGGCGCTTCCGCTTGGCGATCGTGCGCCTCTCGCAGACGATCATCCTGGTCTTCGTCTTCACCGGGATCTCCGCTGCGGCCTCGCACTTGTCGCAGCGCCCCGGTCTGATCTTCGCGTTCATCGCCACTGCCGCGTCGCTGCACGTGGCGCTGCTCGCCTGGAACCACCGAGCGGCGTCCTGGCTCGGTCTCTCGCCGGCGAACCGCACGGCGGTCGTCATCTGCGGCTCGCAGAAGACGCTGCCGAACGGCATCTATCTGTGGGATACGTTCTTTCCGGCGAACCCGCACGGCGCGCTGGCGCTGGTTTGCTACCACGTGCTCCAGCTCGTGCTCGACAGCCTGCTGGTGCCGTGGCTGGCGCCGAAGCCGGCGGCGGAAGAGACCGACGAGATCGTCGATGGAGCGTGACGACGACGAGCGACGCCCCGGCCTCTGCGCGAGCTGCCGCTTTGCGCGCCGGGTGCGCAGCGCGAAGGGCTCGGAGTTCCTGCTCTGCGGCCGCTCCGAGCTCGATCCTTCGTTTCCGCGCTATCCGCGACTGCCGGTCGTTCGCTGCAGCGGCTTCCAATCGGGCGCCGAGGACCGCCGATCGAGGTCCCGGGTGCGGCCGGCAGCTGCGTCGCCTGGGCTTCTGTGCCAGAATGGCGCGACTTTGGCTGATTCGGACGCATTGCGGACGCTCGAGCGGCTGCTTGCCGAGCGCATCCTCGTTTTCGACGGCGCGTGGGGGACGATGATCCAGGGCTACGGCCTCGGCGAGGCGGATTACCGTGGCCGGCGCTTCGTCGATCATCCCTACGACTTGAAGGGCGATCACGACCTGCTGGTGATCACCCGCCCCGACGTGATCGAGGAGATCCACCGCGCCTATCTCGAGGCCGGCGCCGACATCATCGAGACCAACACGTTCAACGCCAACCGCGTCTCGCAAGCCGACTATGGCCTCGGCGACCAGGTCTATGACCTGAACGTAGCGGCGGCCGAGATCGCGGTTCGCCTCGCGCGCGAGTACGGCACACGCGATTCGCGAAAGCCGCGGTTCGTGGCCGGCTCGATCGGGCCGACCAATCGAACGCTGTCGATCTCCGGGAGCGTGGACAACGCGAGCCTCCGGTCCATCACCTTCGATGAGCTGAAGGACGCCTACGCCGAGCAGGTGCGCGGGCTCATCGACGGCGGCGTCGATCTGCTGCTCCCCGAGACGGCCTTTGACACCGCCAACATGAAGGCGGCGATCTTCGCGGTCGAGGAGGTGTTCGCCGAGCGCGGCGTGAGGCTGCCGGTCTGGCTGTCGACGACGATCTTCGAAAGCGGCCGCACGCTGTCGGCGCAGACGGTCGAAGCGTTCTGGGCGTCGATCGCGCACGCGGATCCCTTCTGCGTCGGCATCAACTGCTCGCTCGGCGCGGACCGCATGCGGCCCTACGTCGAGGAGCTCGCGGCACTCGCCCCCTGCTGGGTGAGCTGCTACCCGAACGCCGGGCTGCCGAACGTATTCGGCGGCTACGACGAGACGCCGGATTACACGGCGCGGACGCTTCGCGAGTTCGCCGAACGGGGCTGGCTGAACGTCGTCGGCGGCTGCTGCGGCACGACGCCCGACCACATCCGCGAGATCGCCCGAGCGGTCGAGGGTCTTGCCCCGCGCAAGCGGCCGCAGCGCGATGGCCTGCTGCGCCTCTCCGGCCTCGAGGTCCTGACGGTTCGTCCCGAGACCGGCTTCCTGACGATCGGCGAGCGCACCAACGTCACGGGCTCGAAGCGCTTCGCCCGGCTGATCAAGGGCGAGGACTACGAAGGGGCGCTCACGGTGGCTGCCAATCAGGTGCGCGGCGGCGCCAACCTGATCGACGTGAACATGGACGAAGGCCTGCTCGATTCCGAGCAGGCGATGACGACGTTTCTCCATCTCGTCGCCACCGAGCCGGAGATCGCTCGCGTGCCGGTCGTGATCGACAGCTCGAAGTGGTCGGTAATCGAGGCGGGGCTCAAGTGCGTGCAAGGCAAGAGCGTCGTCAACTCGATCAGCCTGAAGGAGGGCGAAGAAGCGTTCCGCAAGTATGCCGGGCTCGTGCGCCGCTACGGCGCCGCGGTGGTGGTGATGGCCTTCGACGAGAAGGGTCAGGCCGAAACCGTCGAGCGCAAAGTCGAGATATGCCGGCGCGCCTACCGCATCCTCACCGAGGAGGTTGGCTTTCCCCCGGAGGACGTCATCTTCGATCCCAACATCCTCGCCATCGCCACCGGCATCGAAGAGCACAACGAATTCGCGAAGGCGTTTCTGTCGGCCACTCGCATCATCAAAGAGACCTGCCCCGGGGTGAAGGTGAGTGGCGGGGTCTCCAACTTGTCGTTCTCGTTCCGCGGCAACGACGTCGTCCGCGAAGCGATCCACTCGGCGTTCCTCTACCATGCGATTCGCGCCGGGCTCGACATGGCGATCGTCAATGCCGGCCAGCTCGCGGTCTACGAGGAGATCCCCAAGAATCTCCTCGAGCTCGTCGAGGACGTGATCTTCAACCGCCGGCCCGATGCCACCGAGCGTCTGGTCGCCTTCGCCGAAACCGTCAAGGGTAAGGCGCAGGGCCGGGAAGAGGACGAAGACTGGCGCCGGGGAACGGTCGAGGAACGACTGTCGCACGCGCTGGTCAAGGGGGCCGCTGACTACATCGAAGCCGACGTGGA
Organism: uncultured delta proteobacterium; assembly: GCA_963708955.1. Taxonomy (GTDB): domain Bacteria; phylum Desulfobacterota; class Binatia; order JACPRU01; family JACPRU01; genus JACPRU01. The sequence continues at coordinate 11,392 of CAVPWJ010000175.1, forward strand.
AGAGGCGCGCCGGAAATATCCGAAGCCGCTGGCGATCATCGAAGGGCCGCTGATGGACGGGATGAAGATCGTCGGCGATCTGTTCGGCTCGGGGAAGATGTTCCTGCCGCAGGTGGTGAAGAGCGCGCGGGTGATGAAGAAGGCGGTCGCCTACCTGTTGCCGTACATGGAGCGGGAGAAGGTCGTCCGGCGCCCGCAAGCAGGGCAAGATCGTGATGGCCACCGTCAAGGGAGACGTGCACGACATCGGCAAGAACATCGTCGGCGTCGTGCTCGGCTGCAACAACTACGAGGTGCTCGACCTCGGCGTGATGGTGCCGTGCGAGCGGATCCTCGAGACCGCGCGCCAGGAGAAGGTCGACGTCGTCGGACTCTCGGGGCTGATCACGCCGTCACTCGACGAGATGGTGCACGTTGCGCGCGAGATGCAGCGCCGGGGCTTCGAGATTCCGCTGCTGATCGGCGGCGCCACCACCAGCCGCCAGCACACGGCGGTGAAGATCGCGCCGCAGTACGGATCGCCCACCATTTACGTGCTCGATGCCTCGCGCGCGGTCGGCACCGTGTCGAGCTTGCTGTCCCCGGAGCGGAAGCCCGCGTTCGACGCCGAGAACCGCCGCGAGCAGCAGCGGCTGCGCGAGCTCCACGCCGAGCGCCGAGCGCAGCCGCTGGTGCCGTACGCCAAGGCCCGCCAGCAGCGCTTGGCGATCGATTGGCGCCCGGAAGACCTGGCGAGGCCGGAGTTCTTCGGCGCTCGCGCGCTCAAGGACTTTCCGCTCGCGGAGCTCGTGCCGTACGTCGACTGGACGTTCTTCTTCCACGCTTGGGAGCTGCGCGGGAAGTTTCCGCAGATTCTCGACCACCCCGCGTACGGGAAGGCCGCACGCGACCTCTTCGCCGACGCCAAGAAGCTGCTCGACCGGATCATCGCCGAGCGCCTGCTCACCGCCAACGCCGCCTACGGCTTCTGGCCGGCCAACGCCGATGGCGATGACGTCATCGTCTGGGCCGACGTGGCGCGGTCGCGCGAGCTCGTGCGGTTGAATTTCCTGCGCCAACAAGAGTCGAAGACCGACGACCAGAAGGTCTATCGCTCGCTCGCTGACTTCGTCGCCCCGCTGGATAGCGGGCTGGTGGATTCGATCGGCGCGTTCGCGTTGACGGCCGGCATCGGCGCCGACGCGCTGGTCGCCGAGCTCGAGGCGGCGAACGACAACTACGACGCGATCATGGCGAAGGCGCTGGCCGACCGACTGGCCGAAGCCTTCGCCGAATGCCTGCACGAGCGCGCGCGGCGCGAGTGGGGGTACGGCGGGGCGGAGAAGCTCTCGAAGGAAGATCTGATCGGGGAGAAGTATCGTGGCATCCGACCCGCGTTCGGCTATCCGGCCTGCCCCGAGCACTCCGAGAAGACCAAGCTCTTCCAGCTCCTGGGCGCGGAGTCGCTCGGCATCCACCTGACGGAGCACTACGCAATGCTGCCGGCCGCGTCGGTGTCGGGCCTCTACTTCGCGCACCCGCAGGCGCGCTACTTCAACCTCGGGAAGGTGAACCGGGACCAGGCCGCGGCGTACGCCGCGCGCAAGGGCATCGAGGTCTCCGCCGCCGAGCGGCTGCTCTCCACCAGCCTCGCCTACGACCCCGACTGATCTACCACGGGATAACTCGGTGTTTCACACGGAGATCTGAGATCCGAGGCCTCGGCAGGCGGCCGTCGTTGGGTTGCGGCCGCGAGCGAAGCCGCGAAGGGGGATTCGTCGCCTCCGGCTAGTTCAGCACCCCGGGGATCGCCAGCGTGAACGGCGCAATGCGGGCGTCGAAGGTCTCACCGCTCTCGGTCACCATACGATAGCTGCCCTGCATGGCGCCGATCTGGGTGGAGAGCGGGCAGGCGCTGGTGTACTCGAACGCCTCCCCGGGCCGAAGGCGCGGTTGCTTGCCGACGACGCCGGGGCCGCGGACCTCTTGCTCCTTGCCCATGCCGTCGGTGATGACCCAGTGGCGCGACACGAGCTGTACCGGCTCGTCGCCGTGGTTCTCGATCGTTACGTGGTAGGCGAAGAAGAATTCGCCGTTTTGCGGATCGGACCGCTCCGGAACGAACTCCGACTCGACCTTCACCTGGATCCCGCGCGTGATTGCGTCTGACATTCCGGACCTCCGGGGGCCTTCCCATACACGGGCGTCGACGATTTCGCTAGGCCCCGGACGCAGACGGGTGACTGGAGCCGCGGCGACTCTATATAAGGTTTGCCGGCGATGGCGCTGTCGGTCTACTGGTTTTTCTATCTCGGCTCGCTCGGCATCCTGTTCCCGTTCTTCAGCCTCTACCTGAGCGACAACGCGGGCTTGACCGCCACGGAAGTGGGAACGGTGGTCACGATGTCTCCGTTGCTGGCGTTGGTGGCGCCGACCGTCTGGGGATGGATGGCGGATCGCGCGCCCTCGCGCGTGGGGGTGCTGGCCCTGGCGACGCTCGGCACGGCGGTCTTCACGGCCGCGCTGGCCGGTCTGAGCGGCTTCGTGACGCTCCTGGCCGGCTCCGCGGCGCTGGCGGTGTTCTCGACCGGCGTGCTGCCGTTGACCGTCTCCGTGACGCTCGGTGCGCTCGGCGAGAGCGCGAGCGAGCGATTCGGCCTGGTGCGCATGTGGGGGACGATCGGCTTTCTCGTCCTGGTTGTCGTCTTTCCGCCCACGCTGCACGGCTTTCAGACGGTGCTTGGCCTCGAGCGGGCGCCCGGAGGCCCCGCCGAGCCGGGTCTCGCGGTGATGTTTCTGGTCGCCTCCGCGCTGATGGTCGCCTCGGTCTTGGCGGCGCGGGTGATTCCCGAGCCGGGCGACCTCGAAGTCCCTGCCCGGCGCGGCGATTGGCTCGAGCTTCGCCGCCATGCTCCGTTCATGCGCGCGCTCGGCTTTTCGTTCGCCGCCTACCTCTTCTTCCAGGGGCCAATGAGCCTGTTTCCGCTCTACGTGCGCGCGCGCGGCGGCGGGCTCGATGCGCTGAGCGGGATGTGGATTCTCATGTTGCTGCCGGAGATCCCGTTGGTGGCGTTCGCCGGGGTGGGGCTGCGCCGCTTCGGCCCGCGCGGCCTGCTAGTCGCGGGCGTGGCGGCCGGCGGCCTGCGTTGGCTCGTCTGCGGGTTGGCGACCGATCTCAGCACGATTTACCTGGCGCAGCTCCTGCATGGCGTGACCGTCGCCGGCTTGAGCGTCGGGGGCTCGCTCTACGTGGAAGCGTCGGTGCCGTCACGGCTCCGATCGACCGGACAGGGACTGAACGCGATGGCCGGCGCGGGGATCGGCGCGATCGTCTCCAACGTCGCGGCCGGTTGGCTGATCGACCACGTGAACACCGACGCCCCGTTCGTGGTCTGCGGCGCTGGCGCGCTCGTCCTCGCCGTGCTGACGCCGGTGCTCTTGCCGCCGCCCTCGCGACCCCGGACGCCGTGATGTTGAAAAAGGGGTCAGGGTACATTTCCCCTTCGTGACCAGCCCCGCGTTCCGGATGTTGAAATGTAACCTGACCCCTTTTTCAACCGATTCTACGAGGAGACCGGTGCGACCCATCGCAACAGGAACACGAAATGCGCGGCGCTCCCCCCGAGCACGAACAGATGGAAGATCTCGTGGAAGCCGAACACCCGGGGAAACGGGTTCGGACGCCGGGTCGCGTAGACGATCGCTCCGGTGGTGTAGAGGAGGCCGCCGGCGAGGAGCCAGGCGAGCGCGCTCGGCGGAAACGCCCGCATCAGCGGCACCACTGCCGCCAGCGCGACCCATCCCATGGCCACGTAGATCGCCGCCGAGACCCAGCGCGGCAGCGTGCGGAGGAAGAGCTTCACCACCGTGCCGGCGAACGCCGCGCCCCACACCACCCCGAAGATACTCCAGCCCCAGCTGCCGCGCAGCGTGACCAAGCACACCGGCGTGTAGGTGCCGGCGATCAGCAAGAAGATCGCCACGTGGTCGAGGCGATTCAGCCACTTTCGCTGGGCCATCGGCACCAACAGCCAGTGGTAGACGGCACTCGCCACGTAGAGGAGGACGAGGCTCGCGCCGTAGATCGAGAACGAAACGACCCTCCAAGGATCGTCTTCCGAGAGCACGACGAGCACCACCAAGCCGGTGATCGCCAGCAGCGCGCCCGCGAGGTGGGAATAGCAGCTGAACGGCTGGACGGCCCGCCACCAGGCCCGGCGCGGCCGCGCGTGCGGCCGCCGCGTCATCGATCCAGCCACTGCATCATCGTTCGCGCGTAGCGAGCGCCCGCCGCCGCGCCGCTCGGAGCGGCCTCGTCGATCGCGCGTAGGTCGTCCGCGCCGAGCGATATCTCCAGGGCTCGCGCGTTCTCTTCGAGGTAGCTCCGCCGTTTCGTGCCGGGGATCGGCACGACGTCGTCACCGCGGGACAGAACCCAGGCGAGAGCGAGCTGCGAGGGCTTGACCTTCTTCGCGGACGCGATCTCGCGCACCCGAGCGACCAGATCGAGGTTCTTCTGGAAGTTCTCTCCCTGAAATCGCGGTTGGAAGCGGCGGGAATCGTCCTCCCCGAAGTCGCCGGGGCTCCTGATCTCGCCGGTCAAGAAGCCGCGCCCGAGCGGGCTGTAGGCGACGAAGCCGATGCCGAGCTCGCGGCAGGCGGCGAGAGTTCCCTGTTCGGGGTCGCGGGTCCACAGCGAGTACTCCGACTGCAGCGCGGTGATCGGGTGAACGGCGTGGGCGCGGCGGATGGTCGCGACGCTCGCTTCGGAGAGCCCGAGGTAGCGCACCTTGCCCTGCTCGACCAGGCGCGCCATCGCGCCGACCGTTTCCTCGATCGGCGTCGCCGGGTCGACGCGGTGCTGGTAGTAGAGATCGATGACGTCGACGCCGAGCCGCCGGAGGCTCGCTTCGCAGCAGGAGCGCACGTACTCCGGCTTGCCGCTGATCGCTCTCATCGTACCGTCGTTCGGGTCGCGCACGATGCCGAACTTGGTGGCGAGGAACACCTCGCGACGCCGGTCGCGGATCGCGCGCCCGACCAGATCCTCGTTGCGGCCGAGGCCGTACACGTCGGCGGTGTCGAGGAACGTGATGCCGAGATCGAGCGCACGGTGGATCGTGGCGATCGATTCAGCGTCGTCACCCATTCCGTAGAACTCGGACATGCCCATGCAGCCGAGCCCCATCGCCGAAACGACCGGACCATCCTTGCCGAGCTTCCGCGTCTTCATGAACGCGAAGCTTACTCGACGGGAATCTCGTTCGCTAGCCTGGGAGCGATCGGCGGCGCGTCGAGCGCGCAGCAGACCGTTTGATCCGGCGGGACCGCAAGCGGGTGGAGCGTCCAGCGTGCGGCTTGGTTCCCGACCTTGAAGTACGCTTGGCGTATCGCCGTGGGGCGTGTCGCCGTGGTGTTGTTGCGTACGCGCGGCTCGACGTATTGTTTGCCGTTGCTCTCGAAGCTCATGGTCGAGACGATTTCCAGATCGGCCGCGGATACCGACGCGCACGACACCGTCGAGGCCGCCCAGTCCCATCCAGAGGCGCGCACGAACGATTCCACGGTCAGGCTCTTCCAGCAGTCGAAGGCGATAAAGTGGAGCATTGCTCAGACGTTATCGTGATCGGCGGAGGAGCCGCGGGAGTCTTCTGCGCGATCGAGGCGGGCAAACGCGGCCGGCGCGTCGCGGTTCTCGAGCACAACCGCCGGGTGGGAGAGAAGATCGCCATCTCCGGGGGCGGGCGCTGCAACTTCACCAACCTGCACATGCGACCCGAGAATTTCCTTTCGGAGAACCCGGATTTCTGCCGCTCGGCGCTAGCCCGCTTCACGCCGCAGGACTTCGTGGCGCTGGTCGAGCGCGCGGGCATCGCCTATCACGAGAAGAAGCTGGGACAGCTGTTCTGCGACGGGAGCTCGCGGCAGGTGATCGAGATGCTGCGCGCACAGTGCGCTGAGGCTCGAGTGGAGGTCCGCACTGGCTGCGAGGTCCTGGCGGTCGAGAAGCCCGGGCGGTATCGAGTGCGCACCAACCAGGGCGTGATCGAGGCTTCTTCGCTGGTGCTCGCCACCGGCGGGCTGTCGATTCCCAAGCTCGGCGCCTCGGACTTCGCCTACCGCGTGGCACGGCAATTCGGGCTGCGCGTCGTCCCGCCGCGGCCCGGGCTCGTGCCGCTCATCTTGCCCGAGGTGACGCCCGGCTCGCTGCGCGAGCTCTCGGGCGTGTCGTTCCCGGCGGTGGTGCGCTGCAACGGCGCCGAGTTCCGCGAGAGCGTGCTGATCACGCACCGCGGCTTGTCGGGACCGGCGATCCTGCAGATCTCTTCGTACTGGCGACCGGGCGACCCGATCGTCCTCGACCTCCTGCCGGACGCCCCGGGCGATGCCGTGCTCGTCGCCGAACGGCAGGGCGCCGCCGAGCTCGCCACGGTGTTGTCCCGCCGTCTACCGAGGCGATTAGCGCTCGCGTGGTGCGCGCTCCAGGCGCCCTCGCGGCCGATGAACCAGTATACGCCGCGAGAGCTCGCCGCCGCGGCCAAGCGGCTCCACGAGTGGCGGCTCGAGCCGGCGGGTACGGAGGGGTTCGCGAAGGCCGAGGTCACGGCCGGAGGCATCGATACCGCCGAGCTGTCGTCGCAGACCATGGAGGCCAAGCGAGCGCCCGGCTTATTCTGCGTCGGCGAGGCGGTCGACGTCACCGGCCACCTCGGCGGCTTCAACTTTCAGTGGGCCTGGGCGTCGGCGTTCGCCGCGGGGCAGTACGTCTAGCGCCCGCGACGTCCTGGCAAAGCTTCCGGTTTCCCTCTTCGTGAGTGGACTGTTATAGTGCCCTGTTTTCCGAGGAGCTCATTTGGGACAGCAGCGCAACGACATCCGCAACATCGCCATCATCGCTCACGTCGACCACGGCAAGACGACGCTGGTCGACGCCATGCTGCACCAGAGCGGGATCTTCCGGGCCAACGAGCACGTGCTCGAGCGAGTGATGGACTCGTTTGCGCTCGAGCGCGAACGAGGCATCACGATCCTGGCCAAGAACACCGCCGTCGAGTACGGCGGCGTGCGCATCAACATCGTCGACACGCCCGGGCACGCCGACTTCGGTGGCGAGGTCGAGCGCACGCTGGCGATGGTCGACGGCGTCATGCTGCTGGTCGACGCTTCCGAAGGGCCGCTGCCGCAGACCCGCTTCGTGCTCAAGAAGGCGCTCGAGGCGGCGTTGCCGCCTATCGTTTGCGTCAACAAGATCGACCGCCCCGATGCGCGCATCGCGGCCGTGCTCGATGAGATCTACGACCTGTTCATCGACCTCGACGCGACCGAGGAGCAGCTCGATTTTCCCGTCGTCTACACCAACGCCCGCGCGGGCATCGCCAAGCGGAAGCTCGACGACGAGTCGGAGGATCTGCGGCCGCTGTTCGATCTGATCGTGTCGGCGCTGCCGCCGCCGACGGTCGACCCCGAGGCGCCGACCCAGTTCCAGTGCAACAACCTCGACTACGACAGCTACGTCGGCCGCCTCGCCATCGGGCGTCTCAAGAACGGCGACCTCAAGAGCTCCGGCAACTATGCGTGGCTGCGCGCCGACGGGTCGAGCGCGCCCGTCAAGGTGACGCAGATCTATTCGTGGCACGGCCTGAAGCGGGTGCCCGTCGACCACGCCACCGCGGGCGACGTGGTGGCCGTGGCCGGCATCGAGGACGTGAACATCGGCGACACCATCGCCGACCTCGAGCGCCCGAAGCCGCTGCCGCCGATTCGCATCGATGAGCCGACGATCACCATGATCTTCGCGGTCAACAACTCGCCGTGGGCGGGCCGGGAAGGGGACTACGTGACCTCGCGGAAGCTCCGCGAGCGGCTCGAGCTCGAGCGGCGCCGCAACGTCAGCGTGCGCATCGAGGAGACCGATTCGCCCGACGCGCTGCGCGTGACCGGCCGCGGCGAGCTGCAGCTCGGCATTCTGATCGAGACCATGCGCCGCGAAGGCTACGAGCTCGCGGTCTCCAAGCCGACGGTGGTGACGCGCGAGAAGGACGGCGCGCCGCTCGAGCCGGTGGAGCTGCTGGTCATCGACGTGCCCGAAGGGCACATCGGGGTGGTGTCGCAGTTGCTCGCGTTGCGCCGCGGCAAGATGACCAAGATGAACCACGCCGGGTCGGGCCGCGTGCGGCTCGAGTTCGCCGTGCCGTCGCGCGGGCTGATCGGCTTTCGCTCGCACTTCCTCACCCAGACGCGCGGCACCGGCGTCATGAACGCGCTCTTCAATGGCTGGGCGCCGTGGTACGGCGCGATTCAAGCGCGGACCAACGGTGCGATGGTGGCCGACCGCGAAGGCGGCGCGACGCCCTACGCGATCTTCAACCTGCAAGAGCGCGGCCTCCTGTTCGTCGGCCCGGGAACGCGCGTCTACGAGGGCATGGTGGTCGGCGAGTACTCGCGCGACAACGACCTCAACGTCAACATCTGCCGCGAGAAGAAGCTCACCAACATCCGCGCGGCGGGGCGCGACGAGAACATCATCATCACGCCGCATCGCGAGATGGGGCTCGAGCAGGGGATCGAGTGGATCGCCGAGGACGAGCTCGTCGAGGTGACGCCCCAGTCGGTGCGCTTGCGGAAGAAGATCCTGAAACAGATGGAGCGGCCGAAGCGGCGGGCCAACGCGGAAGCTGAGGTCTAGCCAAAGGCCAGGGAAGTCGCAGGGGCGGGTCGCCTTCCCCCGGACGCAGTCCGCCTCCGCCGCGGGAGCGGAGCTTCACAAGGTGGGAGCGCAGATGCTCGACCCGGGCAGCTCGTCATGCGCTCGCTCCGGAGCAGCTCGGCGCGTTGCCCGGCTTCCACTTGATATTGCAACCGATACTCGGGCGTTGATCCGCAGACACCGCGCCTCCGGCCAGCACGGCGTTGCAGGCGGCGCGTAGGTCCTTGCCGGTCACCGCCACGCCGTTGCCGGGGCGGCTGTCGTCGAACTGGCCGCGGTAGACGAGCCGCCGCTCGCGGTCGAGGAGGAAGAAATCCGGGGTGCAGGCCGCCCCGTACGCTTGGGCCACCGACTGGGACTCGTCGTAGAGGTAAGGAAACGTGTAGCCGGCGGCGACGACTTCTTCGGCCATCTTCGCCGGGCTGTCGTCCGGGTAGCTCGCCGCGTCGTTGGCGTTGATGGCGACGATGGCGAGACCTTTTTTCGCGTATTCGCGAGCGAACGCGGCGAGGCCCTTGCGGACGTGCTTCACGTACGGACAGTGGTTGCAGATGAACATCACGAGCAGCCCGGGAGCACGCGCGAAGTCGTCGCGTGCGACGAGCCTCCCCGTGGTGTCCGGCAGCCGGAAGTCCGGCGCCGGAGTGCCGAGCGCGGTCATCGTCGATGGAGTCTTGGCCATGACCCGATTGTCTCCGCTTTGCGGCGCTCGCTCAATCCCCGTCTCTCGGGCTCATCCGCGGATCACCGCAACCTTCCTCGCGCTGGCCGCGGACCTTGTCGCCTCACTCGATCGAGACGCGGGCGAGCGCCTTCACGTTGGTGCAGCGGTCGACGCCGCTGATGCTACACTCCTCGAGGTTCGGGATGAGGAAGCGAACCGGGCCGCCCTGGTCTGCCGGCAGCGGTCCGGCGCCGAGCCGATAGACGAGCACGGCCGCCTCGAGCGCGGCGAGCGGCGCCTGTTGCGAGAACTTGCCGTCGGACGATTCGAGCGTCACGCGGCTCGCCGCCGGCGACGGTCCGACGGCTTCGAGCAGCGAGCGGAATGCCACCGCGCCGCCTTCGCGGCCGGGAACCAGCGTGCCGACGTCGGCCACCTGGCCGGGCAACGCGGCGAGGTCCGCGAAAGCGAAATCACCCGGGCGGCGAACGTCACCTTCCACGCGCAACATCGATCTTTGCCCATAGAGGATTCCCCGAGCCTTGGAAAGAATGGGCGAGAGCCCTGGAGCCCGCCCGGCGGTTCGGGTAGGGAAACGGCCGCCAGAAGGGGAGGAATGCGCATGCGAGTGCGGAAGCTCGTGTGGATCGTCTGTGTGCTGTGGGCCGGCGTCGTTCGTGGCGAAGGCACGGCGCCGCCGGGCGCGTTGATGCCGGGCCTCGGCAGCCATCGCCATCCGATCAAGATCCGCAGCCCGCTCGGCCAGAAGCTCTTCGATCAAGGCCTGACGCTCGTCTACGGATTCAACCACGACGAGGCGATTCGCTCCTTTCGGCGCGCCGCCGCGCTCGATCCCGAGGCCGTGATGCCGCTCTGGGGCATCGCCTACGCGCTCGGCCGGAACATCAATCTCGAGGTCGACCCCGAGCGGGAAAGGCAAGCCTACGAAGTCACGCGCAGGGCGCTGAGGCTCGCCGAGGACGCCCCCGAAAGCGAGCGCGCGTACGTGACGGCGCTCGCCAAGCGCTATTCGGACGACCCCAACGCCGATCTGAAACGGCTCGCCGCCGACTTCGCCGCGGCGATGCGCGATCTCTCCGAGCGTTATCCCGACGATCTCGACGCCGCGACGCTGTATGCCGAGAGCTTGATGAACCTGAACCCTTGGAAGCTCTGGACCGCCGACGGCAAGCCGGCGGAGCGGACCGAAGAGGTCGTCGCGGTGCTCGAGTCCGTGCTGCGGCGCGACCCGAATCACGTCGGCGCCAACCACTACTACATCCACGCGGTGGAAGCCTCGCCGGCGCCGGAGCGAGCGCTCGCGTCGGCGGGCCGCCTGGAGAGGCTCGTGCCGAACGCCGGCCACCTCGTGCATATGCCGGCGCACATCTACATGCGCACCGGCGGCTACGAAGCAGCGATGCGCGCGAACGCCGAGGCCGCGCGGGTCGACGAGGCCTACATCAAGCACCACGACGTGCAGGGTCTCTACCCGCTGATGTACTACAACCACAACCTCGATTTCCTCTCCGCCGCCGCCGCGATGTCCGGCCGCTACGGCGAGGCCAAGACGGCGTCGCAGCGCGTCTCGGCGAACATCGCCCCGATGGTGAAGGAGATGCCGATGGGCGAGTTCCTCGTATCGCGGCCGCTGCTCGTGGAGCTGCGCTTCCAGCGGTGGAGCGAGGTGCTGAAGTCGCCCGAGCCGCCCGAGGGACTTGCCACGCCGCGCGCCGTGTGGCGCTATGCGCGCGGCGTGGCGCTGGCGGTGAAGGGCGACGTCGCCGGCGCCGAGCAGGAGAGCGCCGCCTTCGAAGAGGAGCTCGCGAAAGTCGCCGACGACGCGCTGTGGGGGCTCAACTCCACCCAGGCCGTGCTGTCGGTCGCCAAGTCGGCGCTCGCCGCGCGGATCGCCGCCGCCAAGAAGGATCGCCCAGCCGCGATCGCCGCGTGGCGCGCCGCCGTCGACGCCGAGGACCGCCTCGCCTACGATGAGCCGCCGCCGTGGTACTACCCGGTGCGCGAGTCGCTCGGCGCGGCGCTGTTCGCCGACGGTCGGAAAGACGAAGCGGAGAGGGTCTTTCGCGAAGACCTGCGGCGCAACCCGCGCAATCCGCGCTCGCTGTTCGGCCTGTGGGAGAGCTTGAAGGCCCAGAAGAAGTCGGCCGACGCCGAATGGGTACGCCGCGCGTTCCAGGAGGCATGGAAGGGCGCGGAGGTCGAGCTCCGCATGGAAGATCTCTAGCGTGCATCGGTTGCTTCGCGCCCGTTTCGTTCTTCCGGCGGTTCGTAGGCGGGCAACTTGTCGGGAGCCGCGACGAGCGCTCGATCCCGCGCGGTTCGCGGAGCGAGCACGCCCTCGCGCCGCAGGTAGTTGGCGACCAGGTCGGCCATCAGCTCCTGGCCCTCACGACCGTAGTGGCGATCGCACGTGAAGCTCAGCGCCGGGAAGCCGAGCCGCCGTGCACGCAGGTGGGCTTCGGCGTCGTCGAACATGTCGTAGTAGTGCGTGATGCCGAGCTTCGCGCAGATCTCGCCGAGGCGGCGGCCCGGGTGGCGCGCGGAAAGCTCGACCCCTTCTCGTAGCGACGTCATGCGCAGCCAGTTGGGATCGAGCTGATACGGATCGGCGATGTCGACGACGACGAGCTTCGTTCCGCGCGCGCGGGTGAGCTCGTCGAGGCGGCGGAGCGACGCCTCGACGATCGTCCACGCGCGGCGCGCCTCCTCGTCCTCGTGCGGGATATAGGGCCGCGCCAGCGCATGGTGAAAATCCCAGCGCAAGTTCAGCGCCATCTGCAGGTGCTGGCCGACGAGGCGCCGGCCGAAGTTGAGGAGCCGCGCCGTGCACCATCGATCCTCGGGGAGCACGAGCTGGCTCGGCGCCCGGGGTACCGACACCGCGGGCAGGACGTCGTCGAGCTTCTCGACGCGCCGGTAGACGAAGTTCAAATGGCGGTCGATGAAGCGCTCCTTGCGGCGGTCGAGTAAGTCTTCGAGGTCGTTGTAGTTGAGAAAGAACAAGACGACGACCTCCGGGTCGAAGAACTTCACGAAGTCGTCGTAGAGCACGAGCTCGTCGATCGTCGAGAAATACCCCGACACGCCGAAATTGAGCACCTGGAACTCCGCGCCGAGGCGATCGCCCATGAAGTGCGCGGCGGTCTCGTTTTCGTCGTTGCCCATGCCCTCGATGAAGGAATCACCGAGCAGCGCGATCCGTCGTCCGCCGGGCCGAATCGGCCCGCCGCGCATACCGATCTCGTTGGTGCGATAACGAGCGTCGTAGCAGGACGTGTGGTGATCGACCTCGTTCGCCGGGAAATGCCAGACGCCCCAATAGGGATTGGCGCTGAGAAACGGGCGGCTCTGGTACTCGTAGCGCGCGGCGGGGGAAGAGCACCAGAACGCGCGAAGCCCGAGCTCGGCGGCCGCCAGCGCCACGGCCACGCCGGCGGTGATCAAGCCGAGGCGTTGCGCGGCGCGCCGCGGCCTGGTGCGCGCCGCGGGCGGCGCTTCGTCGCCCGCGGCGTTCAGCCGTCGAGCCCGAGGCTGCGAGCGATAATCACCTTCTTGATCTCGTTCGAGCCGGTGGGGTGGCGGAACTTGGACTGGCGTAGTCTTTTGTGCGACAAGATGGTCCCTCCCCGGTCGGGATCACTGTAGCGGAGGGGGAGCGATGGGCGAAGCCAATTCCTTCGATCTCGTGGTCATCGGTTCCGGGCCGGCGGGGGAGAAGGGGGCCGCGCAGGCAGCGTACTTCGGCAAGCGCGTGGCGATCGTCGAGCGGGAGGCGGTGTTCGGCGGCGCGGCCGCCAACACCGGCACGCTGCCCAGCAAGACGCTGCGCGAGACCTCACTGACGCTCTCGGGCTTCCGGAACCGCGGGCTCTACGGCGTTGATCTGTCGCTGCGCCGCCAGGCGACGGTGCCCGACCTGATGCGGCGCGAGGCGGCGATGGTGGCGACCGAGCGCGAACGCATCCGCGCGAACCTCGATCGCCATCGCGTCACGACGTTTCGCGGCGAAGCGTCGTTCATCGACGCGCACACCGTGCGCGTCGCTCGGCCAGGTACGCCGCCGATCGACCTCGGCGCGGAAATCGTGCTGATCGCCACCGGATCTAGCCCCCGGCGCACGAGCCTCTTCCCGTTCGGTCACCCGCGAGTCTTCGACTCGGACGAGATCCTCAAGATCGACCGCATGCCGCGCTCGCTCGCGGTGGTCGGCGGCGGGGTGATCGGCGCGGAGTATGCCTCCACGTTCGCCGCGCTCGAGGTCGAGGTCTCGCTGATCGAGGGCCGCGACCGGCTGCTCTCGTTCCTCGACGGCGAGATCGCCGAGGCGCTGCGCAAGGGTATGCAGAACCTGGGGATCCGCTTCTACATGCCGAAGCGCGTGGCGAGCTGCGAGGCCGGCGCGGAATCGGTCACGCTGCGGCTCGACGGCGGCGAGAGTGTGACCGCCGACGCCGTGCTGGTGTCGGCCGGCCGGGTGAGCAACACCGCGACGCTCAACCTCGCGGCCGCCGGCATCCGCTGCGGCGAGCACGGACTCATCCAGGTCGACGAGCACTTCCGCACCTCCACGGCGAACGTCTATGCCGCCGGAGACGTGATCGGTTTCCCCGCGCTCGCGTCGATCTCGATGGAGCAGGCCCGACTGGCGATGGTCCACGCCTTCGACCTGCAGTACAAGAAAGCGCTCGCGTCCGTGCTGCCGTACGGCATCTACACGATCCCCGAGGTGTCGATGGCCGGTGAGACCGAGGAGTCGCTCAACGCGAAGGGCATCGACTACGTGGTCGGCCGCGCCGCGTATCAACACAACGCCAGAGGGCAGATCATCGGCGACCGCGAGGGCATGCTGAAGCTCTTGTTCGCGCGCCCGGGACTCCAGCTACTCGGCGTGCACGTGATCGGCGAGCAGGCGACCGAGCTCGTGCACGTGGGGCTCACCGCGCTTCTCACCGGGGCCGGCGCCGAGCTCTTCATTCGTACGTGTTACAACTATCCCACGCTCGCCGAGACCTACAAGTACGCGACCTACGATGCGATGGGGAAGCGCGACGCCGCCGATCTGCTGAGCCGAACGCCGGTGTGAGCGGCGAGCTCGAAAGTCGACAGCCCGCACGGCACTGTGTAAGCTCGGACGGCGATGAACGAGCCGCGAGAACGCTTCGCCGCGCTTGTCGCACCCGGCCGGGTACGGATTCCGCTCGCCGAAGCCGTGCTGTGGATCGCCAAGCAGGAGTATCCCGATCTCGACGTGGAAGCTTGCGTGGATCGCTTCGACGAGCTCGCCGAGGCGGCGCGCCGCAGGATTCACGCAGGCTCGGGCGACGAGACGGTGGAGCGGCTGAACGACTTCCTGTTTCGCGAGATCGGCTTCGCCGGCGACACCGAGAGCTACGAAGATCCGCGCAACAGCTACTTGAACGAGGTGCTGGATCGCCGCCGCGGGATTCCGATCAGCCTGAGCCTGGTCTACACAGAGGTCGGGCAGCGACTCGGCCTGCCGGTGGCCGGGGTCGGCTTCCCCGGGCACTTCCTCGTCAAGTGGGCCGGCGATCCCGAGGTGCTGGTCGATGCGTTCTTCGGCAAGGTGATCTCCCGCGACGAGTGTGCGGGGCGGCTGCGGGCGAGCTTCGGCCCCGGAGCACAGCTCGACGATCGGATGCTCGCCCCCGCGGCGCCGCGCGAGATCCTCGCCCGGTGGCTGCGTAATCTGAAGCAGAATCACCTTGGGCGGGGAGACCTCGAGCGCGCGCTCGGCGCGGTCGACCGCATCCTGCTGGTCACGCCGGACGACGCGGCCGAGCTGCGCGACCGCGGCATCCTCTATTATCGGCTGGAGTGCTTCGCCGCCGCGCTCGCCGACTTCGAGCGCTACCTCGCGCTCGGGCCGAGGGATCAGCTCGCCGCGGAGATTCGCGCGCGGCTGCCGGAGCTGCGGCGAGAAGCCGGGCGCCTGCAGTGATCCGGGTCTCGGCGGGCGTGCTCGTGCGCGGCGACGACGTGCTTGTCTGCCGCCGTCCGGCGCACGCGGAGCACGCCGGGAAATGGGAGTTCCCGGGCGGCAAGGTCGAGCCCGGAGAGACGCTCGCCGAGGCGCTGCGCCGCGAGCTCGCCGAGGAGCTCGGCGTCGAGGCAGCCGTCGGCGAGGATCTGTGGACCACCACGCACCACTACCCCGGGCGGGAGCCGGTCGAGCTCCACTTCTTCGCGGTCGCGGTGCTCGCCGGGCGGATCGACGGCGCGCACTTCGCCGAGGTGCGCTGGCAGCCGCGCGGTCGGCTCGCCGAGCTCGACTTCCTGGAGGCGGATCGCGATCTCGTCAGGCGCCTCGTCGATCAATCCGCCGGGCGGCGGAACGACTCGAGCGACACCGCGGGCAGGTAGAACCTCGCGGGCTCTCGCCTCCACCAGCGGCCGGTGGCGCGCCGCTCGGCGAGGTCGGTGAACGAATACTGATAAAGGACGGCTCGCACGTACTTCGGCGGACCGTTGGGGAAGGGATTGCGGGCGAGCAGCGCCGTGACCGGCTTCGAGCCCTCGAGTAGTCGCAGGACGAAGCGCTCGAACCACGGGTTCTGCTGGAAACGGCCGAGCGCGGCGAACCACATCTGCCAATCGAGCCGCGGCTGGTGCGGCTCGACGAAGGCAGGGGCGAGCGCGGGGTTGCCCGCCTTCCAGCGAAAGCCGTACTCCCGCCACTCGCTGCCGTCGTCGCTGCCCTGGACCGAGATCTCCGGCCTGGTGGTGGTCATGACCGCGAACAGCCCGTAGCTGCCGATCAGGCGGAGCGGCGCGGCGGCGCGGCGCAGCGACACCAGCGGCTCGGGCCAGTCGGCGCCGATTCGGCCGGGCGTGAACGTCTGCAGCACGCTCAGCAGCAGCAGTAGGCCGGCCACCGAGCCGGTGACGACGGTCGGCCAGGAGAGGCCGCGAGCCTCGCCGCCTCCCGCCCGCCAGCGGCGAATCCGGCTCGGAAGCGAAGAGTCGTCGAGCAGCATCACGCAGAGCGCGATCGTCAACAGGTTGAAGAAGCCGTAGTTGCCGGTCAGCAGGATCACGGTCTGCAGGAGCACGAACGCCACGAACGCGACGACGCGCGCCCGCGCCCCGCCCCACACGAGCATCGGCGCGCCGAGCTCGATTGCGTGCATCGCCGCGCACGACGTCCGCTGCGCGAAGTCCGGCAGGAGGTTCGCGTACCACGCGATCCAGGTGGGCAGCGGCTGCGTCCAGTAGTGGTACTCGAGCGCCGTGAGATCGCGCCAGGTCGGATCGCCCGAGAGGAACTTCACCGCGCCCGAGCTGAACATCAGCCGAAAGACCAGCCAGCGCGCCATCCACACGATCGGTCTCGGCGGCTCGGCTTCGTCTGCGAGGCCGGGCCGGAGCTGTAGCGGGGCGAGGAAGATGGCAAGGAAGCCCGTCTCCAGCAGCAACAGGTCCCACTGATAGGACAGGAACTCCTGGCCGATCACCTGCAGCGACAGATAGAGGAGCCAGAGCCCGGCGAGGCAAGCGACCGGCGCGATGCCGACGACGAGGAGCAGCGAGAGCATCGTCCCGCCGGCGCACAGCGCGTGCAGGCAGCCGTCGGTCGGGCGGAGCCAGAAGAGCGTCGGCAGCCACCAGTACCGCGCCGGCCCGAGCGCGCCCGCCACCTCGTCGAGCAGGTCGCGCGCCGGCAGGATGCCCCGCGAGCCGACCAGGCCGTCGATCTGCGCCCAGAGCGACGCGAAGGCGATCAGATAGACGACGCCGAGCGCTCGCAGGAACAACCAGCGGCTGATGGCGTGCGAAGGCGCCGGCGCGGCCTCGATTATTTGAGGATCTCCTTGGCGATGGTGTTGAGCTGCACGTTCGAGGTGCCTTCGTAGATCTTGCCGATCTTCGAGTCGCGAAAGAACTTCTCGACCGGGAAGTCCTTGGTGAAGCCGTAGCCGCCGAAGATCTCGACGGCGAGCGAGGCCACGCGCTCGCCGACCTGCGAGGAGTAGTACTTGGCCATCGCCCCTTCCTTGAGGAAGGGCAGCCCCGCCTCGCGCAGCCGGGCGGCGTTGTAGACCATCAGGCGGGCCGACTCGATGTCGATCGCCATGCGGGCGAGGTCGTGCTGGATCGCCTGGAACTCGGCGATCGCTCTGCCGAACTGCTTGCGCTCCTTGGCGTAGGCGACCGCCGCCTGCCAGGCGCCGGTGGCGATGCCGACCATCTGCGCGCCGATGCCGATGCGGCCTTCGTTCAGCGTCTCGATCGCGCACTTGTAGCCCTTGCCGACCTCGCCGAGCACGTTCTCCCGCGGCACGCGGCAGTCTTCGAGGATGAGCTCGCAGGTGGAGCTCGCGCGGATGCCGAGCTTGTTCTCCTTCTTGCCGACCGTGAAGCCGGGGAACGAGCGCTCGACGAGGAACGTGGTGATGCCGCGGTAGCCCTTCGCCGGATCGACCGTGGCGTGCAGTACGAAGAGACCCGCCTCGGCGCCGTTGGTGATCCACAGCTTGCGCCCGTTCAGCCGGTAGTCGTCGCCGTCGAGCGTGGCGCGCGTGGCGAGCGCGAACGCGTCGCTGCCCGAGGCCGACTCGGAGAGCGCGTAGGCCCCGACCGTGTCCTGGGCGAGCTTGGGAAAGTAGCGGCTCTTCTGCTCCTTCGTCGCCCAGCGCAGCAGCGCGTTGTTCACCAGCGTGTTCTGCACGTCGACGAGCACGCCGACCGAGGCGTCGACCTTGGAGAATTCCTCGATCGCCAGGATCGACATGAAGAAGGACGAGCCAGCGCCGTCGAATTCCTCCGGGATCTCGATGCCCATCACGCCGAGGTCGAAGACGTCGCGGACGAGCGTGGGGTCGAGCTTCTGCTCCTCGTCCATCTTCTCGACGCGCGGCCGAACTTTTTCTTCGGCAAAGGCGCGGATCATCTCCTGGAACTGCCGCTCGTCGTCGGTGAGCACGGTCAGCGCGCGCGATTGGTTCATTGCCTCGGGTTCCTTTCTGCGCAATTCGGGCGATCGGCCGCGAAGCTCGCGGCACGGCCGCCCCGTAGTTATCCGATCGCTCGCCGGCGGCAAAGCGGCCGGCGAGCCAGGGTGCCGCTCAGGGCGGGGCCAAAACGGCGACCCGGACCGGCGCCGCCTCATCGGGCAGATCGTAGCGCTCGGGCTGGCGTGCACGGCGTTCATGACTTCCGCCCGGCTTCAAGCTATGTGCGCAGCACGGCCGAGGGGAGAGAGGGGCGAACGGAGCTTTGCGAACGATTGCGAGGGAGGCGAGAACGATGGGATCGCTCTCGGGAATCGAGACCGTCGAGATGGGCGGGCTCGCGGCGGGGCCGGCCGCGGCCGCCGTGGTGAAGATCGAGAATCCGGCGGGCGGAGGTCCGCTCCGCGAGAAGGGAGCGTTCGGGTGAGCGAGGCGGCACGCACGGCCCTGGTCTTCCCTGGACAGGGCTCGCAGCGCGTCGGCATGGCGCGCGACTTCCATCAACGATTCGCGGCGGCGCGCGAGGCGTTCGTCGAAGCGTCGGACGCCTGCGGCGTCGATCTCGCGGCGATCGCGTTCAGCGACGAGGAGCGGTTGAACCTCACCGAGTACACGCAGCCCTGCATCCTCGCCGCCGAGATCGCCATGCTGCGACCGCTGCGCCGAGAGCTCGGCCTCGAGGCGCAGTGGTTCGCGGGGCACAGCCTCGGGGAATACACCGCTCTCGTCGCCGCCGGGGTGCTGTCGCTCGGCGAGGCTGCCCGCCTGGTACGGCGCCGCGGTGAGCTCATGCAGCAGGCTGTGCCGGCGGGACAGGGCGCGATGCTCGCCGTGGTCGCCCGCGGCCTCGACCTCGAAGAGCTCCGCCAGCAGCTCGAGGGCCTCGAGGTGGACGCGGCGAACCATAACTCGTCCTCGCAGATCGTCGTCAGCGGCTCGGCGACCGACGTCGAGAAGGCGCGCGAGCGGTTGGCCGGCAAGGGGCGGCGCTTGATCCCGCTGAACGTCAGCGCTCCCTTCCACTCGCGCTTCATGCGCGAGGTGGAGCCGGCGTTCGCGTCCGAGCTCGCTTCAGCCGCCGTCGCCGCCGCCGCGGCGCCGCAGGTGGCGTCGAACTACACCGGCGTGTTCCACGTCGCCGACGCCGCGGCGGTGCGCGACGCTCTGGTGCGGCAGATCAGCGGCACGGTGCGCTGGGTCGACAATATGCGCGCGCTCGTCGAGCGGGCAAGCCGGATCATCGAGATCGGCCCCGGAAAGCCGCTGAGCGGATTCTTCAAGGACCTCGGCGTGACGGCGGAGGCCATCACGGATCTCGCCATAGCCGAGCGGACGCTCGCGCCGGCCGGCGGGCAGGAGAGGGGCTCATGAGCGAACGACCGATTGCACTGGTCACCGGCGGCGCGGGCGGAATTGGCGCGGCTTGCTGCCGCGCGCTCGCCAAGGAGGGGTTGCGCGTTGGCGTCGGCTACCGCTCGAGCGCGGCGGCGGCGAAGGCGCTTGGCGAGGAGATCGACGGCTTTCTCGTGCCGGGCGACGTCGCCGTGGTCGAGGACGTCGAGAAGATGATCGCCACCATCAAGGACGCGGCCGGGCGGCTCGACGTGCTGGTCAACAACGCCGCCGTCAACGTCAACGGCGCCTTCATGATGATGCCGCTCGAGGACATCGACAAGGTGCGCGCGGTGACGCGCGGAACCATGCTGCTCACCAAGCTGGCGATCCGCCGCTTCATGTTCCGCCAGCGCAGTGGGCGGATCATCAACATCTCGAGCGTCGTCGGTCACCAGGGCAACGCCGGGCAAGTTCCCTACACGATGGAGAAGGCGGGGCTCGACGCCATGACGCGCTCGCTGGCGCTCGAGCTCACCGACCGCGGCATCCTCGTCAATTCGGTGGCCCCGGGGTTCATCGACACGGCGATGACCGCCGAGCTGCCGGCCGAGGTCAAGGAAACGGTCTTGAAGCAGATCCCGCTCGGCCGCATGGGCCGGCCCGAGGAGGTCGCCGAGGTCGTGGCGTTCTTGGCGACGAAGGCCTCGTACGTCACCGGCACCGTGGTGCACGTGAACGGCGGGCTTTACCGGGGCTGAGCCGGCGGAGATCGATGCAGCGCTCGCTCGGTTTCGAGGATGCGCACCGTCGTCTTCAGCACGGCATCGGGGTTGAGCGAGATACTGTCGATCCCTTGCTCGACGAGGAACTGCGCGAACTCCGGGTAGTCGCTCGGCGCCTGCCCACAGATGCCGATCTTGCGACCGGCCGCGTGCGCGTCGCGGATCACGGCAGCGACGAGGGCCTTCACCGCCGGATTGCGCTCGTCGAAGACGTGGGCGACCAGCGAAGAGTCGCGGTCGACGCCGAGCACGAGCTGCGTCAGGTCGTTCGATCCGATCGAGAAGCCGTCGAAGATCTCGGCGAAGTCGCGCGCCAGGATCACGTTGCTCGGGATCTCGCACATGACGTAGACCTCGAGGCCGTGCTCGCCGCGGCGTAACCCGTTCTGCTCCATCTCCACGATCACCCGGCGGCCTTCCTCGACCGTGCGACAGAAGGGAACCATCAGCTTCACGTTGACGAGCCCCATCTCGTCGCGGACCTTCTGCATCGCGCGGCACTCCAGGGCGAAGCCCCGGCGGTAGCGCGGGTCGTAGTAGCGTGACGCGCCGCGGAAGCCGAGCATCGGGTTTTCTTCTTCCGGCTCGTAGGCGCGGCCGCCGATCAGGTTGGCGTACTCGTTCGACTTGAAGTCGGAGAGGCGGACGATGACGTCCTTCGGGTAGAACGCGGCGGCGATCCGAGCCACGCCCTCGGCGAGCTTGTCGACGAAGTACTGCGCCTTGTCGCGATAGCCCGCGGTGAGATCGTCGATCGCGCGTCGCACCTCGAGGTCCTCGATGTGCTCGTAGTCGAGCAGCGCCTGCGGGTGGATCTTGATCGAGCTCGAGATGATGAACTCCTCGCGCGCGAGCCCGACCCCGTCGTTCGGGATGAACGAGAGGGCGAGCGCCTCGTCGGGGTCGCCGACGTTCATGAGGATGCGGGTTCGCGGCCGGGCGAGATCCTTCAGCGACACGCGCTCGACCTTGTAGGCGAGACGCCCCTCGTAGACCCGGCCGGTCTCGCCTTCGGCGCACGACACGGTGACTTCGTCTCCGGTGCGCAGCGACGTGGTTCCGTTCTCCGTGCCGACGATCGCCGGCACGCCGAGCTCGCGGCTGACGATCGCCGCGTGGCAGGTGCGGCCGCCGCGGTTGGTGACGATGGCCGCGGCCTTCTTCATGATCGGCTCCCAGTCGGGATCGGTCTTGTCGGTGACCAGCACTTCCCCGTCGCGGAACTCGCGGAGGCGATCCGGGGTCTCGATCACCCGCGCCCGCCCGGCGGCGATCCGCTCGCCGACCGCGCGGCCCGAGGCCAGTTCTCGCCCGCGTGCCTCGATATGGTAGGTCTCGAGCACGTCGCGCTCCCGTCGCGACTGCACCGTCTCGGGACGAGCCTGCACGATGAAAAGCTCGCCGCTACGCCCTTCTTTCGCCCATTCCATGTCCATCGGCGTCGGCCGGCCGAGGCGCTTCGTGTAGTGCTCCTCGATCGTCACGGTCGAACGCGCCAGCGCGAGGATCTCGTCGTCGGAGAGCACGAAGCGCCGTCGGTCTTCCGCCTCGACCGGGACGTTGCGCACGGAGCGTGTGCCGCCGGTCGCGTAGACCAGCTTGAACTCTTTGGTGCCGAGGCGCTTGCGCAGGATCGGCCGGTGACCGCTGCGGAGCGTCGGCTTGAACACCAGATACTCGTCCGGGTTGACGCTTCCCTGCACGACGTTCTCTCCGAGGCCGTAGGCCGCGTTGATCAGCACCACGTCGGGGAATCCGGTCTCGGTGTCGAGGGAGAACATGACGCCGGAGCCGGCCAGATCCGAGCGCACCATGCGCTGCACGCCGATCGACAGCGCGACCTGGAAATGGTCGAAGCCGCGCTCCGCGCGATAGGAGATCGCCCGGTCGGTGAACAGCGAGGCGAAGCAGCGCTTGCAGGCATCGAGCAGATCCGCGCGGCCGCGGACGTTGAGGTAGCTCTCCTGTTGCCCGGCGAAGCTCGCCTCCGGCAGGTCCTCCGCGGTCGCGCTGCTGCGCACGGCGACGTCGAGCGGCTCCGCGCTGGACGCGCTCATGCGCTCGTACGCCGCGGCGATCTCCGCCGTCAGCGCCGCGGGCAGCGTCTCGGACAGGATGGCGTCCCTCGCGGCTCGGCCGCGCCGGCGAAGGCCATCGAGATCGCGCGTGTCCAGGCCGGACAGCAGCTCGCGCAGCTTGCGGTCGAGGCCGCTTTCGGAGAGGAAGAATCGGTAGCCTTCGGCGGTGACCGCGAAGCCGCCGGGAACGTTTATGCCGGCGGCGCCGAGCTCGCGGCAGAGCTCTCCGAGCGAAGCGTTCTTGCCGCCGACCAGCGGCACGTCGCCGATGCCGATCTCTTCGAACCACCGAATGAAGCGACTCGAATCGGACATGAAGCGTCCTCCCTTCGATCTGTCCATGCAATCCGCCTGCCAACGGAGCAATGCACGGCAGATGATCCTGGCGCTCGGGCGATCGTTGTGGCTGGCCGGATCGCCTCCGGCGCACTCCGCTCCGCGGACGCCGCCTTTCGAGTCGAGCCTGAAAGCCGAAGACGTGAGCGAGATCCTGGTCTACTTGCGCTCGCTCCCGCCGCTTTCCGCGCAAGACGGATCTTCCATCGGCGCGGCGTCGTGCCCGGCGCGCGGAACGCGAACCAGCAGCACGGGCTGGGCGGCGGCGCGCAGCACCTTCTCGGCGATGCTGCCGAGCACCCAGCGCCGCCATCCCGACCGCCCGTGCGTGGCCATGACGATGAGGTCGACGCTGTGCTGGTCCGCGTAGTCGAGGATCGCCTCGGCCGCCTCGCCGACTTCGACGGCCACGCGTGCTTCGACGCCGGCCGGCGCGAGGCTCCGGCACACCGAATCAAGATAGCGCTGCGCCCCGCCCCGACGGACGGCTTCCTGCTGGTCGATGGCGATCGCCTCCGCGCCGGTGTCGATCGCCTCCAGGGCTGCCGGAACTGCCCGCAGGAGCGTCAGCCGGGCTCCGTTCAACATCGACACCGACGCCGCATCCGCGAGCGCAACCTCGGCGGCTTCGGACCCGTCCAGGGGGACGAGAACATGGCGGTATCGCTTTGTACGGTCGATGGCCGGACGCGCAGGCTCGAGGACAGTCATTGGGGCGAGAAGAAAGCGATTTCCGTGCCACGGACAAGGTCGGGATCCTGCATTCGACTTGCCAGTTCTGGGAAGGAAGCGCAGGCGGCGTTCTCACCGACGGGAACCCGGGCTCGGCCGTGCTTCTCGTTGCCGCAACCGCGATTATGGAACGAGAGTTGCTGCCTGTATCCTCCGGCTATGTGGACCCTTGCCCACCTGTCGACAGAATACTTCGAGAAGCGCGCGCCCGCACCGCAAGACCTCACGCTCGGCGATTTTTGGGTTCCGCACCGAGCGCTCGTCTCTCAGGAACTTCGATGACGAGCGAAAGCACGGTCCGAAAGGACACCCCGCCGCCGAAGGACGAATCAGCCGTGCCGCCGGAGGGCGCCGCCACTGCTCGAGGCGGCGGCCGGCGGTCGAGCACCGTGCGAGCGGTCGTGCTCTCAGCGCTGGTCGTTGGGCTGGTGACGGCCGCGGGCATTGCCTATCGCGCGATGCTGGCGGAGCAGGCACTGCCGGCCGGCTTCGCCTCCGGCAACGGTCGGATCGAGGCCACCGAGGTCGACATCGCTAGCAAGCTGCCCGGCCGGCTGAGCGAGGTGTCGGCGCGCGAGGGAGACCTGGTCGAAGTCGGGCAGTTGCTGGCGCGCATGAACACCGACGCGCTAGCGGCGCAGCTCCGCGAGGCCGAGGCACGGTGGCGCGAGGCGGTGCAGGGGCGTCGCTACGCGGAGGCGATCGTGGCGCAGCGCCAGAGCGAGCTGGCGTTTGCCCGAGCCGAGCTCGGGCGCACTCGCGAGCTCAGCCGCGAGGGGCACGTGTCGAAGGAGCAGGTGGATCGCGACGCCACCGCCGAGCGAAGCGCCGCGACCGCGCTGGAGGCCGCCCGGGCGCAGGTGGACTCAGCGCGGGCGAGCATCGAGGCGGCACAGGCCACCACCGAGCGGATCAAGACCGACATCGAGGACAGCCAGCTCACGGCGCCGATTGCCGGGCGCATCCTCTACCGGTTGACCGAGCCCGGCGAGGTGCTGCCCGCCGGCGGCAAGGTGCTCACCGTGCTCGACGTCAGCGACGTCTACATGACGATCTTTCTGCCGACCGCCGAGGCCGGTCGCGTCCAGGTCGGAGCGGAGGCGCGCATCATCTTGGACGCTCTGCCGCAGTACGTTCTGCCCGCGCGGGTCTCCTTCGTCGCCGCGCAGTCCCAGTTCACGCCCAAGCAGGTCGAGACCCGCACCGAGCGGGAGAAGCTCATGTTCCGCGTCAAGATCAAGATCGCTCCCGATCTGCTCAAGACCTATCGCGACCGGGTGAAGACCGGCGTTCCCGGTGAGGCCTACGCCCGGCTCGATCCGCGGGCCGAGTGGCCCGAGCGCCTGCGCGTGAGGCTCCCGAGTGAGTGAGCCGGCTTTGCCGGTGGCGCGGATTCACGGTTGGCTCCGAGCGAAGGCGCCGGCTTTTCGGTGGTCTGGGAACATCTCGCGGCGATCACGGCGATCGGCGCCGGCTTCTTCCTCTGGGCCCTGGCGCTGTTCCGAAGGAGCCTCGCCGCCAGTCGCGGATCGCCGGGCCGCGCCCCGAGACCTTGCCGCGAGCCGGTGAGCTCAGAGCCTGCGGCGACGGTACCCGCGGCTTCACAAACGCACGCGCAGGGCGTAGAGCCGGGGCATGCGCAAGTCGGCAAAGGGCACCAAGCTCGTCTGGTTGCTGCTCGGGCTCCTCCTCGTCCCCTCGGCGCGCGCCGGCGAGCTCCCCAAGGACCTCGCCGATGGAAGCCGCGTGCTGGTGCGTTACACGCCGAACCAGTAGGCGCGCGGCTTGCTACCTCCTGCCGGACTCGATCGACGCCGGTCGATTCTCCTCTACAGCGCGATTCCGCCGATCGTGCTGGCGACGTTTCTCGCCTGGGGAGTCCGGCACCACTTCCACGGGAACGGGTCTGCGCTGTTCTACTTCGGAGAGGCGTGGGCGAAGGGTGGCGCGCTGCCGCGAGACCCGATCGTCCGCACGGGGCCGGGCTACGACGGCCAGTTCTACTACCGCGTGGCGCGCGAGCCGGTCTTGCCGCTGGCGCGCCTGTGGAGTCACGCGACGACGAGCCCGGTGGACGGCATCGACACGGCTTGGTATCGCTACCGTCGGATCGCCTATCCGCTGGCTGCCCGCTTCGCCACGCTCGGCGCGCTGGACGGCCTGGTCTGGAGCTTCCCCTTGGTCAGCGTCGCGAGCCTGTGGCTCGGCGTCTTCAGCACCGCCCGCCTGTTCCAGGCCTACGGATGGCGCGGCGAATGGGGCCTCGGCTACGCGCTGCTGCCGGGGCTGGTGTTCGCGGCGTCGCGAAACCTGTGCGACGGGCTCTCGCTCGCGCTCGTCAGCGCCGGGCTGCTGGCGGTGATGCGGCGTCGGACGGTGGCGGCGATCGGCCTGCTCACCGCGGCGCACCTCGCGCACGAGGCCACGGCGCTGGTGTCGCTCGGGTGCTCGGCCTACGCGGGCTTGTCGCGCGGGCGCTGGCGGGAGGCCGCCGCGTACCTCGTTCCCGTCGCGGCGGCGGCGCTCTGGGCGGCGACGGTCGCCGCCGCTTTCGGCGTCGAGCCGAGCTCGATCCTGTCTTCTTCGGGGGGAGCCGTCGGGCTCGGATGGCCGTTCGCGGGCATCGGACACCGGCTTCTCTGGCTGGTCGATCCCGCCGCCGCGCCCGCGCCGTACTCTGCCTTGCCGCGAAGCCATCGCTTCTGGCGCCAGGAGGTGATGCTGGTGCTGCCGATCGTGCTGGCGCTCGTGTTGCTCCTGCGCGCGGCGTGGCAGCGCAAGAGCGAAGTCTGGCCCGCGGGCCTCCTCGCGGCGCTCTTCGTGCTCTCGTGCAGCGACATGGTCTGGCAGGATGCCGCGAGCTACGCGCGCGTCGGCTCGATCGCCCTGCTGCTCGCGCTGCGCTCGGTCGCTGAATCTCCCGATCGCCTCGGCTACGCGTTCCTCGCGAGCCTGCCGTTCTCCGCCTTCGCCGCGCTCACGTGGTGCTGGGACAACTGGAGGGGCTGGCTGCTGGTGTCCGGGTGAGCAGGGCGCTTCGCGCTCGGCGGCTGGCGCTCCTCGGCGTCGCCCTCCTCTGCGCCGCGGCGCTGTTCCTCTCCGGCGGCGGCCGGCGCCATCGGGTCGGTGCCCACTACTACGTGTGGTATCCGGAGAACTTCGCGCAAGGCTACCTCCGCGGCGTGCTGCGGCCGCCGCAAGCGCCGGCGCTCGGAGAATACGACTCGCGCAGCCCCGCGGTCGCCGAACGCCAGATCGCGCTCGCCGCGTCGCACGGCATCGATTTCTTCTCCGTCGACTGGTGGCCCAACCGGCCGGCGCAGAACGAAGCGATCGAATCGGGGCTGCTGCGCGCCTCGAACGTCGACGAGATGCACTTCTGCATCTTCTACGAGACCACCGACCTCGACAGGCGGCTGGACGACCTCGGCATTCTCTTCGACGAGGCGACGAAGGACCGCTTCGTCTCGGACATCAAGACGATCGCCCGCCGCTACTTCGGCCACCCGAGCTATCTGCGGATCGACGGGCGCCCGGTGCTGATCCTCTACGTCACGCGAGAGATCCGCGGCCTCTTCCCGCGGGCCATGGGAGAGATGCGGCGCGCGCTTGCCGCCGAGGGCTACGAGCCCTTCGTGATCGGCGACGAGATCTTCTGGGCGGTGATCGAGGCGAACGACGACCCGAGCGCCCCGGCCCGCGTCACCGGCGAGCCGCAGCTCTCGCGGATCCACCTGTTCGACGCCATTACCGCGTACAACCTGTACTCCAGCGGCGCGCCGGAGCGCCACCGCGGCTACGGGTCGACGAGCAAGTTCGTCGGCGACGGCGTCAAGCTCTACCGGCGCTACCGCCGAGCCGCGAGGATTCCCATCGTCCCCGGCGTCATGCCGGGCTTCAACGACCGCGGCACGCGGATCCAGGACGATCACTTCGCGATCCCGCGGCGCTGGGCGCCCGACGCTCCGGAAGGCTCGTTCCTCGCCGAGTCGATCGAGCGGATCGGCAAGCCGTTCGCCGACGCAAGGCTCGGCATGATCCTCATCACCTCGTGGAACGAGTGGAACGAGGACACCGCGATCGAGCCGGTGTCGCCGGCGCGGCCGACCGCCGAGGACCTGAGCGGCCGGGGGCGATTCACCGAGGGCTACGCCTACGAAGGCTTCGGCACGACCTACGTCGACGTCGTCCGCGACCGCTTGGGGCGGTGAATGCCGCCGGGCCGGCTCGTCCGCCCGAGGATCCTCAGGCGACCGCGCGGGCGCGGATCAAGCCGGCGATCTCTTCGTTCGAGAACCCCCAGTCGCGCAGCACCTCTTCGGTGTGGTCGCCCGGGACGGCGGGGCCTCGCTGCACGCCGCCCGGCGTGCGGCTGAAACGGGGCGCGGGCGCCGGCTGCAGGACGCCGTCGACGTCGATGAATGCCTTGCGATGGACGTTGTGCGGGTGGGCGGGAGCTTCCTTCAAGGACAGCACGGGCGCGAAGCACACGTCGGAGCCTTCCATGATGCGGCACCACTCTTCGCGCGTCTTGGTGCGCATGACGGCCGCCAAGCGCTCTTTCAGCGCGGGCCAATGCGCGCTGTCCAACTGTGCCGGCAGGTCTTCCTTGTCGAGTCCGCTCAAGCGCAGCAGCTCCGCGTAGAACTGGGGCTCGATCGAGCCGATCGACACGTACTTACCATCGCGGGTCTCGTAGACGTCGTAGAAGGGGGATCCGCCGTCGAGCATGTTGGTGCCGGGCTCGTCGGTCCAGACCCCGGCTGCGTGCATTTCGTAGAACATCGTCATGAGGTGCGCTGCGCCGTCGACCATTGCGGCATCGACCACCTGCCCCTGGCCCGAGGCTCGGGCTTCGAGCAACGCGGCGAGCACACCGACCGCTAGATAGAGCGCCCCGCCGCCGAAGTCGCCGACCAAGTTGAGCGGCGGCAGCGGTTTCTCGCCGCGGCGGGCGATCGAATGCAGCGCGCCGGTCAGAGCGATGTAGTTGATGTCGTGGCCCGCCGCGTGGGAGAGCGGGCCCTCCTGGCCCCAACCGGTCATCCGGCCGTAGACGAGGAGCGGGCGCCGCTTCAGGCACACCTCCGGGCCGAGGCCGAGGCGCTCCATCACGCCCGGCCGGAAGCCTTCGAGCAGCGCGTCGGCTTTCTCGACCAGACGCAGAACCGTCTCCACGCCCTGCGGGTTCTTGAGGTCGACCGTCATCGAGCGCCGTCCCCGCAGCAACGTGTCGAAAGCGAGGTTACGCCGGCCCCTCGCCTCGAGGCGGCGGATGCGCACGACCTCCGCTCCGAGATCGGAGAGCAGCATCGCGCAGAACGGCCCGGGCCCGATGCCCGCGATCTCGACGATCTTGATTCCGGCCAAAGGACCCATGAGTAACCTCCGGTGACACCTCTAGACTGCCCGCTCGGCTTCGGCCAGTGACTTGTGGTCGCGCAATCGGCGGTTGCCTCAGCGGTAGAGGAGCACTGCCTCGCGCTCGTCGATCCACGCCGCCTCGTCGAGGACCGCCATCGCGTCGAGGTCGCCCGGCGTCGCGGAGGTATCGTCGACCCAGGCTCGCAGCAGATCGGTGCCGTTGATGAGATCGATCGCCAGCCGGTCGCGATCGTACTCGTAGGGAAAATCGCGCCAGAGCTCCTCGTCGGGACGGAGCTCGCGCAGCGCCTTCAGTGCCAGCGCCACGAGGCGCCACGGCCGGAAGCCGGCGTGGTCGTAGAGCGGCCCCTCGACGTGGACCTGCAGGCCGGCGCACAATTGCCCGGCGTGCTTGTGAAACGTCGGCTCGAACCAACAGGGCCGCAGACGGCAGCCCGCCATCCAGCGCGGCTCGAGCGCCTCCATCCTGGCGACGAGCGCGCCTGGATCGAGATCCGGAGCGCCGAAGATCTCCAGCGGCCGCGTCGTGCCGCGCCCCTCGGAGAGGGTCGTTCCCTCGAACATGACCGTGCCGGGGTAGCAGCGCGCCATCCACAGGCTCGAGGCGTTCGGGCTCGGGTTCACCCAAGCGCGCTCGCCGAGCGGCCAACCGTGCCCGGGAGCGCGTGACGGCTGCCAGCCTTCCATGGCGATGACCTCGCACTCGACGTCGAGGCCGAGCCGGCCGACGAACCAGCGCGCGAGCTCGCCGAGCGTGAGGCCGTGGCGCATCGGCAGCGGCCCGGCGCCGACGAAGCTCTCCCAGCCCTCGCGCAGGCAGAGCCCTTCGACGGGGCGCCCGATCGGATTCGGCCGGTCGAGCACCCACACGGTCTTTCGCCGCGCGGCCGCCGCTTCCAGCACGTAGCGCAGCGTGGTGAGGAACGTGTAGACGCGTGTTCCCACGTCCTGCAGGTCGACGAGCAGGACGTCGAAGGCGTCCAGCATGGCCTCCGTCGGCCGGCGCACCTCGCCGTAGAGGCTGAACACCGGGATGCCGTGCAGCGGATCGACGAAGTCGGGCGACTCCACCATGTTGTCCTGCTTGTCGCCGCGCAGGCCGTGCTGCGGTCCGAAGGCGGCGCTGAGCGTGACGTCGCCGAGCGCGACGAGCGCGTCGAGCGTGTGTACGAGATCGCGCGTGACCGACGCCGGGTGCGCGAGCAACGCCACGCGCCGGCCGCGCAGCGGCTTGCGCAGGTCGGCGTTCTCCAGCAGCCGCTCGATGCCGAGCTTCATGTCCCCCGACGCCTAGCACCCCCGCCGGGGCACCTCCAGCCGCAGCGCGAAGGCCTCCGGATGATGGAAGTCCGGCCGCGCCGCCGGGTGGCGGAGCGCCCAGTAGGAGAGTGCTCCGTCGCTCGCTTCGATCACCGCCGAGAGGCCGATCCGCAGCGGAGTGCGCTCGCCGACGCCGACCAGCCGGTCGAGCGGGACGACCGCGTCGAGCTCGAGGCGGTCGGCGCCGGCGCGCACCGCGATGCGCGGCGCCTGCGCCGCGTCGCCGAGCTGCCCGCCGTCGCGATACCCGCGAAACGCGTGCACGGCCCACTCGCCGGACGGCGCGAAGTTGATCTCGTGGTAGGACTCGGCGCCCTCGACGGCGATGAAGGCCTCGAAGCAGGTGTGCCGCCAGAGCCCGCTCGCCATCCGCGGCTCCCGCGGAGGCGGGACGCGGAGGCGGGAGCAGTCGGCGAGGAGGCGAAAGGAGAGGGACAGCGTCTCGGCCGTCGGTCGGCACACCCGGGCGTCGATGGCGCGAACCGCGGCGCCCGCACTCTGCGGGTGCCGCACCAGCGCCGCCCAGCGCGTGGCGGCGCCGGCGTTCGGTACTCGCCGCGTCATGGGCGGCACCGCCGGGTCGCCGCGTCGCAGATTGCCGCCATCCGACTGAGGCCGAGCGCGCAGCGCCGCCAGCCGCCTACGCGCCGCTCATCCTCGCCGGCGAGGGCTCGATGTCGACCACCATGCGCATCAAGCGGTCGCGATCGACCGGCTTCACCATGTGCTCGTTGAACCCCGATTCCAGCGCCCGGCGCCGATCGATCGGCTGGCCGTAGCCGGTCAGCGCGACGAGGTAGATACGCTCGCCGCCGTCGGCGGCGCGGATCTCGCGCGCCACCTGGTAGCCGTCCATGCCGGGGATGCCGATGTCGAGGATGGCGATCTCCGGGTGCTTGGAGAGCGCCATCTCGAGGCCGTCGAATCCGTTCTGCGCGACGTCGACCCGGTGTCCGGAGGCTTCGAGGAGAATGCGCAGCGACTCGCGCGAATCGCCGTGATCTTCGACGATCAGCACGTGGCGCGGCACGAACGGCACGGCGCCCGGCGCGGCCTCGGCGGGCCGCCGCTCCGCTTGCGGTCGGGCGGGCAGGCGCACGCGGAACTCGCTGCCCTTGCCAGGGCCCGCGCTCTCGACCTCGACCGTGCCGCTGTGCAGCTCGACGAGCCGGCGCACCAGCGCGAGACCGAGCCCCATCCCGCCCTTGGCACGATCGAGAGACTGCCGTCCCTGCGTGAAGACCTCGAAGATCTTCGGCAGCAGCTCCGGCTCGATCCCCTGGCCGTTGTCGCGAACGCGGAGCTGGGCCTGCTCGCCGACGCGCTCGATCGCGACTTCGATCTCGCCGCCCGCCTGCGTGTACTTGATCGCGTTCTCCACCAGGTTGGTGACGACCTGCTCGAGGCGCACGGGATCGCCGTCGACGAACACCGATTCTCCAGTCAGGTGAACGAAGTGCCGGGCCGCTTTGCCGCTGGCGCGCAGCGCCTCGAGCGCCTGTTCCGTGATGCCCTGCCAATCGACCAGGCGGCGGCGCAGGCGGATCTTCCCGGAGATCAGCCGCGACACGTCGAGCAAATCGTCGACCAGGTGCCCGAGCGTGTCGGTCTGTCGCCCGATGATCGCGCAGAGCATCTGGCCGGCGTCGGTCGTGGCCTGCGAAACCTCCAGCGCCTGGACGCTGTTGCGGATCGCGCCGAGCGGATTGCGCAGCTCATGGCCGAGCATGGCGAGGAACTCGTCTTTCGCTTGATTCGCCTCCTCGGCCTCGCTGCGCGCGCGACGCTCGCCCTCGTAGAGCTGCGCGTTGTCGATCGCCACCGCGACCTGGGCCGCCAGCCCGGTGGCGACGCGCTCCTCTCGCTCGGCGAAGACGCCGGGCTCGGAGTGAGCGAGCACGAGCGAGCCGATCACGTGACCGGAGCGCGACACCACGGGAACGGCCAGGTAACTGGCGATCGATCCGGGAGGCGCGTTCGGCCCGAAGCTCGGCACCCGATCGCCTTCCCGCGCTTCGTGCCGCAGGTCTTTGATGCGCAGCGGCCCGTCGCTCGAGAACGTTGGCACCAGGAGCTTGGCGGGCCGCTCCAGACCGAAGGCGTCGCGCAGCGGCGCCGACGTGGCGTAGGCCGTGTGACCCCGTTCCGGCCCGTCGTCCTGTTGGTAGCGGAAGAACGTGCTGAACTGCGCGCCGACCAGCTTGGTCGCGGCGTCGGTCAGCGCCTGGATGAGCTTCTCGAGGTCGAGCTCGGCGGAAAGCAGCGGGCCGAGGCGGCCCACGGTCTCGAGCGTGACGATCTCCTCCCGCAGCCGCTCCTCGACGCGCTTGCGCTCGACGAACTGCCCGATCTGGTTGCCGATCGCCCGCATCATCTGCACGAGATCGTCGTCCGGGGCCCGCAGCTCGCGGCTGAAGAACTCGAGCACGCCGAGGAACTCGTCGCGCCAGCGAATCGGCACGCCGAGCGCCGTGCGCAGGCCTTGCTTGGAGGCGATCTCGGCGTGCATGAAGTTCGGTTCCTGGGCGACGTTCATGATCCACGCCGGCTCGGTGCTCGCCCAGACGCGGCCGGGCAAGCCGAGCCCGCGGCGAACGGACACGTCGCGCATCGCCTCCTCGAACTCGGAAGACGCCAACGACGGCGCGCGCCAGACCTCCGCGCAGCGCAGCACCCCGGCTTCTCGGTCGAGCGTCCAGGCCGCTCCCAGTTGCCAATCGAGGTTCTGCCCGATCGCCTCGAGCAGGCGCGACATCGTTCCGCGCACGGTGTCGGCTTCGGCGAGCACGCGGCCGACCGCCGCTTGCGCGGCCAGGCGCCGGTCGTCGCCCCGTCGCTGGTCGGCCAGCCTGGCGAGATCCTGGCGGACGCGCAGCTCCGTGGCGGCGCGCGCCTCCTGGTCGTTGTCATCGAGGCGCCGGGAACTCCACAGGACGATCGCCGTCGTTACCACCATCGACAGCGCGCCGACCAGGGCGATTCCTTGGCCGAGGTTGAGGGCGCCGTGTCGCGCCGCAACCAGCGGGAAGCCGCCGAGCACGACCGGGCCGACGGCCGCCAGCGGCAGCAGGCGGCGGGCGAGCAGGCTTCCAGGCGTCTCGCCGAAGAGCACGCCGACCACGCCGCCGCTCGGCCGGCCGCAGAGCAGCACGACCGAGAGGAAGGCGAAGAGGCCAGCGACGGGAAGGCCGAATCCCGTGTCCGCGTCGTCGATGCCGACGGCGCCGGCGAGCTGGCCGAGGATCAGATAGACCGACAGCGTGAGCGAAAGGAACGCCAGGATCTCGCTCGGGCGACGGCGCGGCGCGGCTTCGACGTCGATCAGCGCGACGCCGAGGCCGAGGAGAACGAGGTGGGCGCTGCTTGCGCCCGCCAGCCCGGGGGCACGCAGCGCCAGATCGCCGCCGAAATGGGCCGCGGCGAGCGCTCGGGTGATGGCGCCGGCGCCGATCGCCGCCGTCGCGATCCCCAGCCAACGCCCGGCGGCTCGCCATGCTTCTCCTCCCATGGAGAGAAAGATCGCCAGCGACAGGAGAGCGAGGCAGGCGCTGGTCAGCGGCGGCACCGCGTTCGGGCCGAGCAGCATGGCGAACGGGCTCACGCCAAGCGCATTGCCGAGAAACGCCACCGCGGCGAAACCGCACACCACGAGCGGCGCCACGTACGCAAACTCCTCGGCCTTGATCGCGTTGTCCGCGGGCCTCTGCTCCGCCATGACTTTCCCGAGACTCGTTTCCGACACTCTCGCCTCGAACGCAAGAGGCGGGATGAGGAAAACCGGCGTGGAAAACGTGACTGGCGGCTCGAAGGGCAGGTCGCCATCGGCGCGATCGCCTCCGAGCCGCCGAAGCTCCGGCTGGTGATCGAAGCCCTCGAGTGGCGCGAGACGCCGATGCTATGCGGCGGAAGGCGCTGCCGGTGGAGCTCCGAGCGTGGAAATTTTGCGGCGGCGGCACAATCCACGCTCTCGTTTTTGCCAAAAATGTAAGGATTGAGGGCATATTCGGCCCATTCGCAGGCTTTCCCCCCTGATGTCGGAGGCTGGAGTAAGGCACGGAAACTGCACGTAAGCCGTGGGGGAAGGAGCGTGACAATGATCGAAGCACCCGCTGGCTCATGCGAACAGGAAGAGCAACAGGAAGAGCAGAGGAGACGGAACCTCCTCCTCCTCCGGTGGGTCAGCATCATCGCCACGGGCGCTCTGCTGCTCTCGCAGCCAGCCGGAGATCATGCCGTCGCCGTACGCTCCCTGGTGCTCGCGCTGCTCGCCTCCAACGTGTTGCTTCACCTCCTGCCACCCGCGTGGCTGTTCCGGGACAGAACGCTTTCGGGAATCGTCATTCTGGACAGCGCGGTCACCTTGGGGGCCGTGCTCTGGTTCGGCGGAATCGAGCAGCACATTCTCGTTCTCTACTTCTTCGCAATCCTGCTCGCGGCCATCGGCCGCTCGTTCCGAGAGACCATGGTAGCGGCCGGGGCCACGTCGGCTCTCTCGTTGGTCCTCCGCCAGTACGGCTTTGAGCACCTGTTGGAGGCGAGCGTCCTGCTCGGTGCGCCCTTCATCTTCTGCTCGGGGATGTTCTACGCCTATCTGTCGTCCGAGCTGCGAAAAGATCGTGAGATCGAGCTCGAGAGATCGCGCGATGCGGCGCTCGAGGCGTCACGCCTGAAAAGCGCATTCCTCGCCAACATGAGCCACGAGATTCGCACGCCGCTCAACGTCATCCTCGGCTTCGCGGAGATCATCCGCGAGCGGCTGGAGGAGGGCGGCACCGAGGAGGATCGTTCCAACATCGTCGAGCCGATTCTCCGCGCCGGTGCGCGACTGGCCGAAACGGTCGACGGGATCCTCGACATCTCGAAGATCGAGACCGGCACCTTCGAGGTTCGGCCGACGGCGCTGCCGGTGGCCGAACTCGTCCGTCGCTGCGTCGACGACGCGGAGATCTTGGCGCAGAAGCAGGGCCTGCGCCTCGATTGCCGGATCGACGAGCCCGAGGCCATCGTCCGCTGCGACGAGTATTGTCTGTCTCACGCGCTGCGAAATCTGTTATCGAACGCGATCAAGTTCACGCGCGAAGGTGGCGTCACCGTGTGGCTCGGCCGGGCCGCCAGCGGCAGGCTGCAGCTCTCCGTGACCGACACCGGAGTCGGCATCGCCGCCGAGTATTTGCCGCGGCTGTTCCAGGCGTTCTCTCAGGAGGACCCGAGCAATTCCCGCCGGTTCCAGGGCTTGGGCCTTGGCCTGGCGCTCGTCAAGCGCTACGCGGAGATGAATGGCGCCCGCGTGACCGCCCGCTCGACCAAGGGACGCGGCTCGGCGTTCGTCATCGAGTTTGCCCCCGAGAGCGAGCTGCCCCCCGAAGTCCGCGCCGACTCGCTCGCAGCCGACCGCGAGCCGAGCGTGACGGCTCCCGCGGAAGTCGCCTGCGCACGGGTCCATTGACCGGCTGACGGCCAAGCTTCTCCCCTCGCCGAAGCCGCCACTGGAATCCACGATCTTCCAGGGAGCGTTCGAGCCGTAGGCATATTCCGGTGACTTCCTACCTTCAAAGGTAGGAAGTCACGCTTCACGTCGGTGGGCGCGCAGAATCTGCCTCAGAATGGTATTTTCCGCTTCACGCCGGTGGCTCGTATAAGGTAGGGTTCCGTCCGAGGCCGATGAACAGCATTTTCCCACTTTCCTCGAGAGCCGATCGTCGACCAGCCTGCGCGCGAGCTCGTGTGCCGGCGCGGCGGGTGGTCTGTTCAGTAATGGCGGGGCCGCTCACCATGGCCTTCCCTGTCTACGCGCATACGCATACGAAAACACCGACTGCCACACCAACCCCGACCCCTACTCCAAGTACCCCGACTCCAGTTCTCACGGCGACGGCGACCGCAACCTCGACACCCATCTTCAATCCGGCGGCGACGCCGGTTGCCGGCGGGAGCATCCGAGTGATCTCGGTGTCCGACGTTCACGGAGTGGCTGGAGACGCCGTAGATGGCGGCGAGTTCGAGATCGTCAACACGACGGACTCGACCGAGAGCGTGAGCGCGATT
The DNA here is from genome assembly GCA_963708955.1 of uncultured delta proteobacterium. Classification (GTDB taxonomy): domain Bacteria; phylum Desulfobacterota; class Binatia; order JACPRU01; family JACPRU01; genus JACPRU01. The sequence continues at coordinate 47,745 of CAVPWJ010000175.1, forward strand.
CGCCTGGAGCTGAGTGAGGCGGCCGTCTTCTCCGAGCTGACGCTTACGGCGTCCGGGCAGAGCGCGAGCGTGGGAAGCCCGTCCGCGGAGAACGAGTTTTTCTTTGATTCGCCCCTCGAAATCCTGCCCGCGTCGTCGATCCGGTTGATACTCACGGGGACGATCGGCTCTGCGACGAGCTCCGCAACGGCAACGCCGTCGCCGTCTTCGAGCCCGACCTCGACGCCCACGTCGGACTTGGGAGTGAGCGGGTTTCTCGGACGGGGACCGGTCAACCCGTCTTCTCCACCGGGAGACGACGGCAAGAACCGTGAAACGGATTCCCTCGCCATCGGGCTCGTGCTCGTCGCACTCTGCGCGGCCGTCCTCGGCAGCGTCAACCGAAGACGACGAGGTCTCGCCGTGCTCTCCCTCGTACTTCTCGGAATCGCTCTCTACGCGGGCTGTGGCAGCGAGCAGACCTCAGAGCAGACGGTGACCAGCTTGACGGTCGCGATTCCGACCGGGCCTGCCAGCATGACGGGACTACCTGCCTCGCTCGGGACGGTCTCGCGGCCACTGCCTCTCGTCTTCCCGGGTGGGTAAGGAATGGGGTCAGACAACCTTCGATCCGACCGAAGCCGTTTTGGATCACTGGCACATGAGAAAAGTTGCCTGACCCCGTTTCGAACACGCCTGAATATGATCCTGGGTGTGGTGTCCAAATCCGAAAACACAGCAGACGAGGATACGCCAAAATGACAAGCCAGCAGACCGCGATCCCAACGGCACGAGCCGATCGAGGATCACCGAGTGTCATCATCATCGGAGCCGGGATCTCCGGCGTAGTCATGGGCATCCGACTCATGAACGCGGGCATCGACGACATCACCGTTTTCGATCAGGGCGATAAGATCGGCGGAACCTGGCGCGACAACACCTATCCTGGGTTACGGTGCGACGTCCCTTCCCACTATTATCAATATAGTTTCGATCCTAACGGGAACTGGAGCCATCGCTTCTGCGGCGGCAGCGAGATTCGCGAGTATTACGAACGGATGGCCAAGAAATACGGCTTCTATTCCCGCATTCAGTTCAACCAAGCGGTCGTGAAGGCCGAATATGTCGCCGGAAAATGGGCCGTGGAGACCGCCGATGGCACCAAGGCTACGGCAGACTTCTTGATTTCAGCCACGGGGGTCTTGGTTCGGCCCAGGTATCCGGAAATCAAAGGCATGGAAACATTCGAGGGGATCACCATTCATTCGGCACGCTGGGATCACAGCGTGCCCCTCGAGGGTAAGCGTATCGCGATCATTGGCAACGGCTCGACTGGAACGCAGATGGTCGAACCGATGTCCAACATTTGCACCAAGGTCGTCTCGTTCCAGCGCACCCCGCAATGGGTCATCCCCGTACCCAACAGGGAATACACCGCGTTCGGGAAATCCCTGGCGACCAAGTTTCCGATTCTGTCGAAGGCGATTTACCACGGTTTCCGCATCCTCTTTGAGCAAGTAATGGGTCGGGCCGTGATCAAGGATGGCATCCTCCGTCGGATGATGGGGTGGATTTGTCTGAGGAACCTCAACACGGTGAAGGATCTAAAATTACGAGAGCAGTTGAGGCCGAACTATACTCCGCTGTGTAAACGCCTGGTGATGTCATCGGATTTCTATCCCGCAATTCAGAAAGCGAATGTCGAGCTGGTGACGGTGGGGATAGACCATATGGAGCCCAAGGGTATTGTCGACAATAATGGCAAATTGCACGAGGTCGACGTGGTGGCGTTCGCAACCGGGTTTCACGCCAATGAATACATGAGACCCATGAAAATGACTGGTTTGAACGGGATCACCTTGGAAGAGGTCTGGAAAGATGGGCCAAAGGCATATCGCACCGTGGCCCTTCCCGGATTTCCGAATTTTTTCATGATAATCGGCCCGCATAGTCCGATCGGTAATCTCTCGTTCGCATCCATCGCGGAATTGCAATCTCAATACATCATGGATTTCATAGAGATGTATCGGGACGGCCGCTTTGCCACCGTCGCGCCCACTGAGGAAGCGACGTCCCGCTTCAATGACGATCTGAAGGCCAACATGAAGGATACCGTATGGCTCACCGGTTGTCAGAGCTGGTATCTGGATGAGGGTGGCATACCCGCATCCTGGCCCTGGACGATTTCCCGCTTCCGCAACGAGATGACGCATCCCAAGCTAGAAGAGTATTCAATGGGATAGCCGTATTGAGCCAGGGAGATGGCTTCGCAGCTACCGGATCGCCTTATCGAAGTCTCCTGAAAGCCGAGAAGTGCACCCAGGAGTGCCATGAGCACGTTCTTTTCTGTCGGCAAATTATTGACCCTGGGCTTTTGGCTGTTGCCTGCCGGTGGCCTGCTGAAGCTGTTTGGCGAACCCTTGGATGGTTACTTTGTCATCGCTGGCATCGTCCTCTTGTTGGCCCATGCGCTGGAGCTTGCGCTCAACTACGGCAAGCTCAAGGCAAAGGGACGAGCGGAGCCCATGGATGTGATCCTGGTGCTTCTGGCCGGCCTGTTTCACTGGATGCCCATTCTCCGCCAGCCGGGCAACAACCGCTGACGGCAAGAGTAATTGACGTCGATCTGCGGGGTCTGGACCGCGTCGGCCTTCGCGAGGGTAGTGCTCCGCGGAGCCGCCTTCGCTGGCGGCGGAAACGCCCCCCGGGGCTCTGTGGCGCGGCGACGTCTGCCCCGCGCACCCGCGCTCCTGATCGGCCCGCTTCGTCGAAACCAGCGAGCAGTACGACGGGCAGGTCCATCGAGCTCTTGGCGCGGCCCGGAGTACCGTGCAACAACCGCGTGGTGCGAGACGACGACGGGAAAATCTCCGCAGGCGGCAACGGAGGGAACGGTACATGGCACTGAGCGTTATCGGAGCTGGATTCGGCAGGACGGGAACGCTGTCACTCAAGGTGGCGATCGAAAAACTCGGCATTGGCCGGTGTTATCATATGTTCGAGGTACTCGAACGGCCCGACCATGCCGGGATGTGGCACGCCATTGCGTTTGGTCAGCCGCCCGACTGGGGACGCCTGTTCCAAGACTTCCAGGCAACGGTCGACTGGCCCGCCTGTCGTTACTGGCGCGAGCTTGCGATGCATTATCCCGAGGCCAAGGTGTTGCTTTCGGTTCGCGATCCGCAGGCGTGGCACCGCAGTATGAGCGAAACTCTCTTTCCAGCCATGCAGATGAAAACGCGTGAGGACGTACCGGAGGCCGTAAAGCTTCAGCTCGCCATGGCGAGGAAAATCGCGCTGGAGGACACCTTCGGCGGACGCGTGGACCAGGAGCACGCGACCGCCGTCTTCCGCAGGCACATCGAGACCGTGCAAGCCACCATCGAGCCACGGCGTCTTCTGGTGTTCGAAGTCTCTCAAGGATGGGGGCCGCTCTGCCGGTTTCTAAACGTTCCAGAGCCGAACGAGCCGTTTCCGCACCTCAATGAGACCGCCGCCATTCGGGAAGTGATCAAGCAATGGAGGGCGGAGTGAGATAGGATCGACCAAGACGGCAGTTCGCGGGAGTGGCAGCGACATTCATCGTCGTCTGTCTTGACGTGGCAGCCTCGCTCACGGACAAGGCCGTATTCTCCCAGGTCTGATGCACTGACGGCGCGCTTCTGCTACGAGAAGGGAGACTCTTCAAGGAAGGGAGCCCGACCATGAAGTCTGTCTCGTTTGATCCGACTCCGACGGTTGGTGCTGCTACGGACGTCGCCCCACTCGGGCGTGACGAGGTCAAGCCCGCGCACGAGCGTACGGCGGAGGAAGACGTCGACGTTGCGGATTGGAAGCGCGTCGCGGCGACGGACGAGTTCCGAGCTCTGTCCAGACGATAGTCCCGATCCAGTTTGATGGATTTCTAGACAGCTCATCGAGCATAAGCCGCAGGTTATATAGCTCGTTGTCGTCAATGCAGATGAAGATAACCCCATCATCGGAGAGGAGATCAAATAGGAGCCGCAAGCGCGGCCACATCATCGCGCACCACTTGTCGTGGCGCAGGCCGTCCTCGATGCCGATGGGATTCTCGCTCAGCCACTGCTGCATCATCGGGCTGTTGACGTTGTCGTTGTAGCACCAGCCTTCGTTGCCGGTGTTGTAGGGCGGGTCGATGAAGATGCAGTCCACCTTGCCCGCATACATCGGCAGCAGCGATTTCAGCGCGTGCAGGTTGTCGCCGTTGATGATGAGGTTGCCGTCGAGGCGCGGCTCGCCGATGGACTTGTTTGCATCCGGCACCAATGGCCGGTGCGGCACGGCCAGGTGGTGGTTGAACACAAACTCCTTGCCCTTGAAATTCAGCTCCGTCATGCCCGCCCCTTCGTATTCATTCCTGTGTATCGCTCGACCTTGATCTCCGCTTCCCGCTTGCGGGCCTGGGCAATGTCGTAGCTGTTCTGCATGCGCATCAGCGTCTCCATCGAGACGCCGAACGCCTTTTCAATCCGTATCGCCATGTCCGGCGAGAGGTGCGCGCGCTCGTTCAGGAGCGCCGACAGCGCCGGGCGCGTCACACCCAGTGCATCCGCCGCCTCCGTCACCGACAGGTTGAGCGGTTTCAAGACTTCATGCTTCACAAAGCCGCCCGGATGTGCGGGCTCTTTCAGCCGGTTCTCTTGGTTGTCGCCCATCGCGCGCCTCCCGATAGCGGTCATCCTACAAGCTGAATCGTGCACTGTAAAGCGACGCTTTACATAACGACCATTCCCCAGCCGCTCCCGTGGTGTGATCGTCCCTCGGTCATCCCGCGTTCCTGGCGTCGGGCGCTTTGCCGTCAATGGGCTGCCCGCACCACCCCTTGCGGGCCGTGTGGCCCATGACGGCGGCAGCTTGGTCCCGCCGCTCCGAGGTGCCGCGTCCTTCGGGACGATCAACACCAACAAAAGGAGCAAAAAAATGGGACTGGATATGTATGCAAACGTCACGACGTGTGAGCCCGATCAACCGTTCGGCTTTGCCGACGAAACAGCGGAGCGCATCCACTACTGGCGCAAGCACCCGAACCTGCATGGCTGGATGGAGAACCTGTACTTCGAGAAAGGCGGCACGAAGCTGTTCAACTGCATCGCGCTCGTGCTGACGGCGGAAGACCTCGACCGGTTGGAGGCCGATGTGCGCGCGGGCAACCTGCCGCCAACCGAGGGCTTCTTCTTCGGCGCGTCCGATGGCAGCGAGACCGACGACGATCTTGCTTTTATCGCGAAAGCCCGCGCGGCGATCGCCGAGGGCAAGACAGTGTTCTATGACTCGTGGTGGTAGGGCGGTGCCGGGGCGCGGCGATCCCGCGCCCCGCAGCCTTCACACCTTCATAAACCGCGAGCCGGTGACGGCGGCGCGGGCGGTTTCGTCGCTCCATGGCAGGCGAACGATTTTGC